>DASWMI010000193.1:0-10265 GCA_036399835.1 Pyrinomonadaceae bacterium | reverse complement strand
CAGAAATAATATCTTTGTCATCAACGCTGACGGCAGCAACCAGACTAACCTCACTCCGGGCACGGGCAATGACCACAATCCGGTCTGGTCTCCTGATGGCAGCAAGATCGTCTTCGAGAGCTATCGCGGCGGATCTTTACCGCAGATTTATGTCATGAATAGCGATGGCAGCAATATCAAGAGGCTGACCAACAATACCAACTCGGATTATTTTCCGAGCTGGTCTCCTGACGGCAGGAAAATCATCTTTTCAAGTAATCGCATAGGCTCGATAGGGATTTGCGTGATGAACGCGGACGGCAGTAATCAGACGATGTTGACCAATGGACCGGGAGTCAGCATGATGCCCGCCTGGTCGCCGGACGGGACGAAGATCGCCTACGTGGGCGACCAGTCCGGCCCGTTTCAGAGCGGCTACTTTGAAGTCTATGTGATGAATTCGGACGGCAGCGGAGTGGCCCGGCTGACCTTCAATTCGGGCGATGAGTATTTTCCAAGATGGTCACCGGACGGCCTGAATCTCGTCTGCGCAAGTTGGCGGGACGGCAATTCGGAAATCTATGCGATGGATAGCAACGGCTCGACGCAGGTTAATCTAACGAATAACCCGGCAAATGATTTTGGACCTGCATGGCAGCCCTAGCCTGGCACGTCCAAAGAGTGGGCTTCAGCTAATCAAAAGAGAATTTCAAAGGGACGGAGGGAAAACTTTAAAGACAAAGGGCACTGGTGAGGACGCGCCGAGAACGCAAAGGAACCCTCTGTGTGTCTCCGCTGCGCGCTCTCACCAGTACCTTTTGCGTTTAAATTGCCTGCTCGCTCGCTTTTATTTGCCCTCCTGATATTTCTCAGCTGTGACGGAAGCAAAGCTCAGGGAAAGCTCTTCATTCTTTATGTCAATGAGGACCTCTCCTTTCTTTTCGACTTCACCGAACAGAAGCTGCTCTGCGAGCGGAGCTTTTATCTTCTGTTGAATAAGGCGGGCCATCGGGCGCGCGCCGAGCAGACGGTCGAAGCCCTGTCGCGCGAGCCAGGCGCGGGCCTCTTCTGTGAGTCGAACCTTGACGCCCTTTTCCGCGAGCTGCGAGTTTAATTCCTTGATGAACTTGTCAACCACCATTTCGATGACCTCGAAGCTCAAAGGCTCGAAGGCGACCCAGGCATCCAGGCGGTTGCGAAACTCAGGACTAAAGGTGCGCTCAATCGCGCCGCGCCCACGGCCCTTGCCGCTCTCCGTCTTAAAGCCTATCCCGCCCTCGCTCATCTCTCGCGCGCCCGCATTGGTCGTCATAATCAGGATCACGTTGCGAAAGTCTGCCTTCTTGCCGTTGTTGTCTGTGAGGGTCGCGTGGTCCATCACCTGTAAGAGAATGTTGTAGAGATTCGGGTGCGCCTTTTCAATCTCGTCGAGGACGAGGACGGCGTAAGGCGTTTTGATGATGGCATCCGTGAGAAGTCCGCCCTGGTCAAAGCCGACGTAACCGGGGGGCGCGCCGATGAGCCGCGAGACCGTGTGCGATTCGGCATACTCGCTCATGTCAAAGCGTATGAACTCTATGCCGAGCGCGTGCGCGAGCTGACGGGCAAGCTCCGTCTTGCCGACTCCGGTTGGACCAGAAAAGAGAAACGACCCCGTAGGCTTTTCGGGGTGGCCCAATCCTGCGCGCGAGAGCTTGATGGCGTTGACGATTCTTTCAATCGCGTGGTCCTGTCCGTAAATGACGGAGCGGAGCGCAGCGGGCAACCCCTGAAGCCGGTCCTTTTCCGAGCTGACGACAGTCTTCGGCGGAATCTTCGCCATACGCGCGATGACAGTCTCTATGTCCTGGACCTCTATCGTTTCGCGCCGCTCGTCTGCGGGCAACAATTTGACAGCCGCGCCCGCTTCATCCATCACGTCAATCGCCTTGTCAGGCAGAAAGCGGTCATGCAGATACTTGGCCGCCAGCTCCGCCGCGACGCGCAAAGCTTCCGGCGTATAACGAACGCCGTGATGCTCTTCGTAATAACTCTTCAGCCCGTCTAGAATCTCTACGGTTTCCTCTACGGTCGGCTCGCCAACCTCTATCTTTTGAAAACGTCGGGCCAGCGCGCGGTCGCGCTCGAAGGCCGCCTTGTACTCGGCATAGGTCGTCGAGCCGATGCAGCGCAGCTCTCCCGTAGCCAGCGCGGGCTTGAGAATATTTGAAGCATCCATAGAGCCGCCGGAGACAGCGCCCGCGCCGACAATCGTGTGTATCTCGTCTATAAAGAGAATCGAGCCGGGCTTTTTCTTGAGCGCGTTGATGACGCCCTTGAAACGCTGCTCGAACTCGCCGCGATACTTCGTCCCGGCAAGCACGGCTCCCATGTCGAGCGCATAAACGACCGCATCCTTCAAGACCTCCGGCACTTTGCCTTCCTGAACCTTCAGCGCGAGACCCTCCGCGATGGCCGTCTTGCCGACGCCAGGCTCGCCCACGTAGATGGGATTGTTTTTGCGGCGGCGGCAGAGAATCTGTATCGTGCGCAGCAGCTCTACCGAGCGGCCAATGAGCGGGTCAATGTGGCCTGCGGCGGCGCGCTCGTTGAGGTTGACGGTGAAGGAGGCGAGCGGGTCGCGCTGCGCCTGCGCGTTTTCGCTTTCGGCCTCGTCGCCGCCGATGAAGGCTTCATCTTCGCCGTCCAGTTTAGAGATGCCGTGAGAGATATAGTTGAGCACGTCCAGGCGCGTGATGCCCTGTTTCTTTAAGAGGTAGACGGCGTGCGAGCGCTCTGCCTGAAAGAGCGCGGCCAAAACGTTCCCGCCGTCAATCTCCTTCTGCCCGCTCCCTTCGGCCTGAAGCAGAGCGTATTGCAGGACGCGCTGGAACATCAGCGTCTGTTCGGGCAGGTCTGCCAGCTCGCTCGCCTGCGCCTGCATATTCTCGGAGAAGAATTTTTCCAGCTCGCGCTTGAGCGCATCCACATCTCCGCCGCAATGGCGTATGGTCTCGCTCGCCGCACGGTCCGAGAGCAACGCGTATAAAAGATGCTCGAGCGTGACGTATTCATGCCGACGGTTGATGGCCTCTTCGACCGACGCGCTCAAGGTTGCCTGTAACTCTTTGGTAATCATTCGCTCAGTTTTCAGTTTTTAGTTTTCAGCCGGTCAAATTAGAGAATGGTTTTTCGTCTTGATTAGCTTTTGCTTTCAAGCCTGTTCGAGCGTGCAGAGGAGCGGGTATTCGTTGGCCTCTGCGAGGGCCGCGACCCTTTCGACTTTCATCTCTGCTACTTCATACGTGTAAATTCCGGCCACGCCTATGCCCTCCTGGTGAACCTTGAGCATGATCGTGATGGAATCGCTTTCGGTGCGCTGGAAGATTGTCTGAAGGACGTAGACGACAAACTCCATCGTCGTGAAGTTGTCGTTATGCAACAGCACTTTGTAGAGCGGCGGTTCTTCCAGCCTGGTTTCGCTCTCGGCAACCGCCAGTTCGTCCCTCTCGAAATCACGATCAGGCATAGCCTCTTAAACACGCTTCCTCTCTGGTCCACCTCAACGGCGGCGCTTTGGCGGCGCACACGCTTAAAATTTTAAGATGAGAGCCTCGCAACCGCAACATGAGAGGCAGCATAACAGGAATCGCCCGGAGATGGCCCGTCGGATTGCCCGCGAGGTTCGAGAACGGCTAATATCAGCCAGGCTCTCAAAATCGTTTCATCAATCTAAGGACAAACGGCTCGCTCATCTAATCGCGGGCGAGGATCAAGGAGCAGCAGATTCATGGCAGAAGTCGCACCATACGGTTCCTGGAAATCGCCGATTACTTCGGACCTCATCGTTCGCGGAGCAATAGGACTGGGCCAGCTCGCGCTCGACGCGGATGATATTTACTGGATCGAGTCGCGTCCGAGCGAGGGCGGGCGAAGCGTCGTCGTGCGGCGCTCGCCCGAAGGCAAGACCGTGGACATGACGCCGCAGCCTTTTAATGCGCGAACACGCGTGCATGAATATGGTGGCGGCGATCTGGTCGCATCGGGCGGCACGCTCTACTTCACAAACTTTGTGGACCAGAGGCTCTATCGCGTCAGAGATGGCGAGGAGCCACAGCCGCTCACGCCCGCCGTAGAGATGCGCTACGCCGACATGATTTTTGACAAGAGACGCGGGCGCTTGATCTCGGTCCGTGAAGACCACACGGAGAGCGGGCGCGAAGCCGTCAATACGATTGTCAGTCTCGGTCTTGAAGGAGAGGATACTGGCCGCGTGCTGGTTTCGGGAAACGATTTCTATTCCTCTCCGCGTCTCAGCCCCGACGGAAAGCGCCTCGCCTGGCTCGCCTGGAACCATCCGAATATGCCCTGGGACGAATCGGAGCTGTGGGTCGGCGAAATCAATGATGACGGAACGCTCTCGGACAGCACGCGCGTCGCGGGCGGGCCTGAAGAATCCATCTTTCAGCCGGAATGGTCGCCGGACGGCCAACTCTATTTTGTCTCGGACCAGAGCGGCTGGTGGAATCTTTATCGGCTGGACCAATCTGGGCAAGCAAAGCCGCTCTGCCCTCTCGAAGCCGAGTTCGGACAGCCGCAGTGGGTCTTCGGGATGTCAACCTATGCCTTCGAGTCTGCGTTGAGAATTATCTGCGCCTATCGCCAGCAGGGACGCACCCGTCTCGCCACCCTGGACACGCAATCCGGCAGGCTTGAGACGATTGAGACTCCCTACACGGAAATCGCGCAGGTGCGCGCGCGCCCGGGAGAGGCCGTCTTTAATGGCGGCTCGCCGAGCGCCCCGACCGCCATCGTCAGGCTAGACCTCAAGACGCGCGAGACGACAGTTCTGCGCCGCGCGACGGACCTTGAGATTGAAGAAGGCTATATCTCCATCCCGCAGCCGATTGAGTTTGAGACGACCGGCGGGCTGACGGCGCACGCCTTTTATTACGCGCCGCGTAACCAGGATTACAGAGCGCCGGAGGGCGAGCTGCCCCCCTTGCTCGTCAAGAGCCACGGCGGGCCGACTTCGGCTACGACGACGACGCTCAGCTTTAGTATTCAATACTGGACCAGTCGCGGCATAGCCGTGCTGGATGTCAACTACGGCGGCAGCACAGGCTATGGCCGCCAGTACAGGGAGCGGCTCAAGGGCACGTGGGGCATAGTTGATGTTGACGATTGCGAGATGGGCGCACGTCATCTCATCGAGCGCGGGCTGGTTGACGGCGAGCGTTGCGCCATAGACGGCGGCAGCGCCGGCGGATATACGACGCTTTGCGCGCTCACTTTCCGTGATACGTTCAGGGCTGGCGCGAGTCATTTCGGCGTCAGCGATCTGGGCGCTTTGACCGAAGAGACGCATAAGTTCGAGTCGCGCTATCTGGACAAATTGATCGGCCCTTACCCGGAGCGCGCAGACCTCTACAGGGAACGCTCGCCGATTAACTTCACGGACCGGCTCGCCTGCCCTGTCATCTTCTTTCAGGGGCTGGAGGACAAGGTCGTGCTCCCCAACCAGGCCGAGATGATGGTCGAGGCCCTGCGCCGCAAAGGGCTGCCCGTTGCCTATGTTCCCTTTGAAGGCGAGCAGCACGGCTTTCGCAAAGCCGAGAACATCAAACGCGCACTGGACGGCGAGCTTTACTTCTATTCCAGAATCTTCAAGTTCGACCTCGCAGACCCTGTCGAACCCGTCGAGATAGAAAACCTTTAGAAGCGATGAAGTGAAAGCTATTGGCTCGTTGCCTGCACATCAGCCACCGCAGGCACAGAGACACGGAGAGAAGATAAATCAGAAGCTGATAAGACTCCTCAACTAATCTTTCCTGCTGATGCTCTGTCTCTCTTTGTGCCTTCGTGTCTGCGTTGGCTGATTTTGAGCAGCCGCGTCTCCTCGATTGCTAATTTGCCAGCAAAATCCGCTTTGTGTTACTGTCTTTCGCGCCAGCTTGTGATACTTCCAAAAGTCTCACACCGAAGCAGGTATCTTGCATCAACTTCACCTAGAATAGACAAATGAGCGAGCGTGCGCTGATCTCAAGTGGCTCGGCCTCCGATCATTATCGCCAAAGGTCCAACGACGGCCTGCGCTCGACCAACCCCTGTTTGTAAGGAGATTTTAAAATGTCTTGCCTCGTCAAAAGACTCGCGCTCGTCTCGGCGTCTCTTTTCATAGCCTCATGCCTGCTTTCCGGTGCGGGCGCGGCGCTGGCCCAGAGTTCCGGCAAAGTTTCCATCAAGATGGCGCTCGTTGATAAAGACCTCAACGTCAGGCCCATCCCTAAATTCACGCTCACTGTGCAGAAGCTCGACGCGAACGGGACGATTGACGCGAGCGCGCAGGCCCTCTCGCTCGTGACGGGCTTTGACGGCGTCGCCTCTGCGAGCGTCGCGCCCGGCAGCTATCTCGTCAAATCCGAAAAGCCCCTGGAGTTCGGCGGGCAGGCTTATGCCTGGTCCGTCAATCTCAAGGTCGAAGACGGCAAGGATGCCACACTCGAATTGAGCAACGATAACGCGGACATCTCGCTACTGGCAGTTGCCGCGCCCGTCAGTTCCACGGGCAAACGGCGTGTCACGGAAGAGGCCGAGATGTTCAAGCAGCTACGCGAGGGCGTGGTCACGATTGAAGGCGAGTTGGGCCACGGGACAGGCTTTATCGTTGACGGCGCGGGTCTGATTTTGACGAACCAGCACGTCATCAGCAGCTCGAAAGAGATACGCATACAGTTTGACAGGCAGCGCAAGGTGCGCGCCGTCGTGCTGGCCCAGGACCCGGAAAAGGATGTCGCGGTCCTCTGGGCCAACCTGAGCGCCTGCCAGACCTGCACGCCGCTCAAGATAGCAGACATGCAATCGCCCGATTCCTCCGTCATGGAAGGCGAAAGAGTCTTTACCATCGGCAGCCCCTTGAACCAGCAAAAGATTTTGACGACAGGCATCGTCAGTAAGGTCGAGCCGCGCGCCATCATCTCGGATGTCAACATCAACCCGGGCAATTCGGGCGGGCCGCTCTTCAACTCGCTCGGCGAGGTCATCGGTATCACGACCTTCGGCGATTTCGCGGAACGCGGTCCGGGCGTCGGCGGCATCATACGCATAGAGCAGGCAACGGAACTGCTCGCCAAGGCCAGGGCCGCGATGAAGGACCAGCCCGCGCCCACAGCCGAGCTGATGCCGACAGAGCCGACGGAGCCTTTCCCCGTCGAAGCCATCAAAACCCGTGTTGATGTCAAGAAGTTTGAGACCAAGCCTTACAAGACGGAGCTTGGCGATTACGACGTGCTGATGCTGACGCCCGTCTACAAATTTTATCTCGCGGAGAAGGACAGGATAGAGGCGGCCAAGGAGCGCGACAAGCGAAACAAAAACGCCGGTGTGCAGGGCACTGTGGATAAATTTGTCAACCTGCGTAACTGGAACGAGTATGTCGGCGAGCTGACGCCTGTGGTCCAGATAGTCGCTTTTCCCGAAACGAAGGCGACAGGCAAATCGCTCCTTCTGGGTGCGGTGATGGCTGCCGGCACGGGCTACATGACGCCGCTCAACTACAAATTCAAGGCGGACTTCTACGAAATGGCGCTCGTTTGCGACGGCAAGGAAGTGACGCCCATCCGCCGCGGCAAGGCCGAGATTGTGGCCCAGATGCCGGACTACTACAAGATTAAAAACCGCTACACCTACGCGGGACTTTATTCTTATCCGGCCAGTATCTTTAGCCCCGGCACATGCCAGCGCCTTGAGCTGCGAGTCTTTTCCGAAGAGCGCCCGACCGTTCCCGCCACCAAGATTCTTGATGCCAGGATGATTCAAAAAGTCTGGTCCGATTTTGCAGAATACCAGCAGCAGCAGAAAGCCAAAGCGCAATAAGCCTGCGCAGGTAAAAAGCAGGGTTAAAATTCAGGCCACACGAGCCGCGGATGAAAATAGCCAGACGAGTTAACGTCTGGCTATTTTCATTTACACTAGCGATTTTTTTATCACCGCTCACGGGGCTTGATGGCTGAGCATGTGAGACTGGTCCAGCTTCAGTGTTCCATCTTGACGCCTTCGGGCAGATTTCCACGGTAAATCTCCGCGCCGGAGGCGACAAACTCCGCGGCCTTCTCTTTCAGCCCCGCGTCGAGCGCGGCCTGCTCTTCTAGGTTCTTCTGCGCGGCGTATTCGCGCACGTCCTGCGTAATCTTCATCGAGCAGAAATGCGGTCCGCACATGGAGCAGAAGTGCGCGAGCTTGGCGCCCTCCTGCGGCAAGGTTTCGTCGTGGTATTCGCGCGCCACCTCCGGGTCGAAAGAGAGGTTGAACTGGTCCTCCCAGCGAAACTCGAAGCGTGCTTTCGAGAGCGCGTTGTCCCTGACCTGCGCGCCCGGGTGGCCCTTCGCCAAATCTGCCGCGTGCGCTGCCAGCTTGTAAGCAATCACGCCCTCTTTGACATCCTTCTTGTTAGGCAGGCCGAGATGCTCTTTCGGCGTGACGTAGCAGAGCATGGCCGTCCCGAACCAGCCGATCATCGCCGCGCCGATGGCCGAAGTAATGTGGTCATAGCCGGGGGCGATGTCCGTCGTCAGTGGACCAAGCGTGTAGAAGGGCGCTTCCTGGCAGACTTCCAGTTGCCGGTCCACGTTCTCCTTGATGAGATGCATCGGCACATGGCCCGGCCCTTCGATCATCACCTGGCAATCATGCTCCCAGGCGAGCTGTGTCAGTTCGCCCAGTGTTTCAAGCTCGGCGAACTGCGCTTCGTCATTGGCGTCTGCGATAGAACCGGGACGCAAGCCGTCGCCTAAAGAGAAGGCGACATCATAGGCCGACATGATCTCGCAGATTTCGCGAAAGTGCGTGTAAAGAAAACTCTCGCGGTGATGGGCCAGACACCACTTCGCCATGATCGAGCCGCCGCGACTGACGATTCCGGTCGTACGTCTCGCGGTCAGCGGAATAAAGGGCAGACGCACGCCCGCGTGAATCGTAAAATAGTCCACGCCCTGCTCGCATTGCTCTAAGAGCGTGTCGCGGTAAATCTCCCAGGTCAGCTCCTCCGCCTTGCCTCCAACCTTTTCGAGCGCCTGGTAGATGGGCACAGTCCCGATGGGGACGGCGGAGTTGCGCAGTATCCACTCGCGCGTCGCGTGTATGTTCTTCCCCGTCGAGAGGTCCATCACGGTATCCGCGCCCCACTTGGTGGCCCAGCGCATCTTCTCGACCTCCTCTTCAATCGAAGAGGCGACGGCAGAGTTGCCTATGTTGGCGTTAATCTTGACGAGAAAGTTGCGGCCAATAATCATCGGCTCGGATTCCGGGTGGTTGATATTTGAAGGGATGATGGCTCGCCCGCGTGCGACTTCATCACGAACGAATTCCGGCGTCACGTAAGACGGCATCGCTGCGCCGAAGCTTTCGCCTTTGTGCTGGTGAGCAAGAGAGCTGCGGTCGCTCTCCTCGGCTTCAAAGGCCGCGAGGCGTCCGAGATTTTCGCGTATCGCGACAAACTCCATTTCGGGCGTGACCTCGCCGCGCCGGGCATAATGCATCTGCGTCACGCGCCGACCAGCTCTCGCGCGCAGAGGCTGGCGGCGCAGCCCCGGAAACTCTTCGAGCTTGCCCTTCTCTTTAACGCGCGCAAACTCTTCCGCGCCCCTCGTCAGATAGCCGTTATCCTCCGGTTTGACCGTGCGCCCTTCATATTCTTCCACATCAGAGCGCGCCAGAATCCACTCGCGCCTCAAGGCCAGCAGTCCCTCGCGTACGTCGCAGCGCACACCTGGGTCATCCCACGGCCCGCTCGTGTCATAGACGCGCACGGGAGGATTCTCCTCTGTCGCGCCGTCAAAGTTTTTTGTCGGATGCTGCGAGACTTCCCGGAAAGGCACACGCACGCCCGGCTGCTTACCCTCTACATAAACCTTACGCGAGTTCGGCAAGCGCACGTCCTCGCTCAGCTTCTCTCTTGTTTCGTCAGTGGTACTCATCAAATTTTCTCCCTTCGTCGGTATTAACCGCATCAGGTTCAAGGGGTCTCGCACAGTTGCGACTCTCAGCCTCGCTCTGATGAGCGTTTAGCTCCCCCGAAAACGTTTTGCTTGATTCAGAGTTTACTACAACGCGCGCGGCGGGACACGCTCTGCACGGCGCTGGAAGGATGATACAGGACAGGCTATTTCTTCAACTTCTCCAAAAACTTCTGGCGGAATTTCGAGACCTTCGGCGCAACGACGGCGCGGCAGTAGGGCTGGCCTGAGTTCTGCCTGTAATACTCCTGGTGATAATCCTCCGCCACGTAGAACTGTTTGAAGGGTGTGACC
>DASWMI010000192.1:0-99304 GCA_036399835.1 Pyrinomonadaceae bacterium | reverse complement strand
AGGTGGCTGGCGTATCGTGCACACGATGGGTTCTAAGATTACCAAGCTCAAACCCGTCGGAGGCTTTTGCGCGGAGACGGGCGCGGCCCTGACGCTGGCCTATGTCACGCTCTCGGGCGTGCCAGTCTCGACGACGCATACCATCACGGGCGCTATCGTCGGCGTCGGCGCGACGCGCAGGCTCTCAGCCGTCAAATGGGGCGTGGCAGGGCGTATCGTCTGGGCCTGGGTCCTGACGATACCGATAGCCGCTTTAATCTCCGGTCTCTGCTACTTCATCATAGAATTTTTACACAAGCGCGCGGGCGCGTAATCCTTCAGCCCGCGTGGTGATCTTCGTAGCTGTAGGCCGGACCACAGACGAGCAACAGCGTGATGGCTTCCGCGCCCGTATTTTCCAGCGTATGCGACAGCCCGCGCGGGATGTAAACGGCGTCACCCGGACCGACCTCCTGGACCTCTTCGCCGACCGTCATCAACCCTCTACCGCGCACGATGTAATAGACCTCTTCCGTTTGCCTGTGATGATGCCTGCCGACCTTCGCGCCCGCCGGAAGCACCTCTTCGGCCAGGCTGCAAAGCTCTATCTGAGAGGTCGTGCGGTCCACCAGCGGCCTAATCTGTGAGCCGTGCGGCGTCTCTATGACAGATGCGCTCTCGCGGTTAACGACAATCATTCGCTCTTCTCCATCAACTAATTTAGCGGTTGGCAAGCCGCCTCGAATATATGCTATCTTTTGCTCCACCGTACAGACGCCCGCGTAGCTCAGTGGATAGAGCGCTTGCCTCCGGAGCAAGAGGCCGCTGGTTCGACTCCAGCCGCGGGTACTTTGTTTTTACAGGCAGCCTCGGCCTCAAGAGCAAGCAACCAGGAAGGAGCGAAGAGAGATGAGCGAACAACTGAACCCGCCCGTTGAAGAGAGTCCGACCGAGAAAATCCGCGAAGAGGATACGCCCGGCTCAAAGATTCCCGGCTCGCAAAATGTCGAGAGCGAAGAGATTAAAGAAGAGAAGAACCCCAACACGGAATAGCTCTCTCTTCATCAACTTCCGTTTTGGCCGAGACTGGACCGGACAAACGGGACGCGAGCTGCCTGAAAAGTTCGTTGATGCCGGAAGCCAGCACCTACGCCTCGAAATCTTTCCGGCGGTCAGCCTCACGCGGCATGAAGTTGAGAGGCTCGCTTTTTCATGTGGCAGACCAGATGGCTCAAGCTTTACAGAGAACATTTCCGGCTCGTTCTCTTCCTGATTATCACGCTCCTTATTCTGCTCGCCTGGTACGATAGATTTATACAGGATGATGCCTTTATCTCTTTCAGATACGCGGACCAGTTTGCTCATGGCAAAGGGCTGGTCTGGAATGAAGGAGAGCGCGTAGAGGGCTACACAAACTTTTCCTGGACGCTGCTGCTGAGCCTACCCCTACGCCTGGGCCGCGACCCCGTCATCTTCTCCTATCTCTTCGGGCTGGTCTCGTTTGCTCTCTCGCTCGTCTTTACTTACAGGCTCGCGCACCAGCTCTATCAATCAAAAGATGCGGCCCTGCTAGTCATCATCCTGCTGGGAACGAATTACACTTTTAGCTGCTATGCGACGGGCGGGCTGGAAACGCAGCTTCAGGCATGCCTCTTCGTCTCGGCCATCTATCTTACGACTCGCGCACTTGAGACAGGCGACTGGTCCAACAACAGGCTTTTAACTTTATCCATCCTGCTCAGCCTTGCCCTGCTCACCAGACCGGACTCGGCCTTGCTGCTCGCCGTCATCCTTCCCGTCGCGCTCTTCTCTCTCGTTCAATCAAAGATGGCGCGCAGGCAGAAGCTCTTCGGATTATTATCGCTCATCCTGCCGATGGCTGTGCTGGTCGGCGGCTGGCTCGCCTGGAAAGTCAGCTTTTACGGAAACGTTCTGCCCAACACCTTTTACGCGAAGGTCTCGCCCTCAGCTTCAGGCATCCTGCGCGGAATCGCCTATTTCAATCTTTTCCTACAATCCTACTGGCTCATTCCCTTCCCGCTTATCTTCCTCTTCTTTGCTCCGAAGCTTCTGCGCCAACCCAATCGCGCGCTGCTCATACCAGCGGTGGTGACTCTTTTATGGCTGGCTTACATGATCTCTGTCGGCGGAGATTTTATGGAGTTTAGATTTCTGGTCCCGGTCCTGCCGCTAATCTTTACACTCTTCGGCTGGCTGATATTTGTGCAGCTCAAGATGAGACGGATGCAGATGGCCCTGACAGCGCTTATCCTCGCAGGCTCACTGCATCACGCCCTGACGTTTGCGCCCGTCAACGGAGTCAACTCTATCCCGGAGCTGTCGAGCCTCTGCGACGGATGGCAAAGGGTCGGCAAGGCGCTCGGAAAAGAGCTGGACCATAATTCAGGACTCACGATTGCCACGACCGCCGCGGGGGCTGTGCCTTACTATTCGCGTTTGAAAACAGTTGATATGTTTGGCCTCAACGACCCCTGGGTGGCGCGGCACGGAGCATACTGGGGCGATAGGCCGGGCCATCAAAGAAGGGCTACGCTGGACTATCTGGTCCAGCGCCGAGTCAATCTTATCGTCGGGCATCCGCTCGTCATTAACGCCAACACTCCCACCTCAGTTTATACGGGCACGAAGAAGGGGCTTGAGCGGCTGATGCTGGCGGGACAGAATCGTTACCAGATTCCGCCGCAGTTTAAGTACCTTGAGATACCCATCGACGCGGATTTGAGATTGCTGGTCGGGTATCTCACCGAAGACCCTTTGATAGAGGAAGCGATTCGCAGCAAGGGATGGCGCGCGACCCCCTACGAGATGGCGCAAGAGGAGCAGGCAGAGCCACCGCCGAAATTCCCTCTCTACACTCCGGGCACGCGGATTGACCTGACAAGCATTGAAGCAGAGAAATATTTATGGTACGGATGGAGCGGCTTTGAACCCTCTTTCCGCTGGTCCAACGGCGACCAGGCCGCCCTCAGCTTTAGCCTTCAAGAGCCGCGCGCCAGCATGCTCCGCATCAGGCTCGGTCCATTCCTCTCCCCGGGCAAACTGGACCAGCAACGCGTTCATGTGATGCTCAACGGGCAACAGCTCGATAGCCTGACTCTCAACCGGATTGGTCCACAGTCATATACGATTGAGCTACCGGCCAGCCTCCTGAGAGAGCGCAACGTGCTCGGCTTCGGGCTGCCGGATGCCGCCTCGCCTTGGATGCTGGAAACCGGAAGCGATACGCGCTGGCTCGGAATCAGCGTGGAATGGTTCGAGATTGACACGAAGAACGATTAGCGAATTAATCTAACGGTCAACAAGAGAGGGCGCGAGATCATCACGGCCTCGCGCCCTCTTTTCATCTTCGTTTCCGAAATTTTATGAGGCGGTTGCTGCCGTTGACGAGGCGCTTGTCCCTCTCTCGTCTATCGGCACATAGTCTCGCGTCCGGTAGCCCAGATAGACCTGTCGCGGGCGCGCGATCTTCTGCTCGTCATCAAGCAGCATCTCCTGCCACTGCGCGATCCAGCCGGAGGTTCTCGGAATGGCGAAGAGCACCGGGAACATATCTACAGGGAAACGCATCGCCTGGTAGATAATCCCCGAATAGAAGTCCACGTTCGGGTAGAGCTTGCGCTTGACGAAGTATTCGTCTTCGAGCGCGATGCGTTCCAGCTCCAGCGCGATGTCGAGGTAGGGGTCGCGGCCCGTCACTTCAAAGACTTCATAAGCGACCTTTTTGATAATGCGTGCGCGCGGGTCATAGTTC
This sequence comes from Pyrinomonadaceae bacterium, assembly GCA_036399835.1. Taxonomy (GTDB): domain Bacteria; phylum Acidobacteriota; class Blastocatellia; order Pyrinomonadales; family Pyrinomonadaceae; genus DASYML01. The sequence continues at coordinate 95,553 of DASWMI010000192.1, read as the reverse complement.
TTGTAAACGCGATGGCCGAATCCCATCAGGCGTATCTCGCCGCTCTTGACGCGTTTAATATAATCCGGCACATGACTGATCGAGCCGATCTCCTTCAACATACGCAGGACGGCTTCGTTGGCCCCGCCGTGCAGTGGACCATAAAGGGCCGCAGCCGCGCCCGCGACCGATGAGAAGGGGTCTGTTTCGGCGCTCCCTATGCTGCGCATGGCGTTGGTCGAGCAATTCTGTTCGTGGTCTGCGTGGAGTATAAAGAGGACTTCCAGAGCGCGCTCAAGCACCGGGTTCGGCTCGTACTTCAACTCCGTCGTCTTGAACATCATGTTGAGGAAATTGCCCGTGTAGCTCAAATCGTTATCCGGATAAGCATAGGGCATCCCTATCCGGTGGCGATAGGCGAAGGCGGCGATGGTCGCCACTTTCGCAATCAAACGGTGAATCTGTTTCTGTCGGCATTCATCCTCGTAAATATTTTTCGCGTCCGGGTAGAAGGTCGAGAGCGCGCTGACCATGCTGATGAGCATTCCCATAGGGTGCGCGTTGTAATGAAAGCCGTCGAGCACCTTCTTGACGTTTTCGTTAATCAGCGTGTGATAAGTGATATTGTGTTTCCACTGCTTGAGCTGCTCCGCGGTCGGCAGCTCGCCGTAGAGCAAGAGGTAGGCGACTTCCAGATAGGTGCTCTCTTCGGCGAGCTGTTCAATCGGGTAGCCGCGATATTCGAGTATCCCCTGATCGCCGTCAATAAAGGTAATCCGGCTCTTGCAGGAGGCAGTATTCATAAACGCCGGGTCGTAAGTCATCATCCCGAAGTCTTCATCAGAGACCTTGATCTGGCGTAGGTCCACGGCCCTTATCGTCTCGTGCTCGATAGGCAGCTCGTATTGTTTTCCCGTCCGGTTATCTGTAATCGTCAACGTGTTTTTATTCGCGCTCATCTCTCCCCTTTGCCTTTCTCCAAACCGTCGGCCAGGTCCAACTCTTCGGGCAAATCGGCCCACACGCTCAAGCTTTTTTCGTTTGATGAAACATCATGAGTATAACGCTCTTACGCCTGTTTTTGTACAGCCGAGAGCGAGCACTAATCGCTTGCCGGGCCAAACGGCCAATAAATAAAGGCGACGCACGCGCCGCCTTCATGGATAGCTGTCTTAATCTTTCCGGACCAGATTATTCGCCGCGATACTCCCAGTGCCAGGGTTCGTAAAAGTATGGCACGAAGCCGAACTTTTCGGCGTTCCTGACGAGCCAGAGGTAGATGCGCGTGCGAGTCTGAATCATGCGGTTAGCATCCTGCGTGCTGACGGGGTCGCCGCCGACGTAGAGGTCCAGAGCGCGGCCCGTAAAGTGCGGGCTGTTGACGGCCAGCCCCGCGCTGCCCGCGTTCGGAGAAGCCTGGCGCAGTTTCTCCTGATACTCTTTCGAGCGAAAAGCAGAGACGATCTTGAGAAACTTTTCCGACTGGTCCAGCTCGCCATTCCTCGTCATCTTTAAACCCGAAGAGGAATCGGAGACGGCAGCCGCGACCATCCGCTTGTAAGCTGAATAAGCCTGTCTTTCCACGCCGCGCAGCTCTTCGGGTCTCGACGCATCCCAGAACTCGGACGCTGGGGCTGTCAGAATCCTCTCAGGCGGAGGATATGTGCGGTCCTTGATGCGGCGCGATTGCCAGTTGGTAATCATCGCAGAGAGAGTCTCTTTATCGAGGATGCCGCTCGGCTTGAGACCCGTCCGGCGCTGCCAGCGCGCGAGGGCGGCGGCAAACTCGCGGCTCTCGGCGTCGCTGTCCGTGCCTATGAGATGCGAGATGAGAGGCGTGTAAATCTGCCAGCCGCGCTGCGTCTTACCGCCGAAGGTCCATTGCAGCTCGCTCTTGAGCCGGCTGTTTTGAGCCGCCGCCGCAGCCATCTCATCTTGCGCGGCTGGCGAACTATCCGAATCTACAAAAGCCGCACGGAGCTTGACGGCTTCGCTCATTTTAAATTCGCTGGCCGCGCCAAAGAGCGTGCCGCGCGCGTTGCGTGCCGTCTGGACCAGCAGGACAAGAGCGCAAAGTGCTATCAGGGCGAGATAGATTCTTTTAGTTGTCAGCATCGATGGCACGAGAACAGTTTTAAAGTTGACCGGAATTTAAAGGATGACGCGCGCGAATTCTGTGGATATGCTGCGATGAATGGGCCGCAACTTCAGTTGTATCAGCCTTATCAATCATCTTGAATGAATGGATTTTAATCATTAAATTTGATTGACGGATAAGGTTTATTGAGCTAAAGACTGTTGTTGAAATTTGAGTCGGTTGCCAGACCTCTATGTTCCATCCAACCCTTGTCCGGGAGGAGAACTTATCATGTTCAGGGAATTCAGAGAGTTTATCGCGCGCGGCAACGTTATAGACTTGGCCGTGGCGGTCATCATCGGCGTCGCCTTTGGCAAGATCGTCACGACGCTGGTCGAAGGAATCCTCATGCCGCCGATAGGGATGCTGCTCGGCAAGGCTGATTTCGCCAGTCTCTTCTACGTGCTGGACAGTTCCAAGGGAACTGCCGTCTCGCTCGCAGAGGCTAAAGCCAAAGGTATCCCCGTCATCGCCTACGGCCAGTTAATCAACGACTTGATTAACTTTCTCATCGTGGCCTTCGTCGTCTTCCTGATCGTCAAGTATTTCAACAGGGTCAAGAGCAAGCAGGCGACGGATGAAGGCCCGACCACCAAGGACTGCCCGCACTGCCTCTCGACCATCCCGCTCAAAGCCACGCGCTGCGCCAACTGCTGCGTAGACCTGCAAGCGGCGTAAAATAGAAGGGGCGCGGGGCGAAAGGATAAAGGGTGGAGAGAGCTTTCCGCTTCCTCTTTCTCCTTGCCTTTCGCCCCGCGTGCCCCGCGTTCGGCGCTTCGTTGACGTGTGCCCTTGCCAGACCTTATTCTGTGAATACTGTTGTCGGGCGGCGATGGTCTTGCCAGAGCCTGATGCCAAGCGCAAAGTTTGCCGCCGCCGTGTGCGAGTCAGGCGGAAAGAATTTTTGAAGCCCCTGTGGAGAATCCCCCCGCTTATGCGTGAATGCCCGCGTTGCGAGCGCTGTTACGGAGACGAGGTGGCGGCCTGCCCCGAAGAGGGCGCAAACACCAGGCCGACGCTGCCTGGCGCTCCTTTGCTGGCCGGGCGCTATCTGCTGGAAAAACGTCTGGGCCGGGGCGCGATGGGGCAGGTCTACCTAGCCCGCGACCAGAACCTGCAAACCCGCAGGGTAGCCGTCAAGACTGTTCGCCCAGACATCCTCACAGCCGAAGACATGCAGGAGGGAGAGGCCATCGCGCGCTTTGAGCGTGAAGCGCGCACGGCTGCTTCCATACGCCACCCGAACGTGGTGGACGTGACGGACTTTGGCAAGAGTCCGGAAGGCGTCTTCTACCTCGTGATGGAATATGTGCAGGGCGAAACGCTCTATCACCTGCTGCGGCGTGAAGGGACGCTGAGCGCGCAACGCGCCCTCACCCTTCTCCAACAGGTCGCGGCTGGCGTCGAGGCCGCACACGAAGAGGGCATACTTCATAGAGACCTCAAGCCCGCCAACATCTTCATCATGCAGAAACGGCGTAAGGACGGCAGCCTGGCGGGCGACGGTTTTATCAAGGTCGGTGATTTCGGGTTGGCGAAGATTGTCGCGGGCGCGCTGGCCGAAGCCGATTCCGCCAGCGGTGGACCAGCCTCGCGCGGCATCATCGGCACGCCCGAATACATGGCTCCCGAACAGATGCAGCCCGGGACGCAGCTCGATGCGCGCGCCGATGTCTACGCGCTCGGCACGATTGCCTATCACATGCTCGCCGGTCGTCCGCCGTTTTCCGGCGACCTGGCCCAGCTCATCATGCAGAAGGTGATGCAGTCGCCCGCGCCGCTCAAGAACCTGCGCACGGACATCTCGCAGGAAGTCGAGAGCGCCGTCATGCACGCGCTCGAAAGGGACGCGAGCGCGCGGCCCGCGACCGTCGCCGATTGGATTGAAGAGTTTGAGCAGGCAGTCTCCGGCAGCACTTCGCACGAGGAAGAGGGCGAATCGCGCGTCGTGGTCGTCGCTCCTGCGGGCGCGGAGATTTATGTTGATGATGAGAGGCACGGGAGCATAGGTCGTTCGGGCCGCATCATACTCAATTCCATTCCTCCCGGCAGGCACGTGCTGCGCGTGGCGCGCACTGGCGATACGGACGACGAGCGTGTGATAGAGGTTCGCTCCGGCGCGGGCGAGCAGATTATACAGGCGCAGTTGCGCTCGGCTCAGTCGCTCAACCAGTTATCGCCCTCGCGCGACGGCAGCATCAATCGTAGCCAGATCGGCTCCGGCAACGTGCATGATGTGGTGGTCTGTGTGCAGTGTGGCTCTCGCTTTGCCGTCGGCGCTAAGTTTTGCGGGCGCTGCGGCGGCACAGTCCTGCGCCCGCTCCATCCGGAGTTGGGCCAACAGTCAAGCCCGGGCGGTGGAGTCAGTCGCAGCGGCGGCTCCGGCATCGCGCACCCGGGGAGCACAAGCTGCGCGCGTTGCGGCAACAGCAATCCGCCGGGCACAAAATTTTGCGGGCGCTGCGGGATGCCCGCCGTGGGCCAGACTTCGGGCTTTAACACGCTTCCCAAACAGGTCCAGATGCTCTGCCCGACGTGCCGCACGAGCTATCCTGCCGGTACAAAATTCTGCGGGCGCTGCGGCACGGCCATCAGGTCTTGAGATGTTGGCGGCTTGCCGTATAATGCCGTGGGACAAGCATCAACGCATGACTTGACCGCGACTGCCAGACCGCAGGTTGCGGCAGAGTCAAACGCGTCGCGCAAGCGAGAAAGAAATATAGATAACAGGCACATCTCTCATCTTCTTTCATGATGCCGCTCAGAGTCTCTGGCGACTGCCTTGTTGAGTTAACGCCCCGGCTATCACTTTGGGTCCGGTTGGCTATGTCTACCGGACTAGCGCGAACGGCAAAGTGGATCGAGTTTCCCCTAAATGAAACGCTGCCCGACCTGCTATCAAACTTACACGGACGATACCTTGAGCTTCTGTCTTGAGGATGGAGGTCTGCTCACCAGAATCAGCGAGCCTGCCGGCTCTTATGACCCGAACGCGACGGCCAGATACCCGCAGCCGCGCAGCACGGAAGCCCCGACCGAGGTTTATCGCACCGACACGCCGCTCATTAACCAGGTAGCGATGAACGATAGGCCGCAGATGCCCTTGCCTGACGTGGGGCGCTCGATGAGTGCCAGTCCGAAGGCTGTCATGGCGCTCGTCTTCGGCGTCATGGGGTTTATCATCTGCGGTCTCTTCGGGATTGGCGGCATCATCATCGGAAGACAGGAATTGAGAGCGATTGAAGCAGGGCAATCGCCGGTCGCGGGAACGGGCTTTGCCAGAGCGGGCGTCATCTGCGGATGGATTAGCCTGGGGTTGATGTGCGTGACCCTCTTCTTCTTTTTCATCTCATTTGTGCTGAGCGCCGCTAACTAGCTGTCTGAGAGCTTATGCCGTATAAGAAAATCTTCAGCGTGCTTGCGACCCTTTTTCTTATCACGCTGACGGTCGCCATCCTGGCGGTTCTGGGAAGAAATATTTTAGCCGCGTTGTTAGGAGCCGTTTTCCACACGACGGGCAGCGATGGTATCGGAGCCGGCTCCGGCGGTCTGAGCTTGGTCTTGACGGGCGGACTGTTGGTTGCGGCGCTGGCGTTCGTCTTGATAATTCTCTTTCTCGCGTTTCGCCGTCTGCGCTTGAAATAAGCTATCGCGGCGAAGCGCGGCGAAAGATAAACCGGCATAAATGAGGCTTGGCAATGAAACGATGTCCGACCTGCAATCGAACTTTTGATGATGACACGCTCAGTTTTTGTCTTGAAGACGGGACTCCGCTGACAAGCGCGGGCACGGCTGCACCCGCTTTCGACCCGAACGCGACCATCAGCTTTGACCAGGCGAGAGACACCAGCCCGCCGCCGACCATAGCCTATACAGCGCCGCCCTCCTTCAACCAGGTGAGCCCGCAGATCAGCCCGCAGCCTGCGCCGCCGCCCGCCTGGTCTCCGACGCCTACGCCGCTCCCGCCGACGCGCCAGAGCAGGAAGTGGCCCTGGGTCGTAGGCATTCTGGGTGTGCTCGCGCTTCTCGGCGGCGGGCTGATTGTTCTGCTCGTCGCGCTCTCAAAGATGGACGCCAACACGAACACCGCCAACAGGAATAATTCAAACGCCAACCGGAACGGCAACCGCAACTCGAACTCGACGGCGAACAACTCGAACACTGTTAACCGGAACACTAATTCCGTCGCGCCCTCCACGGCTTCCCTGAGCGATGATTTCTCTGACGGGAAATGGGGCACTGGAACTTACAGTTACGGAAAAATCTGGTATCAGACGGACGAATATCACATGCACGCCAACAAGGGCGGATATATCGTCATGTACGGGCCTAACGGCGACTACAGCACGGAGAACGCGACCGTGCGCGTGACGGCTCGCAGCGTTGACGGCACGTCGCCCAGCGAAGGCTACGGGTTGGTCGTGCATGGAGAAAAGCCCAAGGACAAGAACGAGCTTGAAGACTATGCTTTTCTCATCTCAACGGGCGAGAATCCGCAATATGCTGTCCTCATGCATAGGGGCGGCGAACAGACGCCCCTCGTCAACTGGACCAGGTCTTCAGTTATCCGCACGGGGACGAGTCCCAACCAACTCGAAGTGCGCATCAAAGATAAGCAGCTCTCTTACTACATCAACGGGCAATACGTGACGAGCATCACAGATAAGGGAAATTTCATGCGCGGGCTGGCGGGCTTTTATACCAGCGATGTTAACGAGGTCGCCTTTGATGATTTGGAGATTTCCAGATAAAGTAACGCGAGCGGCTGCCACTGCTGGCGCGCGGCTGAACTTGAACAGAGGAAGAACAAATGAAACGCTGCCCAACCTGCAATCAAACCTATACGGATGACGCATTGAGCTTCTGCCTGAATGACGGCGCTCCCCTCGTGGATGCCTCCGGCGGCGCTCAACAGTTCGGCTCAGGCGGGAATATCAAGCCGCCGCAATACTCTCAGCCGTCGCTCGGCGGCCAACGCGACGAGCCACAGCCGACCATGATGTACACGCCCTCTGCTTATCAGGCAGGCCCGTCTCCCGGCTGGTCGCCGACGCCACCGCCGCAGACGCCAAAGCGAAAAGTCTGGCCCTGGGTGGCAGGCATCTTGGGAGTCATCGTCGTGCTCGGCGTGGGCCTCGTCGTGCTGGTGGTCCTGCTCGCCAGTCTCGGCTCAAAGAAGTCCAACACGAATCTTAATATCAACTCAAACTATAACTCGAACTCGAACCGCGCCGTCTACAACTCGAACTCGAACAACTCGAATAGCTCGAACATGAATAGCTCGAATGTCAATTCCAATCCGAGCGGCATTTATGCGAAGAGCCTCTACATGGCGCGTGATGATGGGTCTGGCGATGCGGGGTCGGCTGTCACCAGCTTTAGCACGACGGACAGGACCATACACTGCGTCGTGACGTTGAACAGGGCGCAGGCCGGGACAAAGATTAACTATAAGTGGTATGTCGAGAACGCTGGCGGAATGACCAATCAAATCATCAAAGAGATTGATTATTCCACAGGTCCGCGTGAAGACAAGGTTGACGGCCACCTGACGCTTCAGAAAGATTGGCCCACAGGCACCTACAGGGTGGACGCATACGTCAACGGTCAGCTCAGCAAGAGCATTAGTTATTCCGTTTACTAGCACGCGGCCCTCTGGCAACCTTGAAAAGAGAGAGATGCGAGTTACTTTAAGGGTGTTGGCAGGCCCGCACGCGGGCCGCACCTTCACCTTTGACCAGCACGATACCTTCCTGATCGGTCGCAGCGATAAGGCCCATCTCTATCTGCCCGAAGACAAGTTTTTCTCGCGTCACCACTGCCTGCTGGAAATCAATCCGCCGCGCTGCTTTCTGCGCGATCTAGGCTCGACCAACGGCACATACGTCAACGGCCAGAAGGTACAGGAAGCTTTCCTCAGCAACGGCGACCGGATACAGGGCGGGCAGACAGTGCTCGCCGTCGAAGTGACTGTCGAGCCGGCTGCGCAAAGTTATAACCAGGTTGCAGAGTCAGGTGGTTTTCAGCTCAACACGACCCAACCTGCCATCGTCATGGTCGAGTGCGCCAACTGCGGGCGACGCGACCAGGCCGAAGCCTCTACACCGAACGAACACCTACTGTTTGTTTGCGAAGAGTGTCGTGAAGAGATGAAGCGACAGCCGCAGGCCGTCCCAGGCTACGAGATGGTCAAGCTTTTGGGGCGCGGCGGGATGGGCTGCGTTATGCTGGCGCGCAACGAGAAGACGGGACAGGCCGTAGCCATCAAGACCATGTTGCCTGAAATCGCCGTCAGCGATCAGGCCCTGCGCCGCTTCATGCGCGAGATAGATGTCGCCGCCGCCTTGCAGCATCCCAACATCGTCAAATTTCTGGACCGGGGCACGCACAACGGCGCGGTCTATCTGGTGACGGAGTTTGTCGAGGGCTGTGATGCGGCCAAGCTGGCGGACCAGCGTGGCGGGCGTCTCCCCTACCCCGAAGCCATACAGATTATCTCGCAATCCCTGGACGCGCTCTATTACGCGCACTCGAAAGGCTATATCCACCGAGACATCAAGGACCAGAACATACTCGTCGGCGGCCAATGGCCCAATTTCACGGCCAAGCTGACAGACTTCGGCCTTGCCAAAAGCTTTACACAATCAGGGATGAGCGGCATCACGATGGCGGGAGAGATGGCAGGCACTTTCGCCTACATGCCGCCCGAACAGATCAGAGACTTCCGCGACGTCAAGCCGACCTCAGACATCTACGCGATGGGCATGACGGCCTACAGCCTGCTCACGGGCGAGCTGGCGCTGGACCTCCCCGCCAAGTTCAACGTCGCCGACACGGTCAAAGCCATCTTCGAGAAACCGACCATCCCACTCCTGCGTCACGCGCCGGATGTCCCGCGCGGCATCGCCGAAACCATCGAACGCGCGCTCGTCAAAGAACCCTCGCAACGCTGGCAATCAGCCGAAGCCATGCGCAAAGCCTTGATGCATTCCATTTCCTGAGATCAAGCCGCGCGCCTTCAAGACTCAAACTCTTCTGCCTGCTTGACACCCCACATCTGGCACGTATAATTCATTTTCACTTTGGGCCGGTAGCTCAGTTGGTAGAGCAGCTGACTCTTAATCAGCGGGTCACTGGTTCGAGCCCAGTCCGGCTCATCTTTATCATCAAGAAGAAAGAGGTAGCAGAAATGTTACCTCTTTTTTTTCTAACTGCGTGCCACGCGTCGCCAGACGTTGGCCTCACCCTCCTTTTGAATCAACGCGCTGACTTCCACGTAAGCGGCGGCGTAGAGCGAGCGCATCTCCGAGGCTGAAGCGGGGCGTTCGAGTTTGCGTTCAAGCTCATCTAGCGGCCATCTGTTTTTGGGCTTGAAGCGTGTGAGCATCGCGCCCTCTCCGGCGACGGCGGCGGCGAGTCCCTCTGCCAGCCAGCGCGGGGCGCGCCCGTGTCCGAGTTGTTCTATCAGAACATGCGTGTACTCATGCCGGAGAGTTGTGGCGAAGATACCCCTGCGGCGCAACACGTCGAGCGGTTGCAGCTCTATGCGACGCGAGTTGGTCGCGGCGGCGACCCAGGGCGGCTGGCCTGTCGCGCCGACGAAATCGCCCGTCGTCTCGTGTATATAAAGCTCTACGAAGGGCAGCGCCCCTGTCTTGAGCGAAGCCTTTGAGAGACGGCCTGCGAGATCGGCCCGCGCCCCTTCAAGTATGCGGAGAGCGTTTTCGACTTCGCGGCGCTCGAAGCGAGAAGGATAGCTGGCGCGGAAATGCTCGCCGGAAATGGTCAGTCGGTGAGAGGAGCGAGAGCCGAAAGGTGCGGCCACAACCAAATGGCTGGAAGCACTGCTTTGAAGCATGACATCGGCGTTCCATCTCTCTGTGCGCGCGCTCGTCTCGGCGGGCACACTGGCTCGTGTTGGCGCGCCTGCTCTGCGCGCCCGCGCGCTGTCCTGGCCGATGCTTGTGCCCGGGAAATATTGTTTGAGAATCTGCCGATATGGGACGCCGCGCCGGGCCATAACGTGCGCGCCCGTCTGGCAAAGGCCCAATCCGTGACCGAAGCCTCTGCCGCGGAAGATAAAGCTTGACCCGACGCGAGCCACTTCAAAGCGCGTGCTCTTGAGCATATTCCAGCCGAGCGTGCGCCCGACGATAATCTTGAAATCCCAACCGCGCAGCCGTCGCATCTGCTCGCCTTCCAGCTCAATCATCTCTGCCCGCCCGCCCGCATCTCGCTTGATGACGCGCACGTTATTGAGGCGAGCGCCGACGTCCGTGCGCGTATCCGCGCGCAAGGCCCTGATGAGTTGCGCGACGGGAATCGTATTGGTCCAGGGACGTGGCGGCGCGCTCAGGCAGTATTCGTCCTGTCCTCCGCGCAGGTAAGCGGGTGCCGGGACGCCCCACAGCGTTTGAATGTTTGCCGTCCGGCCTCCGCAGTCCGCGCTAAAATAGGCATCTGCGATGCGCCCGCTCTGGTCCAGCAGGACTTCGCCCGTAGTCTCTTCGACGGCTCGATGCAGCAGGTCGTAAAACTCCGCGCGCGCGCCTTCGTTCCCGACGTTGATATATCGCTGGCAGTGTGTGCTGCTGCACAGGTCGTAGCCGTCGCGCGCGTGGCGTCCGAGGTTGGCGAGCGCGTAGGTGCGGACGGCGACGGCCAGCGCCTTGAGTGCTTCAGGCTCATCTTCGACGCTCCCTTCTGCCGCCATCACGCCGAAAACATAATCCTCAAGCGACAGAGAGCGCGTAGAGTCTTCGCGCGAGAGTCGCACGCGAATCCTTTGCCCATCGGAATCCGTAGATGAAGACTCATCATTGACAGTCGCCTGGTCCAGAGCATCGCTCTCATCCTGCGCCCGTCTGTTGTCGTCTCGACTGAGCCGCGCATACTCTTCAAAGATGGGGCGCGAGAGCTGCGCGCATTCCGCTCCCTGTGCGCGCCTGAGGAAGACCAGGACGGCGAGACCTAAAGCATCCGGCGACGCTTCTTGATGCTCATCCGGTCCAGCGGCAAAACCTATGAACCAGCCATGCGTGGTCCGAAAATCATCGTCCGGCGTAGAAGTGCCCGTCTTGCCGAAGACGTATGGCGGCAAAGCGCCGAGGCCAGCGCGCACTGCCGTGCCGTAAGCGACCGCTCCGCGCATGCCCTTGAGCAGCAGCGCGCGATGCTCGGGCGCAATCTCCAGCCGCGCGCGCTCCTGCGGCTGAAAGCGCTCCGCCCTGCCCTGCTGCGGGACATATAAATGTCCGCCGTTAAAGAGCGCCGCGTAGGCCGTCAGTAATTGAACGGGCGTGACGCGCAACTGCTGGTCATCGCCGAGCGCGATGCTGATACGCCATGCTCCGCGCGGCAACATCCCGCTGGCCTCGCGCTCATTCGCTCGCTCTGTGCGCGCGCCGAAGCCGAAGGATGTGAGGGCAGAGTTGAACGTCGTGATATTAAGGCGCTCGCCGAGCTTTGAGAAATAGTAATTGCAGGAATAGGCCAGCGCCTGGACCGGCTCGAAGGGTGGCTTCTGTTTCGGATGCGAGCAATGTATCTCGAAGTCCGCGCGCCTGTATCGCTCCTGGCATAACATGCGCGTCTCTTCGTCAACAGCGCCCGCGCGTAAAGCCGCGAGCATCGTAAAAGGCTTGATGGCAGAGCCTGGCGGAAAAGCTTCTTCATAAGAGAGACGCTGGTTGACGACGCCGCGCAGCCTTCCCGTCTGCGGGTCCATTAATAAGACAGCGCCTTCGCGCCCTCCGAGAGCCTCCCTCGCCGCACGCTGCAAGGCCGCATCAATCTCTTCTTCGCTTTTAAACTCTATGCTCCGGCGCGCGTGCGGCTTTGTCTCAGGCGCGAGCGGCAGGAAAGAGGAAAAGAGGAGCACCGCGCAGAGACAAATATGTGTAAAGCCGTGCAGTGTGCGCGAGGAGAGGGCCAGGGCAGGCCCCACAACTCTGCGAGCTTGCCTCTTGAGAAACGCGCCTGCCATTTTCAAAGTTGACAACATAACTCGGGGTTTTATATCGCTCAGATCTGCGCCTGTGCCTCAGGCGTCTGCGCCGGTTCAGACTGGACCAACGCCACGGGAGTCGTCTCGCTCGCGTTCGATACCTTTGCCAGTGCGCCGAGCGTTATTATCCAGCCCCACAGCGTGAGCACGAAGGCGAGCGCCAGACGCAGCCCGAAGATGAAAAGCTCGGCCCAACCGTTCTTAATCGGCGTGCGCGTAAAGATTAAAAAGTAGGGCATGAGGCCAAAGAGCAGCAGGCCCACCGTATAGATAAAAACAGATTGTGGCGAAAGCGCGCGGCCAAGTGCGCTGAGAGATTTTTTGATGCCTCCCAGAAATCCATCGCGCGCCACAGCAATCCATAGTTGAATCGCCAGGAGCGGCAGGATGATGCCGACGAGCAGCAGCCTGAGCGAAGAGAACAACACGCTGGGCCAATGCATCGGCATCACAGGAGGACTCGCGGGCGATTGGATCGGGGTCAAAGCGGGTCGCGGCAACTCGCGCGGCTCCGGGACGGGAAAACGCACTTGAAGTTTATTCAAGAGATAAAGGACCAGGACCGCGAGCGCAATCAGCGGCAGGCTGATGAGGACCAGTTTCCAGAAATCCCTCAAAGCTCGCCGCAGCAGAGCGCGGAAGCCGCCCTCGCTAAGCGCGAAGTGAACGCCCGCCGCCTGAAGAATAAAGAAGAGCAGCGGGACCAGGAGAGCCAGCAGAGCCGTCAGGACCAGTTGCCAGCGGGTCGCCTCTTTGGTCGAGATAAAGAGATAAAGAAGCGCGAGCAGGACGGCGTACAGCAGGTTGAAGAGCGCGAGCGCGCCCTTCTTTGTGAGCAACATGCGCGCCGCCCCAAGCATCGCCCTCAATCCGTTTTTAATCATCTTTCGCTCCTCGTGGCTCAAGCTACTTGCTGTCCAGAATTGTCAGAGAGCCGTTGGCCGTATTCGATTGAATATCCGGCTGGTACATCTGCTCGACGCGCGCCGGGGCAATGCGAAATTGTCCTGGCACTTGCACGCGCAGAGCGTATTTATAAGTCGCCTTCCCGTCAAAATAGTTGAGGAAGAAGACTACCCTCTGGTCACGAAACTCGCGCGAGCTATACCAGTCGCTCCAATCCTTATCGCTGCTATCGAGTGCCAGACCGCTCACGTCCTCGACAGGCTCGCAGCCCGCAGGGATCGGGTCTTCAATCATCAGATACTGCGCGCCCTGGCCTTCGACTGTGAGGCGCGAGACGATGACGTCGCCGGAGCGCAGCTCGCCCTTGAGCGGCTCTGTCTTCCACTTGAGCACACCCTGCTCATCCTGTTCCAGACGCAGGCGCAGGTATTCGCGCGTTAGCCTGAGCTGCGCGGAAGATTGCGCCGGTGTCTCTTCGCCGCTCGTATAGTGGACCAGCGTGGTTGACAGATAGAGCACGCCGCGCCCGCGTTTGACGATGCGCAGATTGCTCGCCGCGCCGACCTCCGTCCCCTTACGCTGGATGACGAAAGCCTGCGCAGACCTGGCATCTGCGGCTGTCATCTGCCGCGCAAGCACCTGCTCGCCGTTGAGATAAACTTCCACTGTGTATTCGGGCGACATCTCCTGGCTGACCTTGAGATAGTCCGTCAAGCCAAAGATGGCGAAGGCTGTATCTTTGGTCGAATTCCAGTAGTAGCCGTGACGGCGGCTCTTGACGAGCCAGCGCGCGGCCTTTGGCAAGAGCTGGCTCTGCGGCGAAATCCGCGCCAGCGCTTTAACCGAAAGGGCCGTCGCTTCGATCTCATTATTCTCTTCCCCGCCATGCAAAGTCTTATGGCGTGAAGACCAGTGTGCATCGGCATCATTGGCTGAAGCGGTGCGCTCAATCTCGCTGGCGACAGCGCCGGCGCGCTTCGTATCACCACGTTCCTTGAGCGCGAGCGCGAGCAGAGCGCGCCCGTATGGCTGCAACCCGCCGCGCTTGTCAAAGAGGTCATTGAGATAGCGCGCGTCCGTCCCGCCGCTCAGGTTGAGCGCGTAAATCATGTAGGCGCGCGATTCGGCATCAATCTCCTTGCCGTCGTCCGTGCGGCCCGCGTCAATCATGGCTTTGAGCTTCTCGCGTCCACGGTCCAGCCGGTTCTGGTCCACTTCGTAGCCAGCGCGTTTTGCCAGCGTCAGCCCGTCAATCACATAGGCGGTCATAAAGGCATCCGTCGCATCATCTTTCCACCATCCCCAGCCGCCGTCCTCGTGCTGGTAGCTGTAGAGCCGCCTCATGCCCTTCTGGACCTTGCGGTTGATGTTGTTGGTGTCTTTGACGGTCGCCGTCTGCACGTCTTTGAGAGTCTGCGCGACGATGACGTTGGGGAGGAAGCTGGACATAGTCTGCTCTGTGCAGCCGTAAGGATAGCTCGTCAGGTAGTCGAGCGCGCCGAAGAGCGAGGCGGCGATGGACGGCGCAACCTCTATCCGCAAAGAGCGCGCGTACTGCTCCGCGTTGGCGGGCACGTTATAAGTAAAGGTTCTGTCAGACTCTTCATCCGAAATCGTCGCCGTCTCGCCGCGAGTCTGTTTCAGCCCGCGAGGGACGATTGGGATGCTCGTCTCAAGCGCATCGGATTCCGTATCGGTCAGGGCCTTAGCCAGAACTTTCAGTTCGCCTGTATTCGGGGCGGTCACGCGCCAATCCACGCGATGTTCGCCCTGCTTCGGAATCGTCACCGTCTGCGTCGGACCATCGAGCAGCCGCGCGCCCACTACGTCAATCGAAATCTGAGTCATCTTGTCGGCATTCAGATAGTTGTGAACGATGCCGGAGAGCGTGATGGTATCGCCCTCCGTCAGAAAGCGCGGCATGGCAACGCGCATGATGACATCCTTGCGCTCGACAACCTTGTCTGTCGCCGTGCCGACGCGCGTGTCCGCCGTGACGGCGCGTGCAGTCGCGCGCCAGGTGGTCAGGTTGTCGGGCAGGTCAAACTTGACTGTCGCCTTGCCGTCCGCGCCCGTCACAGCCGCGGCCTGCCAGAAGGCTGTGTCTTTGAAAATCTTGCGAATCAGCGGATTGACCAGCTCGCCCTCGTTTTTAAAGTCGGCCAACTGGTAAGCCTTCTTGTTCTGGGCCAGCTCAATCGGCTTCTTTCCGGCGTAGCCCGTAAAGTGATAGTTGATTGAAAAGCTTGTCTGGACCTGGTTGTAACGCTGGCCGTAAAAGACCCTGCGAATGTCTTCGACGGATTCCGGCGCGACGCTGTAGATGGATTCATCAACGACGCCGAGGCTGACTTCCGCGCCCTGCGCGGGAGAGCCGTCGGAGTTGCGCGCGAGCACCGTGTACGAGGCCGTCTCGCGCGGTTTGTACTCCTTCTTATTCGGGATGATTTGCAGGTTCAGCAATTTATCGCGCGCGGGCACGACCAGTACCTGCTCCTGCGTGTACATATCGCCGTTCTTGACATAGGTCACGTCCAGGAAGACGTTCGGCGCGTAGCGTGCTTCGATGGGCACGTCTATGATGACTGCGCGGCCTGTCGAGCTTATCTCCTGAACGGTCATCACGCTCATCAGCTCCGTCGTCACCAGCAGATGCGCCCTGTCCGTCGGCAGGAGCGCGAGGACATGTGCGGTCTCGCCCGCGCGATAAGTTTTCTTGTCGGGGACGAGCTTGATCGTGCCTTCTTCATCATAAGAGACATCTGACCACTGGTTGCCGCGGTCCGCGACCCAGATCGAGCCGCCCTCGGAAGTTACCTGCCTGCCGTTCTCTTCAATGGCGGTCTTGATGTGTACGCTGCCGGGGATTTGGACCATATAGTCAAAGCTCGCTTCGCCCTGCTGGTTGGTCTCCACAGAGCCGGACGACAATTCGCGCTCGTGCAGGTCATAATCAGGATACTCGTCGCCGTACTCTGTCCGGCGCACGACCTTCTCCCAGCGCCGCTCGAAGAATGTCAGCTTGACGCGCGTGGCAACAGGGCGGCCCTCGTAGTCCTTCGCCGTGACCAGAATTTTGGCATTGTCGCCCTGATAATAAACATAGCGCTCGGGGCTGGCATAAGCGACCGTGTTGCCGCGTATGCCAACAAAGCTGGCCGCGCCGTCCATCGTCCGGCGAGAGGCATCCGTGACCTGAGCTTCGAGGCGGTAGGTATAATCCCAGGCGTCCTTCTCGTCCGCCTGCGGCACTTTAAAGTCAACATCGAAGCGACCCTGCGCGTCCAGCTTGCCTTCGCCTTCCTGGACCATCTCGTCGCCATAGCCTCCATAAGCCGAGCTGCTCTCCTCTTCCGGCTCGCTCTGGATACCCAGATTCTCGCTCTCGTCATCGCTCCCATCGCCGCCCCACCATGAATAGTAACGCGAGCGATAGATGTAATACTTGACCTCCGCGCGCGCGACCGGAGCGCCGAAGAAATAGCGACCGCTGACTGTGAATTTCGCTGGAGCGCCGACGTTGACATACTGCTGCTGGACCGAGACGTTGACCTTAAACTCGGGCTTCTTGTATTCCTGCACTTCAAAATAGCCTGTCGCCTGCGACTCTCCGACCTGCGCTTTGACGTTGTAAGAGCCGAGCGGAGCTTCCTCCGGCAGATCGAACTCGCCGCTAAAAGTCCCGCGCGAAGAAAGCGTCAACTTCTTTTCAAAGACCTGCGTGCCGGTCGGGTCGTCAATCGTCAGAGTCAACGCGTCGCCATCAACCATCTGATAGCCCTTTTCCGTTAGGCTGCGCAGAATGCCCTTGAAGTAGACCTTCTGTTCGGGTCTGTAGACTGGGCGGTCCGTGTAGATGTAACTGGTCAGATTCGAGTCAACGCCCTCTTCGCCGTCTCCCTCGGCGAAGTAAAAAGAGTCCAGGTCCGAGATAGCGAAGTTCTCATTCGACGTCGCCATGATGAGATAAGGACTCGTCGTCTCTTCATCCGTCGCCGCCGTTTCGTCCGCAGACGCATCACCGCCCCCGGCGTCCTCAGTAGCTCCCCCTTCATCCTCCACTTTCACTTTCGGCTTTTCGAGCTTCGTCCTCAGGAGTCCCTGCTTGTCCGTCGTCCCCGTCTGAAGGGTCTTTGTCCCGACGCTCATCTCCACGCGCACGCCTTCGCGCGGCGCACCCGATTTACGGTCAATCGCGTAGACCAGCATCTGCCCGTCGCTCGAAGTTTTCTGGACCATTGCCAGGTCCGTGACGAGCACGACGCCAAAGGCGCGCAGGTCTGCGTTGACGGCTTCGACGAGGTAGACGCCCGGCTCGCGCTTTCCGAGCGAGATCATCCGGCGGTCGTAAGCGTCTTCGAGCGGCGGGAGCTTTTCGCGCCAGCTCGAAACCATCTGGTCCGGGTTGAGCAAGGGGACGCGCGCATAGTCTGCGACGTTGAGAGGCGTGCGATTGCTCGTATCGTCTTCCTCTTCGGCGCGGAATTTCCGGTTAAAGCTCTTGCGCGAATCGCGCTGGAGCTGCGCGCGTATGTAAGACTTGATGGAGCCGTAGATTCTGCTCTTGAAGGCGCGCAGCTTCTCCAGAAAAGTCGGTTTGCGCTTGATAGATTCGCCGACCTCCTGCTCTTCGTCCACGCCGACCTGATGCGGATTCTCAAGCTGGCGGAAAAACTTGACAGGGTCTTTGACGCGATAGACGCGAAAGTCCAACTGGTCCAGCCCGCGATAGTTGACCCAGATACGCGCGCGGTCGCTCGTGCCGTAAGTATGATTGGTCATGAGCGAGAAGAAGGGCTTGGCGTTCTCGTCCGGCGGCCTCTTTTCGACAGGGTATTCCGGCAGTGTCTCGGGCGCGGTCTGGGCCGCGAAGCGGTTCTGTGTGCGCACGCGCAGCACCGAGAAGACAAGCACCAGAGCAATAATCGCCAGATAACAGGCGACGGACGTGAAAATGTTTCTGCGCATCATAGGGCCTCAAAGTCTGAGAGTCTCAGACTCTTATTGAAGAATTTTGAGCCGGTAGAATCCTACAAAATTGCGATTCGAGGGGACGGGTCGCCAGCGCGGGTCGGGGTGCTCGTCGAGCGTAGAGAGACGCACCTTCTTGATTGTGCCCGCATCGGTCGCGGACGCGCCCGTGTGATAAACCACCCAGTCGCCCGCCTGCTCCGCGTTTTCCCGCGGCGCTCCCAGAAAAACCATCACGTGATAGGGAAACTTCTGGACCCATGGTTGATAAAAGAAGATAAGATCGCCCGCCTCTGCCTGGCGGCGGTCGCGGCTGATGAAGACGCTGTTGAAATCCTTGAGCGTGCGCGCGTCCGCAAACTCCGAAAACGTGCCGTCTTCAAGGTCCGTCTCCTTGAACGAGCCGAATCTGGTGCGAAAGAGTTTTTCCCCGAGCGGTCCTCGCTCAAGGCTGATGCCGCGCACATCGGGCGCGAGCGGCGCGTAGCTCGCGCCCATCTTGCGAAACCAGGCGCGGTCGTGCGGCCTCAGCGCCTCGCGCCAGGCAAACCGGACCAACCCCGCGCAGTCGCGCTGGTCCTCGTTCCATGCGTCGCTCAGATGATAAAACTGTAGCTCTGCGATAGCCGTAAACCACTGTCGAAAGTTTTCGCGATCGTTGAAGGAGCGCAACTGTGCGCGGTCCGGCAGGCCGTCGCGGTCCACATCATTCCAGCCGACTTCGGGCGCGGGCGAAGCCGGACGCTCTGCATGCGCACGGAGCGAAGATTGATAACGGCAGGCGTTAGTTAAAACGAGCAGGACGAGCAGCAGAGAGAATTTTATGCTGAGAAAGGGCCGCATCTTCAGAGCTGACCTCGCATCATCGGTTGAAAGAAGCAAGTGATGTTAGAGCTGATTTCAAAGTGCAAGACATCTGCCTTGCCGAGGAGATGCATACTTGACTGGCATCGGTCCTCTTTTTGCGCAACAGGCCGACGGCCCTCGCTTCAAGCTGCGCCGCGCGCGCTTTGCAAATTGCATCTTCGATTCAAACGGGCCGTTAATCTTTATCACCTCGGCGCGGATTATCAAGGAATGAGAGAAACATTGACAGGCGGCCAGGGACAACGCCCGTATGTAATAACCGCTGTCCGTCAGGCGTCTGCGCCCCCTCATGCAACTGTGGCTATCCACACTCGCGGGCTGCCAACTCTCGCCAGGGAGCAGGCCTGCTCTCGTTTGTCTTTAGCGGATACTGCGAGAAGCTATCCCGGCCTTGATGAATGAGTAATTACCAGAATTTACATTTAAGTCAAGAATTAAGAATCCGAAGAGGCAGATGATTGTTCAAGGACAAAGGGCCGGCGCGATTAAAACGCACTTGCCAAGAGGCAGCAATTCATCTTAAATCAGCGTGGCTCTGGAAAAGAGAGCAATCAACCGAAGCAGCAGCAAAAATTTTGAATCATGAAAGGTAAAAGTTTGATGGATGAGCAAGAGAAACAGCCTGACGTGTCATACGAGGTGAGGGTCACGCCTGGCCGCCGGGGAGCCGACCCGAACGCTTCCGATTGGGAAGTGCTTGAACTGGAAGACGGAGTGGTCCAGGACAACGCGGATATTTACGACAACCTGACCTTAGACGAAGCGAACCAGATGGCGGAAATGTGGACCAAGAAAAAAGATGAGGCCGAAGCCGAAGCGCGTTTAGCTGAAGAGAGTAGCAGCCAGTGAAGCCTGTCGAGCGCGAGTGTTGTCTTTAATCTTCCAGCACGGGGCAGATTGAGCGCCCTCCGACGAAATGGTCCAGTGCCCGAGCCGATGATTCTTAGATTCACACGATATGTTCAAGCAGGCCATCTCAATCATCGGCGCGGCGCTGGTCCTGCTGGCCTACGCGGGGCAGCGGCTTAAATATTTATCCTCGGACGGGCTGGCTTATCTGCTGATGAATTTTCTTGGCGGCGCTCTGCTTTTCTATGCAGCGCTGTGGACGGGCCAGACCGGACTCATCTTGATTGAAGCGGCCTGGGCTTTGATTAGCCTCTATGGCATCCTCAGCCTGAGACGTAAGAAGCAGGAGTGATGCGCCTCGCTTGATGCTGCCGCACGAAAGGGCGAGGGCCGCTCCCTGATGATTTTATGGACCAGCTCCCATCTCTTCATCATTGACGAGAGGGCGGCGCGGCCAATCCGTTTGCTGACCCTTCCCAAACCTCTTGTGATGTAAATTAAGGGAAACTTTTGGCGCGGCGTTGACGAATACACCTGATGAAAATCTCTTTCCCGGAGTTCATCATGAAGAAAAATCTGATCCCCTTAATGCTCTTCTTTCTACTGGCGTCGGTCGCGCCGGCTCAAAAAGCGAACCTCTCAGGCGAGCTGCGCTCGCTGGTCGAAACGGAGCGAGCCTTCGCCAAGTCTGCTGCCGAACACGGCACGCGCACGGCCTTTCTCTCTTTTATCGCAGACGACGGCACGCTCTTTCGCCCACATGCCGTCAACGGGAGGAAGTGGCTACTGGACCACCCCGTGCCTGCCAGCCAGAAAAAGCCTCTGCTCTCGTGGCAACCGATCTTTGCGGACATCTCGCAGGCGGGCGACATGGGCTATACGACGGGTCCCTGGGAGTTCAGGCAGGACGCCGCGGACGAAAAGCCTGTCGCTTACGGCAACTTTGTGACGGTCTGGAAAAAGCAGCCGGACGGCCATTGGAAGTTCGTCATAGACCTCGGCATCAGCAACCCCGCGCCAACGAGCGCAGCCGTCGCCTGGCAGCCAAAGGCTTACTCCGGCAAGGGCGCGTGGCGAGCTGGCAAGCGTGTCGAGGTCGAAGCCGAACGCGCGACGCTCATCGAAAGGGAGAGAGAATTTTCGCGCTCTGCCGCGGCGCAGGGTTTCGCAGGAGCTTTTTCTTCGTTCGCCGCGGCGGACATCAGGCTCTACAGGGAAGGCGCTTTTCCTTTTATCGGTAGGGAGGCCGCAATGTCCAGCCTAGCTTCCTCGCCTGGCGTGCTCTCGTGGCAGCCAGTCAAATCCGATGTCGCGCGCTCCGGCGATCTGGGATACGCCTACGGGACTTACGAACTCAAGGCTGTTGATGCGAAGAGCACTGGCGAGTCGGGTAATTACATGAGGATTTGGAAGAAGCAGCGGGACGGCACATGGCGCGTCGTGCTCGAAGTGCTCAACCCGCTCCCGCCCGCGACTAAAAATTAGGACCAGCCTCTCATCATCAAACCAGAGGTCCGGCGCGGCAACTCTCGCTGAGGCCACCTGCAACGCAGATAAAGAGAGGGCGCAGAAAGAGTGTGAGAAAGAGAGAACAATTCTCTTCTCTTTCTCACACTCTCTTTGCGCCCTGAGTGCGGTCTTCCGTGTTAATGGCTGCGCGCCGCCAGCGTTTTTAGAGTCAGGCAG
This sequence comes from Pyrinomonadaceae bacterium, assembly GCA_036399835.1. GTDB lineage: Bacteria > Acidobacteriota > Blastocatellia > Pyrinomonadales > Pyrinomonadaceae > DASYML01. The sequence goes on along the minus strand of DASWMI010000192.1, from coordinate 74,152 downwards.
GTTTTGCGCTAAGCATGTTTGCGCACGGTCTCATCGTCGGCGGACTCCAGGAGCATCGTGCCGATGGTTATCGCGTCGGGGTCAATTTGATAATGCTTGATCTTGGAATTAAGCGTCGTCACTTTCAGATTCAGGAGGCGCGCGGCGCGCACCTGGTTGCCGCCCGTGTGCAAGAGAGCGCGCTTGATGATGTCAATCTCAAAGCGGCTGACTTCATCATAGAAGTCTATGCCCTGCTGAATCTCCAGAGACTGGACCTGGTTCAGCGATTGAACTTCGCGCAAGAGCTTGACGACCAGTTGCTTTAAGGTCTTGACCTTATTCTCAGAGGCCGCGCCGTCGGACGAGCCGCCAGAGCTTCCCCCTTCCAGTAATCTTATCTCCTGGTGATCCCGGACTGCTGTTCCGCTCATTCTTTCACCTCCCGAGCTAATTGCTCTCTTTCTTCTGCTTTCTTTAACCCCTTGAGCTGTGCGCCGCAGACATCTTCAATGGCGATGGTGTTCTGCTGGCTGCGTAGAGCATCGTTGCCATCATCTGGAATCAGCCACTCGCCCTGCGGCCCTTTGACCAGGTGGGCCAGCTCGTGCAGGAGCATCAGCGCGCGGCCTTCCCTGCTGTTCGGCTGGTAGCTGCCGATGCCAGGGACAAAGGCATCAGCCGGAAAAATCTTCTGCTTATAAAACGGCCCGTTGGCATTAACCACGGCCCTCTTGAATAACCTGTAAGCAGATCCCGTTCGATGATTGCTGAAGTTGACCGTCTCGCCGGACATCTCTATCCCCGCTTTTGAAGCAAGCGTCTCCTTCTTGAGCCTTGCGACGAGCTTATTTAAGACTTCCAGGGAATGAGCCGCGCCGCCGTAGAAATTGCTGCAACTATTCTTCTCTTGCAGCAGGCGAAAGACATCCCTGTAAGCCGAATTGATGAGCTTGTCCTTCAAGGCCAGGGGCGCAGGAGGAGAGACAACGAGAGACGGCAGCGACTCGTCCGGACTCTTCAATTCAACGACCCTCTCCGGACTCGCCAATTTATCGTCCGTCCCATAGACGCAGATGGCCGGATGATCCTTTGGACCAATCCCATTATCAAAACAACTGGCTGCGACAAACGTTGGAAACGTCATCAACAGAAGAAAACCGCATAGACCGTAGCGAAGTCTCATCCGAGCACCTCCCCAGTCGCTTCCTTGTATCAAACGCCGCGCGATTCTTCCTTGAAAGAAAACATGCAGGTGCTCTACTTGAAGCGTTGACTAATTGAAGGCCGAGCTTTTGACATGCAGCCGCGAAGGGCCGCAGCGCGCTACTTCTGAAATCCGGTCACTCCGGTCCAGATGTGAACAGTTATACGAAGAGTTGTTCGGCGACAGATAAATTTTGTGACGGATGGGCCAGGCGATGTGATAGATGGGCCTCTCGCTGTGACGGAGATGAGGAACGCTTTGATCAAGCATAAATCATTCATTGACGGGAGTATGAATGAGAGAGAACAGCTCCCGGACACACGCAGACAGACAAAGACAACGGGTACGGAGATGAAAGATAAAACCTTTATCTTTTATCTTCCGACAACGCTGGCCCGACTGTTTGATTCCTCTGTCCGGATGCTTCCGCGTCAAGATTCTGCGAGCTGATTCTTGAAGACTAAGCTAGAGAACCTTGCCCAGGGCTTCCTGTAATTTTTCGCGGTAGCTGCGCGAGAGCGTGAGCTGCGTGCTGTCTTGCAGGACGACCTTGTACTCGCCGTGAAACCAGGGTTGCAGCTCAAGTATGCGATCAATCTTGATAATCGAGGAGCGATGTATACGCACAAACTTTTTCGGGTCAAGCTGGGTTTCAAGGCTGCTGATGGTCTCGCGCAGGAGATGCGTCTTCTTCCCGCTGTGGACCGAGACGTAGTTGCCTTCGGCCTCTATCCAGTCTATCTCGTCCACCTCAAGAAAAAAGATGCGCCCGCCCGATTTGATGACCAGCCGTTCGAGATATTTCGATTCGGCCTTCAGCTCTTCCAGGAGCGCGATGATACGCTGGTCCAGGTTGCCGTTTCTCTCGCGCAGAATCTGCGCCTTGGCGCGCTGCCACGAAGCTTCAAAGCGCTCGCGGTCGAAGGGCTTTAAGAGATAGTCGAGCGCGTGGACTTCAAAGGCGCGGACGGCGTACTGGTCATAGGCTGTGACGAAGATGATATGCGGCATCCGCCCGGCCTTGAGCGATTCGAGCACCTCAAAGCCACCGATTTCGGGCATCTGCACATCCAGAAAGATGAGGTCGGGCATCTCGGCATTAATAACTTCAACCGCCTCGCGCCCGTTGACGCACTCGCCGATAATCTCCACGTCCTCGTCATCCTTGAGCATCTCACGGAGCATTTCGCGCGCCAGGGACTCGTCGTCCACCAGTAACGCGCGAATACGCGTTGGTTCAGCCATCACGCTCTACCCTTAATTTTGATAATGCGACCCCTCGCCTTAGAGCAAGCTCTAACACGTAAGACACCGCAGGGCGCGGTTCTGTGACAATTATTTTGCTGCGGACGCTAACTATCGCGTCGAAACCCGCTGATTACTGGTCCGGTGTGTGGGAGGCCGCCTGTCTTTTTGATGGAATTTCCAAGGTGACGACCAGTCCACCTTCCGGGGCGTTGGCTACCTCGAAGCGATGAGCTGCTCCGTAGAGCCGGTCGAGCCGTCTCTGGGTGTTAGCCAGCCCCAGACCTTTTTTGAATAGAGTTCCATTACTTCGATTCACCGGAAGCCCCGGACCGTTGTCTCGCACCCTTATACGAAGCGTGCCATTTTGTTGTTCCGCGCGAATCTCTATCAGACCGGGCGTGGAACGCGGCGCGATTCCGTGGCGGAGAGCGTTTTCGACGATAGGTTGGAGAATGAGGTTGGGTACTTCGAGGTCGAGCGCGCGTGCGTCCACGTCTATCTGCGTGTTGAGGCGGTCCTGAAACCGGACCCGCTCAATCTCCAGATAGCACTTGAGGAATTCCATCTCCTTTTCCAGCGTGACTTCCTGCATACCGGAATTCTCAAGCGTGAGCCGTAGAAAATCGCCGAGGCGCGTAATCATCTTGCGTGCGGCTTCTGTGTCTTTGTTGAGGAGAGCCGAGATTGAATGGAGGGTGTTGAAGAGAAAGTGTGGATGAAGCTGCATTTTAAGGGCTTGAAGCTGCGCCTGCGAAAGCTGCGCTTCAAGCTGCGAGGCGCGCAATTCCCCCTTGCGATAGCGTTGGTAATAGCTGAAGGCGTAGCTTGCCAGGATGATGAGCAGGTAAACCCCCAGCCCTTCGCTAAAGTTTTCGACAACAAATCTGGTCATCCTGTCGAACGACCAGGGCTTACCGAGTGCCCTGCCGACCCTCAGATAAATCAGGAGGTGTACGAGAGCCGTCACGATGCAGCTTAAAGTGATGCTGGTCAGGACGTGTATGACGGTGTGGCGCAGCCAGCTCTGCCGCTCGATGGGAAAGCGGCGGGCCAGCCAGAGCACCAGAGGGGTTGCCAGCGCCCAGAGATAGACCCAGCTTAATTGAATATAAAGCGAATTTAAGAACGGGACGGGGCGTTCCGAGCGATAGTTGGTGAAGTAAAATTGAAAAGTGAAGATTAGCCCGACGAAAGTCCAGATGGCCCAGATTAACAGGAGACGGAACCAACGGCGCTGCCAGAGCCGCGTACTCTTGGCCTCTGTCTCTGTAAATTCGGGAATCTCTTTGCTCATCTTCGCTTTGACGCCAATGTTTGATTAGGCAGGCGGGACGCGCCGTGGACAATCAATATGTGACCAGCAGGCCCGAAGCTGTGACAGGCTGGCCCGCAAGGAGGATGAAACGGCTGCTCGCCAACATAAGCGGGCGCGAATCCGTCAACCTTCTTCATCCATCACACGTGATTTTTCAGATTGAAGTTTAAAATTTTGGTCCAACCTGACAGACGCCCGCCTTTTATTGCTGGTCCGCTGCATCCTTAATCCGGCTCGATAAAGCGGAGAGGTATCTGTTGCGATAGCCGTCAATCAGGTTCTGGACGTTCGTCTCCAACTCGCTCTCAGAGACTCCTGTGGCAAAGAGGCTGGACTTCTGCAAATCAATCAGGGCCATCAGCATGGCTTTGATTTCGATGAGCTCGGTCCCGATAATCGTAAAGGCTTCCGAGTTGGAACGGCTCTCTTCGATTAAAGAGCGCATCTCATCGGAAAGCCCAGGCTCTTTATTTTGCTCGCTCATCTTTGGTCCACCCTCCCTTTGCTCTCATCTGTCAACTCACTTGCCCTCGCTTGCCAGCCGCTCATTGATTGCCCGCCCGTTTTATTCGCTGCCGTATCTAATCTCCATACGGCGTATGCGCAGGCTCGCGAGCGCGAGCACGAGGGCCGTCATGATCAGCAGCGATGGAATAGCGATCCAGCCGCGTGTCGGCTCTGCGACGACGGCGAACGGCCCTTCGGAGAGCGGGATGGGCGTCAGCGATTGCAGGTAATGTATGACGCTGACTTTCTTGAGCAGGGGCGGCAACAGGAAGTTTAGCCACTCCCAGCCGTAGAGCATCAAGGCCGGCAGGATGGGGTTGCGGAAGAACAATCCGACGACCAGAAAAAATGCGCCGTAGCCTATGCAGGCCAGCACGGTGATGCCCGCATAGGTCAGCAGTTGGACCAGTCCCTGCCCGCTCGAAAAGAAACGCGCGCTGTCGTTGTAAGCATGTGGAAAATAGAAAAGCAGCAGCGAAGCGATTGTCACCAGTCCGAAGAGCGAAGCGGAAGTCAGCAATCCCGAAAAATATTTTCCGACGACCAGTACCTCACGCCGTAGCGAAGAGAGGAAGTAATAATGCAGGCTTCTATCCACAATCTCGCCGCGAAAGAGATTCATAAAAATCCAGGCGCAGCCGAAAAAGATGACAGTGCGCAGGATGAGGCCGTTGTAGACATTGGCGAAGACGACCTGCACGGTGTTCAAATCGCTGAGCGGATATGAGCGTACAGTCTGCTCAGAGACGCGGCCCTGCGCGTCCCTGGTGTGTGTCGTCCGCTCGTCTCTCGGCGGAAAGATTGCCAGCGCGAGTATCAGGAGCACGGGCAGCAGAGCCAGCAGGTAGATAAGCACTGCGCGCTTGCTGAAAAAGTTCTTCTTCAATTCGATACGCAGGATCGCGCCCACCTGCCGCAGCCAGAGAGACCAGGGCAGACCGCCTTCACGCTTTTCGGCTGGCGCGACCTCTTCAATAGTTGAACTCATCAATGCCCTCCCTCCGATCCGATCAGGTACTGGTAAACGGCATTCAAATCGTCATCCACCGGAGCGATGGATTCTATATTAAGCTTGTCTTCGGCGACGACGCGATTCAGCAGCAGGTAGAAGCGGTCGGCGTCGCGCGTTTTGACGAATAGCCCGCGGCGGTCTTCGTGCATCTTGGCCTCAACGACCGAATCCTGCTCGAAGACACGCGCGGCCAGAACGGATGGGCGGTCGCAGCGGATGAGAATCTGCATCGGGTGCTCTTCCATCTCGTCGCGCACGCCGTGAATATTCCCTTCGGCCACGACGTAGCCGTTATTGAGCAGCACCACGCTATCAGACATCATATCCACTTCATGCAGGATATGGCTTGAGAGAATCAGGTGCAGACCGTCTGCGGCCAGTTGGCGAAAGAGCGCGATGGTTTCGGCGCGGACCATCGGGTCAAGCCCGTTCAAAGGCTCGTCCAGAATCAGCACGGCGGGCTGGTGCGCGATGGACTGGGCCAATCGTGCGCGCTGGCGCATGCCCTTGCTGTAACCGGCAACTTTCCTGTCAGCCGCTTCGAGCAGGTTGACGCGCTCCAGCGCCTTCGTCGTCAACTCTTCGGCCTCGCTCTTTTTAAAACCCGAAACCAGCAGAAATGATTTGATAAAGTCGCGTCCCGTCATGCCTCTCGGAAAGGAATCGAACTGTCCGCAATAGCCGACCTTGCGGAAAAGCTCTTCGGGTCTGTCGGTCGGCGTGCCGAGCACATTGATACGCCCGCGCGTCGGCTGCAAGAGTCCCGTCATCAAATTCATGATGGTTGATTTGCCAGCGCCGTTTGGACCAACCAGGCTCGTGATGCCCGGAGCGATTTGCAGGTTGACGCGGTTGACGCCGAGTATCTCCCCGTAAAACTTGGAGACATCATCGAAGACGATCATTTGTGCCAGGGTATGTTCGCTCATCCGCGGACCACCTCGTAAGCTCTGACTTTGCGCGAGAGCAGCCACAGGCAGAGTCCGCAGATAATCAAGAGCATCAGCCAGTCGCACCACAGCGGAGGCTCAAGCAGGACCACCTCTCGACGCACATTGTTAAAGTCGTAATCCACTATCCGGCCCGTGCGGCGGACAAACGTGCCGAAGAGACCGGACCAGACGTTGGCAATCAGGGCGCGCAGGCTGATGATGTTGCCCCAGCGCGTGAGAAAGATGTTGTTGACAATCTCGCCGAAGATAGACGGGATAAAGAAGAGCGCGAGCAGAGACGCGCTCGCCGCCATGCGCCACTTGACCCACGCCGAGATGGCCTGAGAGAGCAAAGCCAGCAGCAGTATCCAAATCCAACTGCCGAGAAAGATGGCGCTCGCAATGTAGACATTACCGGCGAGCCATCCCGCGCCCTCAAGATAAGCCTGAAAGAGAAAGAGCAGGAGGCCCGGCATCCAGGTGATGGCAGAGAGCAGGATGAGCACGACAGACATCTTGCCGAGCACATATTCCGTCCTTGAGAAGGGGCGGCAGAGATAGAGCGGGAGCGCGTTGTTCGTTAAATCGCGCGAGACCAGCGGTGGTCCAACCAGCATCGTGAGAAAAAAGCCTATCGTTCCCTGTACGACAACGAAGGTCTCAAAGAAAGTAGCGTCAATCGGCAGCAGCTCCCGCACGTCCAGCTTTAAGAGCGCGATGGCGTTGGTGTTGTGATGCAGATATATCAGGATCGCGGCCACGAGCGGGTAGATAAAGCAGAGCACGAAGAGGCCCGTGAAGATTTTCGAGCGAAAGACATCCTTGTAGGCGTGGCGCGGAATAATCAGAAAGCGCGACCATTCAGGCGTCAGCCTGCCTTCATACTGTTTGTAGGTGTGCTCATAGACTGCCATTGCCGTTCTCCATCGCTTTGAGGAAGATGTCTTCCAGAGAGTCGCGCTTGTAATTGAGCCTGCGAATCTGCACATCGCGCTCAGCCGCAAGGCGATAAAGATCGCGAATCTCTACGCCCTCCTGAAGCACGACCTTGAGCCTGTAATCGCTCGTCAGGGCATACTCGCAGCCCAGCCCCGCGAGCGCCTCCGCGAAAGCGTGTATATCGCCGCGCGTTTCGAGCATCAGGAATTTCTGGTTGAGCCTGCGTTCCTCTTCGAGATTGCAGTTGGCGACGATGCGGCCATCCTTGAGGATGAGAATCTCTTCGCAGCATTCCTCGACATCGCGCAGCAGGTGCGAAGAGAGAACTATCTGGGCCTTTCCGCTATCGCGTATCTCGCGTATCAGTCGCAGCATGCGCTGGCGCGCAGGCGGGTCGAGGCCGTTGGTCGGCTCGTCCAGAAAGATTAATTTTGGACCATGCACGATGGCCTGCGCGAGTTTGGCGAGCTGCTTCATGCCGAGCGAGTAAGTGTCCAGCGTGCGATAACGCGCCTCTCCCAGACCGACATAAAAGAGGGCTTCGTGCGCGCGTTCGAGCGCAGCCCCGGGGGGCAACCCTGACAATTCCGCCATCAGCCGGACAAAATGCACGCAGCTCATCTTGGCGATAAAGGAATCGCGCTCGGGCATGTAGCCGATGAGCGTGCGAATCCGGTTGGCTTCGGTTTGAATGTCTTGGCCGAAGATGCGCGCGGAGCCGGAAGACGGAGCATGAAAGCCTAGCAGCGTATGGATGAGCGTCGTCTTGCCAGCGCCGTTTGGTCCAAGCAGGCCGATGGCTCGACCGCGTTGCTGGCCGCGCAGCTCTTTCAAGATGGGACGCCCGCCGAACTGTACGCTTAATCCATCAAGCTCTATGACAGGAGACGCTTCGGTTGCGCCAGCCGCCTGAGAATGAGGGACGGCTGAAGGGGTGTTGACCGTTTGTAGAGGGCTACTCATGAGACTTTTCGAGACTCCGTATCGTGCGGATCAGGGCGGGTCCGTGTGAAATCAGAAAGTACCCTCCCCAGAAAAAACAGACGCCAGTTCTTACGAAAGCATTATCCCACAAGTTCAGAAAGAAAATGGAGAGTCCGAGAGCGATGAGAGTTATCCCGTTGAGCATCGTCGCTCGCTCGGCAAAAGGCTCAGTTTGAAATGTTGAGCTATGCTGCATGACAATTTCTCCGCTGGCAGGCGTTGATGTGCGCCCGATTAATTTAAGACTAAAACAAATCCGAAGGATGATAAGCGCATGTCCGAATTGTTATCGTCAGACATTTGGAAGGGCAGGGATAGCCCCTGCCCCTCGCGCTTCGGAGCGTGAAAGTAGCTCGGTCAGCCTTGGCCTTGTTATTTCATCTAAAGCGCGGCGGTGGTTTGCCCGCCGTTCGCTTTGAGGTACTTTTCGGACTCGCCGTAGTCCATAGAGTTGACGGTCACGCCGTCTTCATGAACGATGACGGAATCACCCTCGCGCAGGCGGCCCAAGACTTTCCCGTCAATCGAGACCACTTCGTTGTAGATCATGACCTTCATGTATTGACCGGTCTTGCAATAGCCCTCGTATTGAAAGATGGTATTGCCGTCCTTCTCCGTCACGCCGAATCTTTTGACAAAGCTCTCGCGCTCGATCTTCACCTGATGCGACCCGACTTTGGTCGCCAGGCTCTGCTTGTAGCAGCCCTGAAAGATAAGTATCGAGCTGAGGGATAAGCCTATGATGGCGGCTTTGATGATTTTCGAGTTTTGAATCGTGTGGCTCCAGAACATTTTAAATTCTCCTTGCCTGTTGTCTCGCGCTGTCCAGAGCAGCGCTCCGGCTGGACCAGAATTCAGCCTGATTTGAAACTACCTGCTCGCAAGCGTCCCGGCCTCTTTAACCTCTTTGTCATTAACCAGCACGCGACCGTAGTCAACTGTCACGGAGTCTCCCGCGTTCAAAGTGCCGTAGCTTTTGCCGTTGACCGAGAGGACTTCATTCTTGATGACAAGCGTCGTCTGGCCTGCCGTGAAACGGTAGACAGGCTTTCCGTCCGCCTTATCAATCTCCGTCGCGGCATGCGTACTCTCATGTAGATTGCTGGATGGCCGTATCAACAGCTTATGCGAGCCTAAGCGCGTGGCGCTTTGATTAAGCAAAAGCTCTCTGGCATTGTGTTGGCAACCCTGAACTAACACGGTCGCCAGCAGAAGTAAAAAGAGACTCGTTATTCGCAAGCTCTGTTGACGCTTGACGACCTGCGCGATTCGCATGATTGCATCTCCTCTATTAATGATTGGGAAGCCGCCGTGCCTGACATTGCGGCTGCACGCGTGTTAAAGCTTGATTCCCTGCTCGAAGCAGCCCGCGCCCGGCTGGCCTGTGCTCTTCAATTAACACAGGCCAGCACAGGGCAAGCTCATTTCTGTTCCGGCCCGCCGCGCATTCCCTCCTGCATGATGTGCTGGATTTGGAATGAGCTGGGCATGCCGAGCAGTGTGGCCGGACTGAGGCCGAACGGCCCGCCTTCCGTATTGGCCGCGAAGGTGACGCGGTCGCCCTGCGCGTAGGCGTAAGCGAGCGTCGGCGCAGAATCTGCAATCGCCTTCCAGGCTTGCTGCTGCTCTTCCGGCAGCCTGTTGGCGGAATTACCCATCCGCTCGGCAATGGGCTGGACCAGCGGCGCGAGGTTGTGATAAACGAGCGCCGAGAAGTTGGTATTGCCGTCCGAGGGCAGTCCCGCCGTGAACCTGTTTGAGTTCAGGAGCGTGACGCCCGAATCATGATAGTTGATGGCACGCTCGATAAGCGCACGGGTCGGCGCGGCCACCATGTAACCGTTGACGAAAGCATAGTTAACTTGCAGACCGAACTCGGTGGATTTGAGCGTGTAGAACGTGCGGCCACCGATGTCAGCCTTCTCCCATTGGAGACCGGCCTTGCCCTCTTTGGCCGCCTGCTTGTTCACTTCATCAACCACGTGCTCGAAAGCCTGTTGCAAGTGCGCCGGGTCGTTGACCTCGAAGATCAGCTTCCAGGAGGGAGTCGGCAGGATTGGACCATCAATGGCGAAGGCGAATTCCCCGCCGAGCGGCGCGGCAAAGTCGTTGCGCAGGTTAAGGCCGTGCTCGGTCTCAAGCTTCTTGAGGTCTTCCACGAGATTGGGCGAGGCCGTTTGCAGCACGCCGAGCAGGTCGTCAACCAGCGCCACAGGGTCTTTGACGACAAAGCCAGCGACCACGTTGGCATCCCTTGAGATATACTCAAGCGAACCCATTGGACCAGGCGCGGCGAGCCATGAAGAGATGCCGTGCTGCGATTCCGTGAAAGAGAGCACGGCGCGGCTCTGTGTCTTGCCTTCAATCTCTTTCTGGTCCAGCACGAAATACTTCATGCTCAGCAGGCCCAACTGCTTGAGCGCCTCTTCGCGCTTGTCAGCGTCCTTCTCCTTCATCCGCTCACTGGTCGTCTGAGCAATAATCTTCTCAAGGTCTGCGGCGACAACCAACCCTGCGCCCTCCCTGTAAATCTCCGCGATACGCGAATAGAAGGGCGTCGCAGTAAAGCTGTTGGCGCCGGACGCCTGCATGTTCTGAGAAAGCTGCTGCAACTGCTGAGCGTTGGGGCTGGCGGCCAGAATATCATCGTGAATCCAGACCAGAATCTCAGGATGCGTTTTATCCGTAGAGGGCTGCGCTAGTGTGGACGAAGGATCGTCTATAAAGCGCAGGCTTGGACCATTTTTGCCGGCGGCGACGCCGAGCAGTTTGGCCTGCTGCTCAAGATAAGAGCGAAACTCCTGCGGGTCTTTGACGCGTGCGAGGACGAGCGGGCCGACGGGCTTGCCGCTCGCATCCATTCCGGCGCTGACGGCAATCTCGTCGCCGAGGCGCTCGCCGAATTCGCGCACCTTAGCCATCACCAGGTCCAGGCCAGGCCCGCGCTTCTCGGAATTTTCTCTCTCCCACCACTGGCGCAGCGCGGGGTTCTGGCGTATGCGTTCCTGCATGATGCGATGCGATTCGTTGAGCGTCTCGCTCAGGTTCGGGAGCGCGGCATAGAGCACGGTGCCTTCGGGCACGAGGTCCAGCAGGCGCGTGGAGGTCCGCACGCCAGGGCGCGGGACGCTGTTTAGCTCTTTATTCAAGGAGGCCAGCCCGGCCAGCGTCTGCGTGTAACGCGCGGCATCGCGGCTCCAGGCAATCTCTTCTCTGACCGGAACCTGGGCCAGGCTCGGATGCGTCACGCCCTGCTCGCCTGCGCGCAGCACGCTCTGCTTGTTAGCGTGGTCCAGATGCACCTCGCCTTCGATGACGGAGACGCGCGTGCCCTTTGTGCCGTTGTTGACGGAGAAGGTCGTGCCCGTCACGGAGACGAGCGAATCGCCCGTGTCAACATAGAGATGGCCGCTCTTTCTTTTGGCAGCCTGGACGATGAGCTGGCCGCGATTAAGATGTATGGTCGTGTCGTCGCCGGTGCCGGTTACGGAAAATTCCGAGCGGTCTTTCATCTCTATCGCCGAGCCGTCGCCGAGACGTACCACAGCATGAGCATCTTTGGCTGTGCGCAGGCTCTCGCCCTTCTGCATGCGGTCGCCCGTCTTTGCCGAGTGGCTTTGTGTATCATCAACGCGATAGACCTGGCCTTCGGCGGCCTGCACAGTGGCTTCCATAGAGCCGCCGAACGGGTTGAGCCATTGCAGCAGCGGGAAAGAGAGCAGCCCGAAGCCCAGGACCAAAACGGCAGCGATGCCCCAGCGCAGATAGACCGGCTGTAAGCTGTACTTCTTCATCCTGCCGGGCACAACCGGCCTGACCGTCGCCAGACGACCGGAGCGCGCAGTCTTGAGCGCCCTGCGACAGGGGATACACTCGTGCGTGTGGTCTTCAAGCAGGAGCGTGCGCGCTTCCGATAATTCTTTGTTCAGATAAGCGGGGATGAGCGACTGAAAATCCGAGCAGCTTTCGATGTGCTCGGCGGGCAGAGCCTGCGCTGCCTGCTCTGAAGAGAGCATGACGGCGGGGTCGCTCTTGATGCGTGACCAGACGCGCCCGGCTGCTTCCTCGACTATTTCCGAGTCAATCGCCTCGCTGCGAATCGAGCCGGTCACGTCGTCTAAAATTGCGTTAAGCTCTTTATTACTCTTCATGATGTTTCTCCAGGTATTCACCAATCTCTTTGCGCAGCTTTGTCCGCGCGCGATGCAGGACGACGGCGACGACCATCTGCGAGGTATTCAACATCTCTGCGATCTCGCGATTGTCGTAGCCTTCGTAATAACGGAGCACGAACATCTCTGCGGCGCTCGTCCCCAAACGCGCGACGGCCTGCCGAATGAGCTTTCTCAATTCGCGGTCGGCCTGCTCTTTTTCCGGGTTCATTGAATCGTTCTGGACCAAATCCTCTTCGACCGTCTCCAGGTCTACGGACCTGTACCGGCTGCGGCTGCGCATCAAATCGAGCGCAGCGTTGACGGCGGCGCGATGTAGATAGCCGGCAGGGTTGGGGGAGAGGTCTGGCTGTTTGCTGCTCTTCGCCAGGCGCAGGAAGATAGTTTGCAGCACATCCTCTGCATCGAGCGGGCTGCCCGTGATGCGATGCGCCGCGCGATAGATTTGTTCGTGATGCTCTCGAAAGAGCTTTTCCAGCTCGGCGGGCGGTTCTGGAACAGTTTTGAGCGTTTGAGCGACGGCTAACAAGGCTTCCTCCTTAAATTCGTCTCCACCCATAAAACGCTCCACGGCTAGGTTTATTAACAACGCACGGATATTTTTTTTCAAAGCTCGCAGCCCCGAACCCCGCAGGCCAGCCGCTTTTTATACTCTGCCGAATAAAAAGACAAGCAGCAGGAGCGGCGGCCAACCCGCACTCTTTCAAGACTTGCGGGAAACTTAGCTTTAGCTGAAACTGGACAAACCCGACTGCCACGGCTAATATTCCGCGCGACAGCCTGGTATCAATCAGTCCGGGAAAGACGGCCAGCCTCCAGACCGCTTGAGTAAAAATCTGACACGAAGAATCGGAGACTTGAGATGAAACGATGCCCTACATGCGGCCAAACCTACGACGACACACAGAGCTTTTGCGCTAACGACGGGACGCGCCTGGAAACGGGCGAGCTTGCTTCGTCTTACGACCCGATGGCGACAATCATGGCTCCGCCGCCATCGACAGGCGAAATCCGCCCGCCCGCCACTTACGGCGACCCGACACCGCCCCCGCCCGCATCCTGGGCCACGCCCTCAGACCCCTGGACACCGCCTTCAACACCTGCTTCGCCCGGAAGCTGGTCGCCGCCGCCGCCGCCGGGTTCGCCCGCTTACGGTGGACCGATGACGGGCACCTCGAACGGGCTGGCGATAGGCTCTCTGGTCTGCGGGATTATAGGTATCTGCTTTTTAGGTATCGTCCTCGGCCCGGTGGCGATGGTGATGGGCTTTCTGGCTCTCTCGAAGGCCAAGAGTAATCCGGCGCAGTATGGCGGCAAGGGGATGGCTATCGGCGGCATTGTCGCAGGGCTGCTCGCCCTCCTGCTCAATATCATCCTTTTTATAGTCTTCCTCGCAGGCGGCGGATTCAGGTTCTAGCTTTCGTCACTCCTGAGAAGATGCGAGGCGCAAAGGACATTTTGTGGACCAGACCCTTGATGTTCTTTGCGCTTTATTTTGGCGTTCGCCAGATCATTGACATCGGACGAAGGCGCGTGATACACCCTGCCTGCTTTGCCGTTGAGACCATCCTTCATCCGGCCCGAAGAGAGCCGCTTCCATAAAGGCTTTTTGAATCCCTACTTTTCCTGGAGAATAAAATGAAAACAACTCGTTTCCTGCTGGCAATCCTGACAGTTCTCGCTCTGGCTTCAATCTGTTCCGCGCAAGGCGGCGGGACAGGAGCAAAAGCCTCGAAGGGCGGGGCGCAAGTTGCGAAGGTCACTGATGAGAGTATGATTATTGCTAATGAACAAAAGGTTTTAGATGCTATTAAGTCGAGGAATCAGGCGGGTTTTACGGCCCTCGTGGACCAGAACGGATGGGTTGTCGGCTCTCGCGGAGCGATGAAGATTTCCGCAGTCTTATCGAGTATCTTTGACCCGAGCTATACGATTACAGAATACAGGATGGAAGACCCGCAGATTCTGATGCTGGATAAAGATGCCGCCCTGCTTTCTTACAAGTCTATCAACAGCGCCACGTCGAACGGGAAAACAGAGAGCGAGGTTTCCTATGACAGTACGGTCTGGGTCAAGCGCCAGGGCAAGTGGATGGCTATGTTTCATCAGTCAACAAAGGTTGAGAATCCTCCCGCGGCAACAGCTGCGATAAATAAATAGCCGCAAGCTGTCAGACAGAAAAGAGCGCACCACATAATTCATGACCATGAAGGGGTCGCGGAACTCGATGTTGAATTCCGCGACCCCTTTCCTGCTTCGCTCGCGCTCTAATAAGAGAATGCGAGCGTTTGTCATCTGGTTAATTCGAGAATTTCTGAGATATAGTTAGACAGATTTGAGAAGCGCGTCTGCCGCCGGCAGTTTGGGCGAGCGAAGGCGCGCAGAGGGTGTGAAAGAGAGCGATGGAAGAAAATTGTCAGAATTGCGGCGCGGAGTTGGTCGCGGGGCAGCGCTACTGCCGTCGCTGCGGTGCGGAGATCAGCCAATCTTTGCAGGGAGAGTTGCCGACCAGAGTCTTCACCGCCGAACCCGTAGCGGAGAATCCGGCCAGCACTTCGCCGCTTCCACTGTCACACACAGACCCCGTCTATCTCCCCAGGCAGACAGCCTTTCAACCTCCACTTGCGCCGCAGACGGGCATCCATACTCCGCCGCACGCAGGCTCTTCGCGAACATGGGTCATCGTCGGGCTGGGGCTGTGCGTCCTGGCGCTCGGTCTCGTCTCGCTGGTCCTTTTTGTCGAGCGGTCCGCGCCACAGCCGAAGCGCGTCGTCGTTTATGGTCCGGAGCAAAAGGCTCAGCCGCCTCGTCCTCCCGTGCCTGCGGAGAGGGCTGGCGCTGCGCCGCTGGATGAGGATGACGCGGATGTCTCGGACAGCAAGACGGTCATCGAAAAGAGCTACGCGCTCGGCAAAGATAGCTCTGTCTCGATCAAGAATGTGAGCGGCGACATCAAGATTGAAGGATGGGACGAGCCGCAGGCCGAAGTGAAGATTATCAAGGAGGGCGGCTCGGCTGAAGAGCGCGAGGCCGTCCCCATCATCTCTTCGAGCGAGAAGAACAACCTCACTCTGGAGAGTACGCCGACGGGCGCGGGCGATGATGTTAAAGTCCGTTATGAAATCAGGTTGCCGCGCAATCTGGCCCAACTGTCAATCACCTCCGTCAACTCGGACGTGGAGGTTAAAAATATCAGCGGCTCAATCGGCGTTAATCTTCAGCAGGGCACGGTCGAGTTGGAGACTGTCGGCGGCGAGATCAAGACCAGCGTCATGAACGGCAACATCAAGGCGGAACTCGCGGGTGGCAATGAGCAGGGCGCGCTCCAGTTCAACACCGTCAAGGGCAACGTCGAGTTGAGGCTGGCGAACGACACCAACGCGGATGTCAACGCAGAGACCATTGCCGGCAAGATAGATTTTGATGAAAACCTCGCGCTGAGGATAGAGAAACGCCCTGTGGGCCAACGTGCCATGGGCCAGCTTGGACGCGGCGGTCATCCTTTATCAATCAAGACCGTGAGTGGAAATATCAAGCTCAAGATGTAGCTCGCGGCCCGCGAGCGAAAGCTTCTGTGTGGACCATTCGTTAAGCGGGGCGATAAGTCTTGGGGCGCGGCTTCACCTCATGTTGCTCTTCGGGAACATGACGCGCTCCGGCTCGGCGTTCAATTTTTCGAGCATCTTCTTGATGAGAACTGTCTTGACTCTCCCAGCCTCGCGCGGCGTGACCAGATAACGGCAAATGGCTTCGACCCATGTGTTCTCGCTGACGCGAAAAAGCACAGAGGGGCGCTCGCGTACCTGCAACTCATCAACGGGCGTCTGGGCCAGCACTTCGCGGTAGACGCTGACGCGCTTCATCATCGCTTCGCCCAGCTCTTCCTCGGCCACCTCCTGCATCGTCCGCGCGACAAACTCCAGGTCGCTGTCGTAAGAAATCTGGAATTTGATTTCGTTCCAGATATAAGGGAAGACCGGCCAGGTATAGTTAAAGACAGACGAGCTGAGGACGTTTGAATTGGGAAACTTGATGACCCTCCCGCTCGGGTGGTCGGTCGAAAGATAATCGCCGCCAAACTCCCAGAGCGTCGTGTCCAGATAGCTAACATCAATCACATCGCCCGTCGCGTCTCCAATCTTGATGCGGTCGCCGACCCTGTAGGGCGCTCTCACCAGAATATAAATCCAACCGATAAAGCTTGTAATCGGAGTCTGAAGCGCAAAACCGAGTATCAGCGAGAGGAGGCCGAGCGAGACGACCGCCGTGTACCAGTTGGCGAAGAGAACCGAGATGATGATGAAGGTGATGACGAGCGCCACGACGAGCCGCAGGATTCGTCTCAGGTTATACTGCGAGACGATGTCATCCACGCGTCCTATCGCAAAGACGTTGATAAACTTCTCAATCACCAGGACCAGCACAACCGCCATCGCGCCGAGCGTGAAACGCTGTATGAGCGGCACATATCTGGCAGCGAAGCCGAAGAAGCTGAGCCGCAAGAGATAGTAGAAACCGCCGAGCGCCAGGAGCAGCAGAGCGTGTGTGCCCAGCCAGACCTTGTCTTTTGTCCTTGAGACAGGCTTGACCTCGGGCCTCTGCGTCGGCGTCGTCTGCTCTAAAGCACGCTTGACATCCTCCTGCTGTTTAATCTGCTCGACTTCCTGCTCTTTAAGAGTCATCCTGCTCTCCTTTCAAACTGCTTTCGCGGGGTCGAAGAGTAAAGGAAAGAATTGTCCGCGCATCTTTTCCCCGCGCGGAATCGGCGGGACGCCTTCGAGCATGGCATCGTCCGAGTCGGATTCAACGCCGTCGCGAAAGAGATTGATGACGGTCGCGCGGCGCGGGCGCTCGGTCAGATTTTCAAAAGAGCCGTGAATCATCAAAGGATGATGAAAGGCGCACTCGCCCTTTTTCAGCTCGATGGCGACCGGCTTGAAATCCCTTTTCTGTTGCTCCGAGAGCACGGCTTGAATCGCGTCCATCTCATTCGCCAGCCCTGTCATTGGGAGTAGATTCCAGAGGTGGCTGCCGGGAACGTAATGCAGGCAGCCGTTGCTGCGGTCCGTATCGTCCAGACCTATCCAGCATGAAAGGTGCGCGAGCGGCCTGGTCCTGGTCCAGTAGGAATAGTCCTGATGCCAGGCCACCACGCCGCCGTGATGCGCGGGTTTATAAAAGAGCTGGTCGTGCCAGAAACGCACGCCGCCCTCAAGCAGTTGCGAAGCCGCAACGGTCAAGCCCGGATGCCAGAGCAGGTCGTGAAAGCCCCGCGTGATGCGCCATGCGCCGAGCGCATGAAAGAGTCTCCTTGAGGGGTCTGCGGATTCGTTCGAGTTGTATTCGTAAAAGAGATGACGCGCGGGATGCGCAGGATTGAGAAGCTCTTCAAGCTCTGCGCGCAGCGCATCAACTTGCCCATCATCGAGCAGGCGGATTCCGGCCAGATACCCCCGCTCCCTGTAAAATTCCAACTGCTCATCCGTCAGCCGATAGCGCGCACACTCCTCTGTGCCGGACAGCCTCGGAAAGAGACTGCCCAGCGGTTCGTGCCATGTCGAGAGATCGGTAATCATAACTGAAAGCAACGATGAGCGATGCACAACGAACGATGAAGGGGAAGCCATTGAATCAGTTAATCATTGATTTATTCGATGGCTGCTGCGCTCTGACTTTATCTTTGCTTTTCCATCCCTGCGATGATGGTGCGTGCGACGGTCGGGATAATCTCGCGCTCGCCTGCGTGGTCCGTGGTGAAGGTGACGAGGATAAAGCGCGCGCCGCCGGGCAGTTCTATGTAAGCCGCGTCGTGCCTCGTCGTGCTGGTCCAGCCGGCCTTGGACCAGAGCCGCGCGCCGGGCTTGAGCGCGATGGCTGTAAAGCCGTGCGCCTGATCGTCAGGGTCTTTACTCTGGCCCGCGAAATCACGCTTTAAGAGTTCCATCATGGCGTTGCTGCGCGCACTCGTCACGGCGCGGCCCAGGACAATCTCCGAGAGCAGCCGCGCCGTCGCGTCCGTCGTCAGGCGGTTGCGATTCTCGCCCTTTGGACCACGAAAGACGCGGTCGCGCCCGTAGACATCTTCGCAGTAGGTCTTTTGATTGACGTTGATATTGCTGTAGCCCAGCGAGGCATAATAACGGTTAACAGCATTTCTCTTATAGCCCCAGCGCTCCATCTCTTTGGGCTTTAGCTCAACGCCGCTCGATGTGTCCGTCAGCGCATCCAGCACGTAATGCGTCGCGTCGTTCGAGGAATCCACGATCATGTCTCGCAGCGCGCGCTTGAGTTCGTCCGTCATCTTCAGCTTGCCGTCTTCGAGCCAGCGATGCGCTGCGGCGAGGTAAAAGAGCTTGACGACGCTCGCGGGGTAAACCGGCTCGTTGCCGCGAAAGCTGGCCTGCGCGGGGTGCTGCGCGTCCGTGAGGTCTATGAGCGTGATGGCTAGATTCTCCGGCTTCAGATTTTTATCCGCGAAGCGTTTCAAGGCAGCTTGCGCTGCTTCCTGGACCAACTCCTGCAAGGCTGCCTGCGTGCGCGCAACTGTTTCGGCAGGCGGTCTCGCTGGACCAGTTGCCCGGGCGTCCAGAGCGAAAGTCTGTAGCGAAAGTGAGATGAGAAGAATTATCGAGCAGGTTTTTGCAGCCATGATGTTTGAGTCCTCAGCGAATGAAGTTGAGAAAGAGCGTGATGACGAGCACGTTCGAGAAATCTATAAAGAAAGCGCCGACGACCGGCACAATCAGAAAGCTGCGCGGCGCAGGACCATAGGTTTCGGTCAGAGCTTCCATGTTGGCGACAGCGTTGGGCGTAATCCCCAGCCCAAAGCCTATGTGCCCGCTCGCCGTGACAGCCGCCTCGTAATCGCGTCCCATCAGAATAAATGTGACCAGCACCGCGTAAGCGATCATCAAAACGACCTGCGCAAAGAGAATCAAGAGCATCGGGAGAGCCAGCCCTGCCAGTTGCCAGAGCTTTAAATCCATCAGCGCGATGACCAGAAAGAGCGCGAGCGCAATCGCGCCGAGGGCTTCGACGGCGCGTATATTAAGACCGAACCAGCGCGTCCGGTCATCCACATTTCGGACCACAGCCGCCAACATCATCGCCCCCACATAGCCCGGCAGCGTCATTCCCAATCGCGTCATTCCCATGCTCACCAGCGCACCCAAACCCATCAAGGCGAGAATCAGCATCAGGTTCTTAATCAACACGACGCCGGTCAATTCCGCGTTCGTCTCTACGGCTTTACTCCCTACGGCTTTTCCTTCTCCGTTTATCCTCGCGGGTGCGCCCGTCCCTTCTTCCTGCTCTCGCATCTCCCCGATTGGTCCAACGGCCCAGAACTCCGACTCATCGCCGCCGCTCTTTTTCGCGGCGACGCTGGCGGACAATCTGAAGCGGCGGATCAAGGCTGTGGCGACGGGATTTCCGACGAGGCTCGCCATAAAGATGCCGAAGGTGGCGGAGGCTATAATCAGAGCGCCCGCCCCCTTGATTCCCATTTGCTCGAACCTGTCCGCAAAGGCGAGGCCCGTGGCAGGGCCTCCCGTCAGCGTCAGTGCGCCGCAGATAATTCCGAGCGGAGCCGGAGCATTGAGCGCACGCGCCAGCCCTATCCCGGCCAGGTTCTGGACCACAGCCGTCAGAGAGGCTATGAGCCAGAAGAAGCCCATCCGCCAGCCGCCAGCCCTGAGCAGAGAGAGAGTGGCGCTGAGACCGATGGTTGTGAAGAAGGCTGTTTGCAGCGGAGCGCGGAGGCTGCTATCGAGCGCGATGCCGAGCGTGCCGCGCGCATGGAGCGCGAGCACAATCAAGGCAAAGAGCAGCCCGCCGATGGCCGGAGCCGGAATGCTTGAGCGCGAGAGCTGTGGGATGAGCCTTTGCAGAGCGTAGCCGACAAAGAGAAAGAGGGCGGCGAGCGCCAGCGTCAGCACCAGATCGAGCTTGAGAGTGCGCAGCCCTTCGACAACGGTTGTTTCCACTAAGCTTCCCCCAAAGCTAATGCGTTGAACGCGATGGCTCAGGTGATTCCCGCCAGCAAGAGCATGCCTTTGATGCTCGTCGAAGGAGTCCGGTGCGCGTGAAGCGTGCGTCTTGTACGTCAGTGTAAAGCTGTCTTCTTGATAACGCCTCCCTCCACGTCGGACAGTGGATGTAGCACGATGAACGCCGTCTCGTCTATTTCTTTGACAAGCTTCTTGACGCTCCCGATCTCCAGCCGCGTCACGACGCAGAAGAGAATATCCTGCTCTATGTTGGTCCACCCGCCACGTCCCTGGTAGATAGTCACGCCGCGCCCGAGCACGCGTATCAACTCCTGCCTGATAATCTCGCTCCGGTCGGAGGTAATCAGGATGGCCGTATATTCCTCTATCCCGTGAATCAGAAAGTCAATCGTCTTTGAGGCGGCAAAGTAAGTCAGAATCGAATAGAGCGCCGATTCGATGCCGAGAAAAAACGCGGCTGCCGAGAAGATAAAGATGTTCAGGATGAGGATGACATCTCCGACCTTGAGGAGATGGCTGCTCCGGCTGATGAGCAGCGCGGCGATCTCGGTCCCGTCCAGCACCGCGCCGCCGCGAATGGCAAGCCCTATCCCCGCGCCGATAAAAAAGCCTCCGAAGACGGCTGTCAAAAGCTTGTCAGGCGTCACATCAGGATACTTAACGAAGGCCAGGCAGAGCGAGAGGCCAGCGATTGCCAGCGTACTCTTGATGGCGAACGCGCCGCCTATTTGACGATACCCCAGGGCTATAAAAGGAAGGTTGATGACCAGGATGAGCACAGAGAGCGGAAATCCGAGCACGTCCGAGAGCAGCATCGAAACGCCCGTCACCCCGCCGTCGATAAAACGGCTCGACAATAGAAAACCCTTTAGCCCCAACCCGGCTGAAAGGATTCCCAGGATGACGAGGATGCTATTGACAACGCCTCGAATAAGCCTCTTCATCGGGCAAGCATAATCCGTCGGCTATAAACTATCAAACAATAAGAGCGCCGCGTATGCGCTTTGCATCTCTAACTCAACCCTTGCTCCGATTCATATCGGACCGCGACAGGGATTCTACTTCGCTTCGTAAATCACGCGGCCATCCATAATCGTCAAGAGGACGCGAGTCTTTTCAATCTCGACGGGGTCAATGCTAAAAATGTCTTGCGAAAGGATCACGATGTCGGCGAGCTTGCCGGGCGTGATAGTTCCCTTCGCGTCGTCTGTAAATTCGGCGTAGGCCGAGCCGACGGTGTAGGCGCGGACGGCCTCTTCGACCGTTATCTTCTGTTCGGGAATCCAGCCCGAAGGGTGTTTGCCGTCGAGCGTGCGGCGCGTGACGGCGGCATAGATGCTGAGCAAGGGGTCCAGGGGCGCAACGGTCCAGTCAGTGCCGAAGGCCAGGGTCGCGCCGCTGTCGAGCAGAGAGCGGAAGGCATAGGTCGTCAGGGCGCGACGGTGGCCGATGCGCTTTTCGGCCCAGCGCCCGTCGTCAATGGCGTGATAGGGCTGCATCGAAGCGATGACGCGAGCCTTGCCGAAACGCTCTATGTCCTGCGGGCGGATGTGCTGCGCATGCTCTATGCGAAAGCGGCGGTCGCGCTCGCCGTTCTCTTTTGTGACGCGCTCAAAGATGGAGAGTATCAAATCATTGGCGCGGTCGCCGATGGCGTGAATCATCACTTGAAGACCGCGAGCATCGGCCTCTTTCGTGCGCTTGAGCATCACTCCTTCCGGGAACATCTCATCGCCCGCGAGGCCGCGTGTCTCCGGCGCATCCTGATAAGACTCGAAGAAGAGCGCGGTGGTCGAGCCTAGACTGCCATCGGCGAAACCCTTGAGGCCGCCGATGCGCAGCATCTCACTGCCAAAGCGTGCGCGCACGCCTGTACGCCCGAGCCGCTCCCAATCAGGCAGCGGCGAGACGGCGTAGATGCGCGTCTTTAGTTCGCCGCGTGCCAGGAGCAACTGGTAGATGCCGACATCGTTTCCGGCGGAGACATCCTGCACGCTCGTGACGCCGAGCCTCGCGGCATGCTCCGTCGCCGCGCGCGCAGCCGCGAGCTTCTCTTCAAAGCTCGACTCGGGCACGACTTTCCAGACAAAGCTCTGCGCCGCATCCTTGAGGATACCCGTCGGCTCGCCCGTCCGCGGGTCGCGCACGATCAGACCGCCGGGCGGGTCCTTGGTCTCGCGCGTCACGCCTGCGAGTCTCAAGGCAAGGCTGTTAGCGAGCGCCATGTGCCCGTCAAGGCGATTGACGAAGACTGGCGTGTCGGGCGTAAACCTGTCTATCAATTCTCTGGTCGGGAGCGGCGCGCCGGGCCAGCGTTCGTGATCCCAATCGCCGCCCGTTATCCATCGCCCCGGAGCAGTCTTTTCGGCAAAGCGGCGGATGCGCTCGGCAAACTCCAGCGGCGTCGCGGCATCCCTCAAATCCACGCTTGAAAGCTGAAAGCCTCCGCTCATGAAATGTACGTGCGCATCGTTAAAGCCGGGCAGGACCAGCCGCCCCACGGCATCTATCACGCGTGTGCGCGGGCCTGCCATCCGACGTATCTCCGCCGTCGAACCGACCCCGACGATGCGATTGCCGTAAACGGCGACGGCCTCCGCGAGCGGCACGCGCGCATCCATCGTGTGGACACGCGCGTTGACGATAATCAAGTCTGCGAAGAGACTGTTGTTATCGGCGCTGGTCGAAAAGTTCGCAGCCATTAGCGATACCATAACGAAGAGCGTAAGAGTTATTTTCAGTCTCATATTATCCGCTCAGATGTACTGCTTTTG
This sequence comes from Pyrinomonadaceae bacterium, assembly GCA_036399835.1. GTDB lineage: Bacteria > Acidobacteriota > Blastocatellia > Pyrinomonadales > Pyrinomonadaceae > DASYML01. The sequence continues at coordinate 51,074 of DASWMI010000192.1, read as the reverse complement.
CCAGCACTTTTCCCGAAAAGCCTCAAGCTGCTTCAGCTCTTTTTCCAGCTCGCCGCGTCTCCTCTGATACTCCTCTTCGACCCTCGCCTGCGCCGGTAACAGCTCATCCTTTTTATCTAGGATTTGCCGCTCAAGCTTTTGCACGGGGCGCGTCACGGCCATCCACCTGATGTAAGCGTTAATCAACATCACCACGCCTATCGCGGCCAGTGCCGGAACAAGGAAGACAGCGATGAGCAAGACGAGCGCGCCGAGCACATTGACCTGGCCGGATGAAAGAAACATCAGCCCCTTCATAAGCTGCATGACTACTGGACCAATCGTCAGGAACAGGATGCCGTACAGCAGGCAGCCTATGCCGAAACCCGGACTCCAGGGGCCGGAACTGCGCTCTTTGCCGCGCAACTGGGTTTTTCAAATTGGTGACGGGCGCTTCGAGCTTTGCTTCCTGCTCCTTCTTCTCCTTTTCACACCGCCGTCTGTTCCGGAGACCACTCGGCATAAGTTTTTTGAGACCACAGGAATTCATCACGGAATCCCATCCGTCCAACCTCCGTCGAGAATTTCGATAGCTCTTTTTGTTAAGTAGTGATTGATTCCTAAAGACTAGCAGCCGACTTCTTTTGATGGCTCTCAAGATTTACTACATGAAGACCGGGCGCGTAGTGTATCATCGCTCTCTCCCTGAAGATAGAAGAATTCTTTGAGCTTGATGCGACAGCCAACAGTGGACCAGTTAAGCCTTGACTTGCGTGCGATTGTCGGGCGCGAAGGCGTGCTGACCGAAAGCGATGAGCTGATTGTCTACGAGTGCGACGGGCTGCCGCAGCACAAGTTTCGGCCTCGCGCAGTGGTCTTCCCGCGCTCGACTGAAGAGGTCTCGGAGGTCTTGAAGCTGCTGGCGCGCGAGCGCGTCCCATTCTCGCCGCGCGGCGCTGGCACAGGGCTGTCGGGCGGGGCGCTGGCGCTTGAGCGTGGCGTGACGATTGAGCTGGCGCGTATGCGCGCTCTGCTCAAACTCGATCCTGAAAACCGTCTCGCGTTGGTCCAGACAGGCATGGTCAACGCGCATCTCTCGCGTGCGGCAGCGCCCTACGGTCTTCATTACGTGCCAGACCCTTCGAGCCAGATGACCTGCACCATCGGCGGCAACATCGCGGAGAATGCCGGCGGCATACATTGTTTGAAGTACGGGACGACTGTGGACCACGTGCTGGCGGCGCGCGTCGTGCTCGGCGGAGGCGAGATTGTGGACCTCGATTTAAACTCGCCCGGTTATGACCTGCTCGGTCTCTTCATCGGCTCGGAAGGAACTTTCGGCATCGCGACCGAAGCTACCTTGCGGCTCACGCCGATTCCGCCAGCCGTGCGCACGCTGCTGGCAATCTTCGAGGATGTCAACGATGCGAGCCGCGCCGTCTCCGCGATTATCGCGGCGGGCCTCATGCCAGCCGGGTTGGAGATGATGGACGGCGCAATCATACGCGCCGTAGAGGCGAGCGTTTTCGCGGCTGGTCTTCCGACAGACGCGGAGGCCGCGCTGTTGATTGAATTGGACGGGCTGGAAGCCGGATTGGATGAAGACGTAGAGCGCGCCGAAAAGATTTGTCTTGAGAGCCGCGCGCGCGAGGTGCGTCGCGCGGTTGATGAAGCAGAGCGCAAAAAGCTCTGGGCCGCGCGCAAGGGCGCTTTCGGCGCGATGGGCCGTATCTCGCCCGACACTATGTTGCAGGATGCGGTGGTCCCGCGCTCGCGTCTCCCAGAAGTGCTCGCCGCCACTTATCGCATCGGTGCCAAGTACGGCCTGCGCGTCGCTAATGTCTTTCATGCGGGCGACGGCAACCTGCATCCTTTTCTCTGCTTCGATGCTCGCCACGCGGAAGAGGTCCGGCGAGTCAAAGAGGCCGGGCGCGAGTTGATGGAGACGTGCGTCCGCGCAGGCGGCTCAATAACGGGCGAGCACGGCGTCGGGCTGGACAAATCGGCCTACCTGCCGCTCATCTTTTCTGACGATGATATGGATGTCATGCTGCGCGTGCGCGCGGCCTTTGACCCAACAGGGCTGTGCAACCCCGGCAAGATTATCCCGACCTCGCGTAGCTGCGGCGAGGCGCGCAGCTCAAGGCAAACATCCAGACAAACAGGCGAGGCAGCGCGGAGCTTTGATGAAGAAGCAGGGAGCGAGAAGCCAGACGCTTCTTCATCCGTGCAGGAAGAAGAGCAAAGACAGCAAGTCTCTGATGAAAAGCGGAAGCTCAAATCATCAACGGCACAATCGCATCCTTCTCATGTTGCCGGACGCGGCGACAGGCACGCGCTGCTCTCTGGAATCGTCGGCGCAGAACACGTCAGCGAATCAGGATTGATGGAGGCGCTCGCGGTCGAGCCTGCTTCCGCCGTTGAAGCTTGCGAAGTGTTGCGGCTGGCCTCGCTCGAACGCTGGACCATCTTGCCGTCGGGCGCTGGGACATGGCTCGAAGCGGGCCGTGGCTTGAGCCGTGTTGATTTATTCCTCGGCACGCGCCGCATGAAGAGTATCCTGGAGCACGAGCCTGCCGACCTGATTGCGACGACCGAGGCGGGGTTGACGCTCGCCGCGCTCAATACGGAATTGGCCCGGGCCGGACAATGGCTGCCGCTCGACCCGCCGGATAACGGACGCGCGAGCGTCGGCGGCGTGGTTGCGGCGGGGCTGGCGGGCGCTCAAAAGTTTGGCTACGGCGGGCCGCGCGGCTCCGTCATAGGGATGCGCGTCGCGCTCGCGGACGGGCGCATGTTGAAGGCTGGCGGGCGCGTCGTCAAGAACGTCGCGGGTTATGACCTCTGCAAGCTCCTGACAGGCAGCCGGGGCACGCTCGGATTGATAGTTGAATTGACATTCAAGCTGCGCCCGCTCCCCGCTCAAACCTCCACCATCATCGCGCAAGCGCCCCTCGCCTCGCTCCTGCGCTCTGCGCGCGCCGTGCTCGCTGCCAGATTGTTCCCCGTCGCCATCGAAATACTCTCGCCACGCGCGACAGGCCGCGTCTTCCCTTCGACAAAGAAGACAGGCTGCGCGCTGCTCCTGCGTTTCGCCGGAACTTCGCAGGCGGTCGAGTATCAATTAGCACAAACACAGGCGCAGCTTGCAAGGGAAACGCAGCCTGAGTTTGTCGAGGTCGTTATAGATGATGCGCGGCTCTGGCGAGATGTGGCTGCGTTGCCTTTTCAACATCAACACGAGCTTGCCTGGCAAGCTCATCTGCTGCCCACGCGGCTCGAAGCATTCCTTTCCGCACTGGACCAAGACGAGGGCGCGGCGTTTCCTTCAGCTTTATGGCAAGCCTGCGCGGGCGACGGACGCGTGCGCTTTATCAGCCAGAGGGGAGATGCGGAGAGAACCGTCGCAGCGCTCGCAAGCCTGAGTGAGTCGGCGCGCGTTGCGGGCGGCACATTCTTTATCGAAAGAACGCCCGCAGAAATTCATCGGGCGTGCGCGGCCATCAGTGATACGGGAGCGCCCGTCGCTCTGATGCAGCGCATCAAGAAACAACTCGACCCCGAAAATATTTTCTCTCCGGGCAGGCTCTTTGCGGCAATCTGAGAGAGGCGCTGGATAGTTTGCATTTGCGCTCCGGTCAAAGGCACAATCGCCCTTGTCGCTGAAAGTTCATCACGCGTCGCTGGTCCAATTTGAAATCTCAAGAGACAGGCTCGAAATCCATGTTGACATCAATCAAACGCACGCTCGCCCTGCTTTTTCTGATACTAACGCTCACTCTTGCGCCGCTCGCTCCGTTTGCGCCGGGCGCAGCATCTTCGACCGCGGCAGCCGCCACACGCGAGCCTGTGCGTGGGCGGCGCGCGATGATCGCGGCGCAGAGTCGCCCGGCATCGGAAGCGGGCCTGGCTGTCATGAAGCGCGGCGGGAATGCCGTGGATGCGGCGGTAGCTGTGGCGATGGCGATGGCCGTGACCTACCCGGAGGCTGGGAATCTGGGCGGCGGCGGTTTCATGTTGATACGCCTGCGCGACGGGCGGACCACTGCCATAGATTATCGCGAGATGGCCCCGGCAGCCGCTTCACGCAATATTTACCTGGACCAGAAAGGAAATCTCATCAAGGGCGAAGGCTCTTCAACGGTCGGTTATCGCGCGGCGGGCGTGCCCGGAACGGTCGCCGGTCTGGAACTGGCGCTAAAAAAATACGGCTCAGGAAAGTTTACCTGGGCACAGCTCGTAGAGCCTGCGCGAAGACTGGCCTCTGAAGGGTTTCAGTTGACCTGGAGCGATGCGCGCTCGCTGCGCAACGCTAGAGATTTACTAAACGGTTACGAAGAGAGCCGCCGCATCTTTCTCAACAACGGCAAGCTTTATCAAGAGGGCGAGGTGTTGCGACAGCCCGAGCTGGCGGCGACGCTCACGCGCATGCAGCGTTTTGGTCCAAGAGAGTTTTACGAAGGGCAGACGGCGCGGCTCATCGCCGCAGACATGAAGCGGCACAAAGGCCTGATGACTTATGAAGACCTGCGCGGCTACACGGCACGCGAGCGAGTGCCGCTGCGCGGCACATATCGCGGCTACGAGATTATCTCTATGCCTCCGCCATCTTCCGGCGGGACTGTCCTACTGGAGATGCTCAATATCCTCGAAGGCTATGACCTGCGCAAGATGGGCTGGGCTTCTGCGGAGAAGTATCATCTGATTGCGGAGGCTATGAGACGCGCTTTCGCAGACAGGGCGGAATATATGGGCGACCCCGATTTTGCGAGAGTGCCTGTCGCCGGGTTGATTGACAAGGATTACGCGAGGCGGCTGCGCGCTGGCATCAACCCGCAGCAGGCTTCTGCGAGCGCCGATGTGCGACCGGGCCAGCCCACCGGGAGCGAGCCGACCGAGACAACTCACTTTACCGTCGTAGACCCGCAGGGCAACGCCATCTCGAACACTTACACGATCAACGACCTCTACGGCTCCGGCGTGACGGCCAAGGGGACGGGCGTGCTCTTGAATGACGAGATGGACGATTTTGCGGCGCGGCCCGGCTCGCCTAATCTTTTCGGACTGGTCCAGGGCGAGCGCAATGCGGTAGCGGGTGGAAAGCGCCCGCTCTCGTCCATGACGCCGACCTTCGTCCTGCGCAAAGACGGCTCTTTATGGTTCGCCGTTGGCGGGCGCGGCGGCCCCAGAATCATCAACGCCGTCCTCCAAATCATCATCCACGTGATAGACCACGAGATGAACATACAGCAGGCCATTGACGCGCCGCGCATTCATCATCAATGGCTGCCGGACGAGTTGCTCTACGAACAGTACGGGCTTTCGATAGACACGCAGCGCGTGCTCGAATCCTACGGGCACAAGTTCACGTCGAAACCTGGAAATGTCGCCAGCGCGACAGGCATCATGATCGAAGAGAAGACGGGCGTGCGGCTCGGCGCAACCGATTCGCGCAGCGCGGGCGAGCCTCTGGGATATTAATATTTCAAAACCAGAACATCAGCCACAGAGACGCAGAGACACAGAGAGAGAGAGCGCGCGCATAAGCAGGAAAGATGTGTTGAAAAGTCTTATAGAATTCTGATTTATCTACTCTCCGTGTCTCCGTGCCTGCGGTGGCTAATTCTGACACGTTGCCGCGTCGATTGTTTCTTATGACTTCGCTTCAGCCAACACAACTGGCGGGCATCCTCGCGGAGGAGGAGGAAAAGCTGCTGGCGTGTGTTCATTGCGGGCTGTGCCTTGAGGCTTGCCCGACCTATGTTCACACGGGCGATGAGAATGACAGCCCGCGCGGTCGCATCTACCTGATGCGGGCGGTCGAGGAAGGTCGCCTCCCGAACACATCCTCCGCCTTTGAGAGCCACATCAATCGTTGCCTGGGATGCAGGGCCTGCGAGCAGGCGTGCCCGGCTGGTGTCGAGTACGGGCAACTGCTCGAAGCGGCGCGCTCGGAACTGTACTTGATTGAAGAGCGGCGTGGACCAGAGATGCGTCTGCTGAGCTTTGCTTTGCGGCATATCTGGCTTCATCCGGCGCGGCTGCGCATGGCCTTCACATTCGCGCGCCTCCTGCGCGATATGAGGCTCGCGCGGCTGCTGCGAAAGGTTGGGCTGGTGCGCCTCATCTCGCCGCGCATGGATTTTGCGCTGGCCCTGCTCGATAGCTCGTCCCCGATTAATCTGCGCGGGCTGGACCACTTCGACAGGCAGCACAGCGTTCCGCCTTCGCGGGCGGAGAGAAAGAGCGGGGCGCTGCTCTTTACAGGCTGCGTGACGGAAGGATTATTTGCGAGAGTCAACAGTGCGACGGCGCGTGTGCTCGAAGCCAATGGCTGCGCGGCGAGCGTGCCCGCGGCACAGGTCTGCTGCGGCGCGCTTCACGCTCACGCGGGCGATATGGAAGGTGCACGCGCGTTGGCGCGACGCAACCTGGATGCTTTCCGCGATGATGAAGAAGAGAGTCCCATCGTGACCAACGCGGGCGGCTGCGGCGCGATGCTCAAATCTTATGCGCACCTGCTCGCCCATGATGATGTTTATGCAAAGCGCGCAAGGCTCTTTAGCGAGCGCGTGCGCGACATCAGCCAGCAGCTTGAGCTGACAGGCATACGCGAGGGCGCGCCGCTGGACCATCAAGTGACGACTTACGATGCGTCTTGCCATCTGCTCTACGGACAGCGGGCCGTTGAAGAGCCTTTGCGAATGCTGCGCGCCGTCCCTGAGCTGAAGTTCATCGCGCTCGAAGGGAGCGAGAGATGCTGCGGCGGCGCGGGCGTTTACAACCTGCTTGAGCCGGAGCTGTCATCCCGCGTGCTCGAAGAAAAGCTCGCGCATATTGATGAGACGGGCGCGCGGGTTTTGGCGACGGGCAATCCGGGCTGCCACATGCAGATCGGCGCGGGCGCACAACTCCGTGGTCTCAGTTTATCTCTCTGCCATCCGGTCGAGCTGTTGGATGAATCCTACAGGCGCGCGGGATTTTACGGCGCGGAGGCAGGCGTCGAGCCGGAACCGAATGTGGATGAAGAAGGGCGAGCAGTTTGAGCGCAAACGATGCGAAGGACGGGCACTGGAGATAACGAAAAAGAGTTTACAGTCAGCTCTGTCTTGATGATAAAAAAGAGCCTGCCCGCAAAGCTTCTGAAAACCATTTGCGGGCAGGCTTTTTTTGTGGTCCAGCTTTGCGCCGGACTAGAAGTAGAATTTCGCGCCGAGCTGAATCGTGCGCGGGTCTCTGACAGCCGTCACCGTGTTATAGGTTCCCAACGTGATGTTAGTACCGATGGTGCGGAAGTTGGTGTGGTTGAAAACATTGAAGGCTTCACCGCGAAGCTGCAAGCGCACGTTTTCGCTAAAGTGAATATTCTTCGTCAGGGTGAAATCAACGCGGTAAGTCGGTGGCCCGTTGATAATCCCGCGCCCCGCCGTTCCGGGAACGTTGAGGATGTTGGTCGCGGTGGAGGCCGGGTTGGCCTGGAAGCAAGCGCCGTTGAAGTATTGCGTGCGCAAGCCGGGCGCATTGGCGTTCGGGTCGCAGAGCAGGTTTGGCCTGCCGCCCGCGATGGCCGCAGGGATGAAGCCTAAGCCCGCCGGGTCGTAGTTTGAAGTTGTGATCGTGAACGGCAAACCGGATTGCGCGGCGATAATGCCGGAGGCTTGCCACCCGCCGAGGACTTTACCCGCAAAGCCCTGCCCGTCCGTGTAGAACGGCAGTTCGTAAATGTAGTTGAGCGAAAAAACATGACGACGGTCGAGCGCCGCACGGCTGTATTCGCTTCGGAAGTCTGCGGTATTCTGTGGAGCGTTCGAGCGGTCATTCTGGCTGTCGGTCAGGTTTTTGGCCCAGGTGTAGGCCATGTTAATCTGCGACGCCTTGGCAAACCGGTGCTGGCCGGAAAACTGCAAGCTGTGATAATTCGAGTTGAAGCGCGGCTGGAGCATGGTGATCGAGCGATAGCCCCTGTAAGGGCGAAGCTGGTCCACAATCGCCGTGGCCGCGGAAGAGAAGAAGGCCGTGCCGGCGACGAGGCATGGCGAGAGCGTCACGTTGGGCGTCTGGAAAGTATTGCTTCCGGTCGCGCACTGCGAGTGAAGAGCCTGCCCCGGGGCCAGCTCATTTATCTCCACGACGCCGACCAGATGAGTTCCCTTTGAGCCGTAGTAACCGATGCTCATCACAGTGTTGCTGGTCAACTGGTGCTGCACATCCAGGGACCAATGCTGCATGTAGGGAGTCTTCCAATCTGTATCCATCCCGCGAATCGTCGAGGCCGCCGCCGAAGGGACAAAAGTGCTGGTCCCGGCAGGGTTATCGAGACGCGTGTTATTGATGCTGAAGTTTTCCTGGTAGGGCGGGTTGACGCCGATAATCTGTTCGGCGAAACCGACCAGCACCTGCTCGTAATAGATACCGTAGCCCGTGCGAACCGAAGTGCGGCCCTTGCCGAACGGGTCCCAGGCGAGGCCGACGCGCGGCGCAAAGTCCAGGTTTGGAGTTCTCACCACTTCGTCGCCAAAAGGTGAAACCGTCGGTGTGCAGTTAATGGCAGTCTGGTAGTTCTGCGAGTTAACAAAAAGTCCGTTGCAGTAATTGCCTGACCCGGCCACGCGATTACCAGCGCCCGTCACCTGTGGCGCGTTGGCGAGGGTGAACAGCGCCGGGTCGAAATTCGAGAGCCGCCCGTTGCGGTCATTCGGTTGGCCGTAGCGCGAATAACGAACGCCGTAATACAGTGTCAAACTGGGTTTGAAGCGCCATTCATCCTGTCCGTAAGCCTCTATATTTGCCTGTCGCAGGTCAGCCGTGTAATCGAATTTTCCCTGCACGAAGGTTCCCGCGTTGCCGACGAGGAAGTTGGCCCAGCGCTGCAAGTTCTGATTGAGCGTGCTGGCAGTGACGCCTGTTGGGAGCGTGGTCCCGAACGTGGTGAAGATACCCTGATTGGCTCCGGTGGTATCCGATACCAGCGCGTTCTCGTTCTTGCGGTACTTGGAATAGGCGCCGCCGAACTTCATCGTGTGCGTGCCCTGTATGAGACTCAGGTTGGCTCCCCAATTATGTTTGTTGGAGAAGTTATCATATGGACCAAAACTGGTTAGCCCGCCAAAACCGTTACCCGAAACCGACGTGATGCGGTCACGCGTGTTGATATAAGGCAGCGTCACGGGGTTGGTCGAATTAGAGAGGGCCAGGTATCCGACGTTGCGGCTGAGAATCGCGCCGTAAGAATAGCTGTAGCGCAAATCCATGACCGCTTGCGGGTTGACCGTGAAGGTTGTTTGAAAGGTGTGCGCCTTGCCGGGAGAATTTGTTTCGGTGGTCGAGACTCCGGGCAGGCTGCCGCCGCTTGAGAAGAGCGAGTTGACATCGAGGGTCGGGATTTTATCGTTCTCATAACGATAAAAGGCCGTCCAGGAATCCGTGAAGCTGTGGTCGAATTTCAGAATCTCCTGTCGAAAGTCCGCCTTGTTGATGGCGGCGGAGGTCAGAGCGTAATTGGCCCCGTTCGGCTGCGGCAGACGGTTGTAAATCTGGTTGATGTATGAGAGGGCCGCGGGGTTGAAGAGATTCGCGGGCAGCGGCGTTCCGGCTTTGAGGATGTTCGCCCCGGTGCAGGTGTCCGTCGTGTTGTTGCGATTGATGCAGACATCAATCGGGAAGATTCCCTGTCGCAGCGCGGTATCGGGGACCGTCGAGACTAAAGTCGGATAGCGTATATCGCGTCGTTGCTCTTCAGAGAAGAAGAAGAAGGTCCTGCTCAGTTTCTTAAAAGCGCCGCCCGGCGTGCCTTCACCGAAATTGGGATACATGATTGGTCCGCCAATCGTCAACCCGTAGTTGTTATAGCGGAAGGGGCAGCGTTTGGCTCCGCCGTTGGAGTCACGACCGCAGGGCGGAGCGGTCGAGGCGTTGGTCAGAAAATCATTCGCATTGAGCCGCTCGTTGCGTACAAACTCGAAGAGCGAGCCGTGAAACTCGTTGCCGCCCGAGCGAGTAATGATGTTGACCTGGCCGCCGCCGCTGTTGCCCGATTCGGCTCCGTAGAGGCTGCGCAAGACCCTGAACTCGCCGATTGAATCAACGCTCGGATAAGCCTGGATGGTTAAGTTCGAGCCGCGGTCCGTGATGTCCGCGCCGTCAACGAGAAATGTGTTCGAGCTGCTGCGCGCGCCGTTGACAGAGATATTGACTGTGTTGGCCTGCCCCGCCGGATTGGTCGTACCGACATAAACCTGGTCCGCCAGGTCGTTGGTCACGCCGGGCGCGAGCGTCACGAGCTGGACGAAGTTGCGGTTATTAATCGAAAGCTCGCGGACCTGTTCGCCGTTGATGACGGTCGAGGCCGTCGGCGTCGTCAGCTCAACCGCCACGGGGTCAACTCCGACCGTCACAACCTCAGCTATATTCCCCGCTTCAAGGGTGACATCTAGTGTGCGCCGCTGATTGACATCGAGTTTGACATTAGTCTGGATGGATTTCTTAAAATTTGGTGCTTCAACGGCGACAGAATAGTTGCCGACGGGCAAAGACGGGGCGGAGTACTGGCCCTCATCGCCCGTCTTCAGTGTACGCACGACGATATTCTTATCCTCATCGGTAATCGTCACGGTCGCGTCCGCGACGGCTGCGCCGCTGGCGTCCTTGACCGTTCCGTTGATGGTGCCTGTAATCTCCTGCGCCGAGGCGACGCTCAGACCGGCGCAACAGACGAGCGCAAGGATGATTATTCGACATGCGATCTCAAAATGGTGTCTCATGGGCTGTTTCCTTTTCATCTCTGGTAGATTCTGGGCATGAGCTGAAGAGTGCTGCGGACTCTCGCGGCTCAAGACTCAGACAGGTTTTCCGGGATTCAAACGAGTGCGAACTGCTGTGACTGTATTTGCCGCTCAGGGCCGTACAGCTTGATGCTCAATCTTATACACTGGCTGCGCCGCGAGTAGCAAGAACTATCACGTCGCTCAACCGCCTGCGCCCGCCCCGCGCAGCGCAGCGCCCGGATGCGCCCCCGTCAACTGCCCGTTCGAGAGCACTATTTGACCGTTGACGAAGACATAGCCGATGCCGACCGGGTACTGGTGCGGCTGTTCAAAGGTCGAGCGGTCGCTAACGGTTGTCTCGTCGAAGAGGACGAGGTCAGCCGCGTAGCCTTCGCGCAAGAGACCGCGGTCACGCAGACCGAAGACTTGCGCGGGCAGAGATGTCATCTTGCGCACGGCATCTTCGAGACCGAGCAGTTTTAGCTCGCGGACGTAGTGGCCGAGCACGCGTGCGTTGTTGCCGTAGCCGCGCGGGTGCGGCACGCCTTCGCCGAAGCGGCGCACGCCGCTATCGGAGGCAATCATCGTAAACGGCTCGCGCATGATGCGCGCGACGTCATCTTCATTCATCTTGTGATAGACCATGCCTGCGCCGCCCGCCGCGTACATCACGAAAATCTGTTCGAGCTGCGCCGAGACGTCAGACTTGCCGAGCGTCTGTCTGGTAATCTCGGCGATGGATTTACCGTTAAAGGCCGCGTTTGCTTCGTAGCCCGCGACCACCGCGTAAGCATAATCTTTAAAGCCGCTCTGCTTGAGCGTCTCTTTCATCTCGCGCACGATACGCTCGTGCGTGGCCTTATCGGCCAGCCGCCGCTTCCCTTCTTCGCGGCCCCCGGCCAGCGCCCACGCGGGCAGCAGCGAATCGAGCGAAGTCGAAGAGGCCGTATAGGCGTACTGGTCCACAGTGACCATCAGCCCGCGCTCTCTGGCTTCGCGCACCAGCCCGATAGTCGCCGTGCTCTGTCCCCACAACCTTTTACTACTAATCTTAAAATGCGAAATCTCTACGGGCAGCCCGGCCTGCTCACCGATCCGGATGGATTCGCGTATGGCATCCATGACGCCGTCGCCCTCGTTGCGCATGTGTGTGGCGTAGAGTCCGCCGTAGCGTGCGGCGACGCGCGCCAGGGCGACCACTTCATCTGTCTTGGCATAAGTTCCCGGCACGTAGATAAGACCCGTCGAGAGACCGACCGCGCCGTCCTTCATCCCCTGCTCGACCAGCGCGGACATCTTTTGCAGCTCTTCCTGAGTGGGCGCGCGGTCTTCAAGCCCGAGCACCTGCGAGCGCACAGAGCCATGCGCGATCAAGGTGGCGAGATTGACGGCGAGCGGCGTCTGCTTGATGCGCCCTAGAAACTCGCCCACGTCGATCGCGGATGAACCGCAGTTGCCCGTGACAAGCGAGGTCACGCCCATCCGCACAAAGTTTTCAGCTTCGGGTTGTTTGTAGATTGATTCGACGTGCGTGTGAACGTCTATAAAGCCTGGCGCAAGAATCTGGTTGTGCGCGTCAACGACTTTGCGCGCCTGCTCGACCGAAACACGCCCGATGCGTGCGATGCGTCCATCCTTGACGGCCACGTCCGCACGAAACCAGGGATTGCCGGTCCCGTCCACGATGCGTGCGTTGATGATGACAAGGTCGTAGGGAGCTGCGCCGGGCTGTTGAGCCGGGAGCAGCGATGGCGACTGCGAAAGGACCGAGATGAGAACCGTGATGATGGCGACGCGCGCCATGACCGTTCGCATAATCACACCTGGCCTGGAAATAAGCGGCGGTCAGCCTGGCCTCTCAACGTCAACTTGTCTCTTAAGATCAAGCTGCCGCCGCCGCTTTCGTTTGCGGTTTAGAAGTTAAATTTGACAGCCAACTGCACGCGCCGCGCGGTGTTGACGACGCTCCCGCGTATGCGCCCGAAGGTACTGTTGGTGACGACCGCCGTCGGGAAATCGAAGGCGGGCGTGTTGGTCGCGTTCTGCATCTCGGCCCGCACCTCGAAGTTCATGGTCTCGGTCAGGTAAAACTTCTTGCCGAGCATGAGGTCGAGGTTAAAGAGCGGCGGGCCTGTAAAGAAGTTTCGACCCGTGTTGCCGAACTCGCCCGGCCCGGGCGCGGAAAACTGCGCGCGCTGCGCCTGTGTAAAGAAGAAGTTCGTCCCAGACTCCTGTTGTACGCTGCCCAGATTGGCGCTGCACCCGTTGCAGTTGGCCGGTGTCTGTAGAACGTTGCTAATCGTGTTGACACCCGAATAGACGGTGAACGGGCGGCCAGACTGCCAGATGAGCACGCTGGCAAGCTCGAACCCGCCGATGAGACGGTCAACCACTGGATTGACGTTATTGAGAAACTGCCGCCCCCTGCCGAGCGGGATGTCGTAGACGACGTAGCCCTGTAGCGAGTGTCTGCGGTCGAAGTCGGAGCGCGCGTAATTCAGACGACGGTTGTGAACATCATAGGGAGTGTTCGAGGCCGTCTGAGTTGTGCCGCGCCCGACAATCGTTAAGGCCGGATCATAGGAACGCGTGTCCATGGACTTCGCCAGCGTGTAGGACAACTGGTAGCTCAGTCCCTTATTGAAGCGGCGCTTTAACTGCACTTCAAGCGCGTTGTAGACAGAGAAATCGTTGCTGTCAATGACGTTGACAGCGCCTGAAAACTGCGGGTAGGGACGGAAGAAGAAGGGGCTAAAGCCGCTGCGGACGATGGTCGGCACATTAGGGTCGTTGGCGTTCGTGCGACGCGCCAGGCTGTCAGCCGCTGCCGCCACCGAGCCGATGCCTACTTCGGAGGTAAACAGGCTCGTGGCGAAATACTGCGAGCCTGTCAGAGCGCCGCGCCGCGTGTCGGATGCCAGCAGGTCGTTAATCAACGGGCTGGTGTTGGCCGGTATCGTGCACTTCGCCGAATTGAAGGTCGGGTAGCAATCAGGGTTAGCGATAAAGGCTGACCTGATGGCATTGAAGGCTCCGAGGAAACCGTTATTGAAGATGTCCACTTGATTGACATCGTAAGCGCCGTAGAGTCCCACGCCCTTGCGCCCGATGTAGTTTACTTCGACGACCGAACCCCACCCGACTTCACGCTGAAAGCTCGCGCCCCACTGATAGGTCTTCGGCGAGCGAAGGCTTGGGTCAACCACAGAGATGCTGTTGGAAGAGAAAGCCGGGGGCTGGCGCAGAGCCTCCGGCGTCAGGCCCGCGGGCGGCGAGAGCGTCGGGAGGCCGAAGCGTAAACGCCCCTGCTCGTTGGCCTGCGTGCCGAAGGACGAGTTGATGACGCCAGCCGTCGCGCCCGGAGCAGTGTTATAGATAAAGGAGGAGAAGACAAACGTATTGGTCCGGTCATAGGCTAAACGGAAGTTGCCGCGCACCGAAGTCTTACCGTCGCCGAAGGGGTCCCAGGCGAAGCCGACGGTCGGCGCGAAGTTATTCCAGTCGCTGTCAAAGAGTTTGCCTTCGACCCAGCGCACGTTGTTGGCGGGCGCTTCGCCGATGCGCAAGGGCCTGTCAGGACGCAGGATCGGAAGGTCGCCAGCCGAACTCGGCGAGAGCTTGATTTCCCAGCGCATGCCGAAGTCCAGCGTCAGGTTCGGGAGAATCTTCCAGGTGTCCTGCCCGTAGAAATCATATTCCGGATAGCGCGCGTCGAATGGAAAACGCGTCCCGGGCGCGCCAAAGGCGCTGTCGCTCGTCGCCACAAAGCCCTGACCTATGTTGCCGACGCGTCCGAGCAGGACGTTGTAGAGGCTCTGAAGTCGCGGGCGGTCGTTGGCCGTGTTGATGCCGGTCGGGGTGGTCAGACTTGTGGGCGGCGGGTTGGCGTTGCGGCTAAAATCCACCTGCGGGTTGACGTACAGCCCTGCCGCCTGCCCGCGATTGTCCAGGTGCTGCTGGTAACGCAGGTTCGTGCCAAACTTAAAGGTGTGAGAGCTGCGCAGCCAGCTCAGGTTATCAACAAGCTGGTATGTGCGAAGGCTTCGCGCGTTGTTGATAATCGGTGTGTTGTCGAGCGGGTTGGTCAAATCCAGACAGCCTGAGGTCAGCCCCGGAAAAGGACAATCGAAGCGTATGGGGGAATTCGAGTCGGCGTTCTCGTCCGCGTTGTTAAAGCTGAAGGTGAAGCGATTAAAGCCGACCACGATTTCGTTTGTCAGCGTCGGCGTGGCCGTCCAGCGATAGTTGACCGCGAGGTTCTTAGGGTTGCGCAGCGTGTCGATGTTGCGCGGCGAGTTGGGGAAAGCCTGCGGGCCGCCGCTCCCGCCGATGATGCCGCCGTTGGTGTTGCCGTTACCCGAATCGCCGAGCGTGTTCTGCTCGCCCTGAGCATAACGCACGTACATCGTGTTGCGCTCGTTAAAGGTATGGTCAATCTTGAAGGCCAGGTCATACTGTCTCTCGGTCTGCGGCGCGAGGAAGGTGAAGCCTGCGAAGTTCAGTCCATCGCCGCCCGCCGTAAAGCTGTTCGGTAGCGGCGTCAGTCCGATGACCTGCTGAACCGTCGGGTCAAGCCCGAGGTTCGCGGGGTCGTTGGCGGCGATGCTGTAGCTCGCGATGCAGTTGGTCGTGACCGTCCCGCTGCACACAGGGAAGACAGGGTTGCCGTTGGCATCCACCGAAGCATTACTGACGCCCGCAGGATTGTTGCGCCCGCCGGCCACATAGCGGAAGATGCCCTGCCGCGCCGTCTGCGTCAGGACCGTGCGTGTCCGCGCGATGCTCTGCGAGGTTCTGAGCAGTTGCAGATTCGCAAAGAAGAAGGTTCGGTTGCGGATGATAGGGCCGCCGATGCTGCCGCCGAAGATGTGCTGGACAAACTGGCCGCGCGGCGTCCCGTTGAGATTGTTGTTGTACTCGTTGGCGATGAGGCGCGGCGTCTGGTAGAACTCGAAAAGGTTGCCGTGAAAGACGTTCGTCCCGGAGCGTGTCACGAGCGTCACCTGCGCGCCGCTGCTGCGCCCAAGCTCTGCTGTGAAGTTGCTGGTCACGACCTGGAACTCTGTCAGCGAGTCGGGGTTAGGACGCAGCGGCGTAAAGTTCGAGCCGCCCGCGCTGGATTCGTTGATGTCTATCCCGTCGAGCGTGAAGTTGAAGGCGCGGTCACGAGCGCCGTGAACGTGTACGCCGCCGCCCGTGTTCGAGCCGGTCACGACGCCCGGCTGAAAGTTGATAAAGCTGAGCGGGTTGCGCCCGCGCACGCCGACGATGGGCAGAGTCTCGAGCGTTTTCTGCTCGACGGTATTCCCGAAGTTGCCGGAGCTGCTCGTCTGGACCAGCTCGGCGGTCGCGTCTACCGTGACGACATCGTTGATGCCGCCGACTTCCAGGGCCACGTCCACGGTCGCGGGCTGGTTGACGTTGACGGGGTTGCCCGTCGTGACAAACTTCTTAAAGCCCTGCTTCTCGACCGTCACGGTATAGGTCCCGACCTGCACGGAGTCAAAGCTGTAAGTGCCTGCCGAGGTGGTCTCTGTGTTGAATGAGAGTTTCGTGCCTTCGTTGGTCAGCGTCACGGTCGCGCCAGGGACGACCGCGCCGGAAGGGTCTGTCACGACGCCTGTCACGCGCGAGGCCGTGCCCTGCCCGAGAGCTACGCCCACCAGCCCAAACAGCAAAAGAAGACTTGAGAAGAGAGAGAAAGGGTATCTATTCATACTTCGCTCCTGTCTTTTGTGTGCAGTCGCATCAAGCCCCGAACGCATGCCGGGGCTTGTCAGCGTCAGGAAAAGAAAAACTCTCCAACCCGTGACGGCTTTATCAAATTGAGAACCTGAAACGTAGCCGGAGAAGATGAGCTACGCGCCGGACGTGAACATTTGAAAGAGAACCAATGAAAGAGAGCGGCACTCGTTTTGAGCCTGTCGCGAGACCGCCTGCACCGGAACTTTAGGGAGATTGTAGTTGTTTCAATAGTAACATTGAAAACTAAAAGATTTTATCCGGATTATAAATTATGCTGATGCTTCAAGGGCCAGCCTTACTCTATTGATAAAGCAGGGCGCGCGCGCGCACGCGGCGAAACTCCGTCAGGGCTGTAGACCAGTTGGCGGCAATCTCTTCCGGCCCTGCGCCGCGCTTTAATCGTTCGAGCGTCTCGGCGTTGGCGAGCAGCCGCGCGTAATCGTCAACCTTCCATTCCGACGGATAAAGCAGCCTGAGCGCGACGGCAATCTCAAGGCCAGCCGTGACAGGGCGAAAGAGCGCGCGATTCGTGACGACCAGATTAATGCCGCCGCATTCTTCTCCCTTAAAGACGGAAGCCTTCGGCGTAAAGCGGACGGGCACGAAGCGCACGCCCGCCACCTGGCGCCCGTTGAGATACTGCGCGAGTCTTTGCCCGTCGAGCCAGGGCGCGCCGACCAGCTCGAAAGGCGTGTCCGTGCCGCGCCCGACCGAAAGGTTTGTCGTCTCAAGCAGCCCGACGCCCGGATAGAGCGTGGCTTCTGTCAGGCTACGCATATTCGGCGAAGGGTTGACCCACACGAGATTGGTTGAATCAAACCACATCGCGCGCCTGTAATTTTCCATCCTGATGACGCGCAGCTCGCAATTAATCTTTCGGGCTTCATTAAACAGACGCGCCAGCTCTCCGATAGTCATCCCGTGCCTGACGGGAAGCGTGTGATAGGCTATAAAAGAGAGCTTGTCCGAATCCGCCAGAGGCCCTTCCACTTCAAGCCCGCCAATCGGGTTGGGCCGGTCCAGCACGTAGACCGGAAGTTTTGCCTTGGCCGCTTCCTCCATCACATAACCGAGCGTAGAGATGTAAGTGTAAAAACGCGTCCCGACGTCCTGAATATCGAAGACCAAGGCATCCAGGTCTTTGAGTTGTTCAGCTTTGGGCCGACGCGTCTCGCCGTAAAGCGAGTAGATGGGCAAGCCCGTCTTCTCGTCCTTCGTATCGGAAATGTTCTCGTCCGCCTGCCCGCGTATGCCGTGCTCAGGCGAGAAGAGCGCGACGAGACGCACGCCCGGCGCACCGCGCAGCACGTCTATCGTCTGCCTGCCCTGACGGTCGCGCCCCGTGTGGTTCGTCACCAGCCCCAGGCGCAGACCCGCCAGCTCTTTAAAGCCCGTGCGCTCAAGCACGTCAATCCCTATCAGGACCTGCGCGTCCAAAGGCGTATCCGCCGCCGCGCTCAAGAGACGCGCGCTGTTTGCCGCCTGAAGCCGCGCCACGTCCGCGACAATCTGCGAGAGGGCACGCGCAGACTCTTCGCGCACGCGCACGGCATCCGCATCCATCACGGAGCCTGCGACAATCGCCGCCACGCGCCCGCGCAAAGCCGTCACATCGCCCTTGCCGTTAGGGTGTACGCGATTGCTCAGGAAGATGATGAAGCTCTCGCTCGCAGGGTCAATCCAGATGGATGTGCCTGTAAAACCCGTGTGGCCGAAAGAGCCTACGGGGAAGAGGTCTCCGCGATTTGATGAAAAGCTGCTCGCGATGTCCCAGCCGAGACCGCGCGCTGCGCCATCTTCCGTCACGGTGCGCGGCCTCGTCATCGCCGCGACGCTCATCGGACTCAGGATACGCACGCCGTTATACTCGCCGCCGTTTAAGATCATCTGGCAATAGACGGCCAGATCGTCTGCGGTCGAGAAGAGTCCGGCATGGCCTGCCACGCCGCCCATCCGAAAAGAGGTCGGGTCATGCACTTCGCCGCGCAGCCAGCGCTCGCCCTGTGGACCGGGGCCTGCGCCGCTGCCTCCCAGATAGCTTGCCGCCGCGCTCAATTTTTCCGTCGGCGCAATACGCTGGACCAGTGAAGATGATGGACGAAAAGCAGTCGCGCGCATCTTGAGCGGCTCGAAGATATTGCGCCGCGCAAACTCATCGAGCGTGAGGCCGCTCACGCGATGGACGATCTCGCCGAGCGCGATGTAGTTAATGTCGCTATAAACAAAGCGTGTGCCCGGCACGCTCCGCAGCGGCTCCTGCTGCAACCTCTTGACGGCCTCTTCAGCGCCGGTCCATTTCTCGCTCAAATCGAAATCGGGAGCGTAGCCCGAGCTATGCGTCAACAACTGCTCGACCGTCACACGCTCTCTGCCCTCGCCCTTAATCTCAGGCAGATAACGCGAGATGGAATCATTAAGCCGGACCTGCCCGCGCTCGATGAGGATCATGATGCTCGTCGCGGTGGCAACCACTTTGGTCAAACTCGCCAGATCGAAGATCGTGTCGGTCGTCATCGTCTCGCGCGCAGGCTCTACGACGCGCGCGCCGTAAGCCTTGCGCCAGACCACACGGCCACGCCGCCCCGCCAGCACGACCGCGCCCGGCAACTCTTTGCGCGCAATCGCCTGCTCAATGACAGCATCCATACGGGCCAGCCGCTCGGCAGACATCCCGACAGAGGCGGGCTGGGCCAGCGGCAACTCGAAAGCCAGGGCGTGGACCGTGAATGCAAGCAATAAGAGAAAGACCATGGCGCGCAGGAAGGGTTGCGCAGAAGAGTTGTTAGATAGAGCCGGAGCGTGTTGACGGATAAAGTTTTTGCGTGACTTGTCTAAGCGCATGATAGAAGTTCTTTGTCTTTGATGGCGAACCGCACTCAAACACGCGTTCCCGCGCGCGAAACTTGTGGACCAGTATTATTTCTTCAACGCGTTCCCAACTGCGCTCGCGCCTGAGCTTTCAGCTGAATACCCGTGCCGCGCGCATAGAGCGAAGGCAGTGTGATGGGCAGTCTGCCCGTAATGTCCGCCTCTCCGAGCAGTGCGCGCGCTGCCGCCGCTTGCAGGCTCGGCATATCGCCGTAGGCGACGAGGTAAGTCTTGAGCTGCGGGAAGCTCTGCAAGAGATAAGGGTTGCCGAAGCTGATGCCGATGACAGGAGCGTTGCGAGAGATAAGCGCATTGAGCGCACGCGCGCCAGGCTCAGGCAGGCCGACGCTGTTGGCCTGACCCGAACGCACGCGACCGTAGAGAGAAGCGATGACCAGATCGGCATCCTTTGCGCGCTCAAGAGCCTTGCGCACCTCCGTATCGGAAGAACGCTCGTCGAGCACCATGACTTCCATCCTTAAGCCGGAGCGCGCCATCGCCGCGTTAAATGACTGCGCGATCCATAGGCGGTCTTCGCCGTTGGTCACGGCCAGATGAAAGACGCGCGCATCCGTGCGCAGCTTACTCAAGGGCAAAAGCTTCGCATCGTTGCGGACGAGCGTGATGGCGTGTGTGGCAATCTCCTGGGCCAGACGTGTGGCATCCCTGCTGGACACCTCACGATCAATCTGGTCCAGAGCGGCCTGGCGCTCCTTGACCAGCCCTAGGTCGAACTTGGCGGCCAGAATGCGCCGCGCCGAATCCTCCACACGCTTTTCCGAAAGTCTGCCGGAGCGTACAGCTTCGCGCAGTCCGCGCACGCAGGCATCCGGATCCGCAGGCTTGAGCAGCATGTCCGCCCCGGCCACAACTGCGCGCACACACGCCTCGTCCGCGTTGAAGTAGATTGTCAGTCCGCTCATGTCCAGCGCGTCGGTCAGGATGAGTCCGTCAAACTTCAGCTCATCGCGCAAGAGTCGTCCGGTCAAGACCGTAGACATGGTGGCCGGAAGAGTCGCGTTCTCGACGATAACTTCCGTGTCCGCGTAGGAAGGCTTGGCGCTCGCGCCAGGGCTGCGAGGCAGAGGGCTGACTGTGGTTGGCTCAAGCTGCGGCAAGCCTATGTGACCGACCATGATCGAGCCGACGCCCGCCGCGACCGCCGCTCGAAATGGGACCAGCTCGATGCTGTTAAGACGCTCGCGCCCGACGTTGATGACGGGCAGCCCGCGATGCGAATCAACAGCAGTATCGCCATGCCCCGGAAAATGTTTGGCGGTCGCGATAACGCCGCCGCGTTGCGCGCCCTCTACGAAAGCAGCCGCGAAGCGCCCGACCTCAGCAGGGTCTTCGCCATAAGAGCGCACATTGATGACAGGATTGCCAGCGTTGTTATTAACATCCACGACGGGCGCGAAGACGTGCTGGACGCCTAGAGCACGCGCTTCTCGCGCGGTAAACTCGCCCTGTCGGCGGGCGTAATCCGGATTGCCAGTTGCGCCGACGGCCATGTTCCAGGGGAAATTCACGGTATCGTCAAAACGCATTCCGGCTCCGGCTTCAAGGTCCGCAGAGATGAGCAGCGGGTAGCGCGACAACTGCTGCATGCGATTGACGAGGACCACTGATTCATAGACCGGACCACGAAAAAGTATGATCCCGCCGATGTGGTTCTCTTCCACCTGCCTGCGCAGCGCGCGAAAAGCATCGCTCTCCTGGTTGAGAAACGTCGCGTTGACGCCAATCGAGACAAGCTGACCTATCTTTTCATCCAGCGACATACGCCGCAGCTCTTTGTCGGCCCACTTGAGAGCATCCTTCGAGGGCTGGCGCGTATATGGCCTGAACGAAGCTGAAGACTTCTCGGCAGCGAGAGCCTTTGAGATGGTTGAGACTCCGGCAAAAGAGCTTTGATGCTTAAGGCTTTGCGCGCCGGATGATGCGAAGGGCGCGAGCCAGATGGAGACGAGTACGAGACAAGATGTTATTGAACGAGTCACTGGATTGATGCCAATCATTTAGAGTTTTTCGGTTTCCGCAACGGGCAAGAGTTCTTCAACCGCGCCGGATGGCGACAGCTCATCACGACGGCTTTCCGGCGCGGGCGCGAAAGCGAAGCTTGCCAGCCACGCGATAAAGAATGTCAAGAGGCTTCCGATTAAGACATACCACGTCCAGGCAATCTTTGTCGTCAGGAAAACGTAGAGCATCAAGAGCAGGCTCGCTCCCATGCCAATCAACGCGGGTGGCTCGCTGACGCGCCTGAGGAATGTGCCGACCAGAAAGACTCCGAGCACAGGCCCGTTAATCAGTGATGCGATGGAGAGCGCCTGGTCCAGCGCCGAGCGGTTGCGATGACGCACAAAAAGCGCGACGGCAATCTGCACGATGCCCCACAACAGCGTCAGCCAGTGCGAGACCTTCAGGTAATGCTTGTCGCTGCGCTTCGGGCGAAAGGGCTTGTAGAGATCGTTGACCGCCGTCGCCGCAATCGAGTTGAGCGATGAAGACATCGCCGCCGCGAAGATGGCCGCGACGACCAGCCCCGACAAACCGGAAGGCAGGTGCTTCGTGATGAAATCCGGGAAGACGCGGTCGCCGCCCGTGAATGGATAGGCTGCCTGCGCCGTTTGCAGCGAGGCATAAGCCGTGTCCGTATACGGATGATAAAAAGCGAAGAGCAGCACGCCTATGAAGAGAAAGCCTATGAACTGAGCGAGCACTATCGCGCCGCTCGTCAGCAGCGCCGTCGCCGCGCGTCGCGGGCGATCCGTGCACAGATAACGCTGGACCAGATACTGGTCCGTCCCGTGCGTGCTCATCGTCAGGAAGCAGCCGCCGATGAGACCGGCCCAGAAGGTAAAGGTCTTGGTAAAATCCAACGAGAAATCGAAGAGCTGGAATTTACCGAATTGCGAGCCAGCCGCCAAAGCCGCGGTCAAGCCCCCCTCGGTCGAATGGACCAGGACGACGGCGGCGGCAATCGCCCCCGCGATGTAAATGCCAAGCTGGACCACCTCTACCCAGATGACGGCTTCCATCCCGCCGAAGTAAGTGAAGACGATCATCACGACGCCTATCAGGATGATGGAAGCGACGATCAGCATGTCCGCATTCGCGCCCGGTTGAAAGGCTGTGTAGACGGCGGCCAGCACGATGGCCGTCAGCAGCAGCCGTATCCCGTCCGCGATATTACGCATGACGACGAAGAGAGCCGCCGCCAGCATCTTGATCTTGACGCCGAAGCGCCGGTCCAGAAGCTGGTAAACCGTCAACAACTCGCCGCGAAAATAGGATGGGATGAAGAGGAGCGAGATAACTATGCGTCCGAGCATGTAACCGAAGACGAGTTGCAGGAATTGAAAATTGCCGCCGCGCGCGAAGGCTATACCGGGGACTGAGATAAAAGTGATGGTCGAGGTTTCCGTCGCGACGATGGATGCCGCGATGGCCCACCAGGGCACTGTCCTGTCGCCCAGAAAATAATCGCGCGTCGTCTCCTGCTTTCCGGCGAACCACGTGCCGAGCAGCGTCACGCCGATGAGATAGCCGAAGATGATCGCCAGGTCCAGAGCTTTCATATTAGATAGTTTATGACGGAAGACTCAAGACGATTTAACTTGATGAATTCTCGGACTGCGAAAGAATCTCTACGGCCCGCTGGACCACGCCGCCCGCAGCGTCGAGCGCACCCCTGGCCTCTTCGCGCTCGCTTCCCGTTTTACTCATAACCAGCGCCAGACGCAAGTCGCCGCCCGCACGCTCCAAAGCCGCGCTCGCTTCCCCCTCATCCATCCCCGTCTCCGCGCTCAGAATACGGCGCGCGCGCGCCAGCAGCTTCACGTTGCGGGGCAGAAGATTCGACATGCGATTGCCCGTCACATAACCTAATTGGACCATCGTCGCCGTCGAGAGCATGTTGAGTACCATCTTCTGCGCCGTGCCAGCCTTGAGCCGCGTCGAGCCTGCAATCACTTCCGGTCCAACCACAGGCACGATGCTCACTTCGGCCACGCGCGTCATCGCTGAATCCGGCGCGCAGGTCAGTGCGACTGTGAATGCACCGAGGGAGCGAGCGTGCTCGACCGCGCCGACAGTGTAGGGCGTGCGACCGGAGGCAGCTATACCCACCAGGGCGTCGTCGCCCCTAAAGCCGCGCGCTTCCAGATCGAGCGCGCCTGCTTCACGGTCGTCTTCGGAAGCCTCGACCGCCCGATAGCAGGCTTCGTATCCGCCCGCGATGATTCCCTGGACCAGCTCCGGCGAGACGCCGAAAGTCGGCGGGCACTCCGCTGCATCCAGCACGCCGAGCCGGCCCGATGTACCCGTCCCGAGATAAAAGAGGCGGCCTCCCGCTCGCAGCCTTTGCACGATTCCCTCGACCGCCAGCGCAATCTCCGGCAGAACGAGCGAGACCGCATCCGCGACCAGCTTATCCTCCTCGTTCATCAAGCGCACGATCTCCAAAGATGAGAGCGAAGCTATCTCTGCCGTGCGCGGGTTCTCCTCTTCGGTAATCGGCAACTGGTCCATAAGAGAGCGATGAACGGATGAACGATGAGTGTTGAATGACGAGTGATGAATGATAAGAAATAGCTTTTATCTCATCCTCCATCGCTCATCACTTTTTTTCACACGGCCACCGCCAGGTCCTTGAGATGTTCGCGTGCCATGCGTGCGGCGGCGACCGATGGAGTCAGTAGCGGCGGAGCGAGAAAGGCTCTGGGCGCGACTCGCTTAATCGCTACACGCAGGGGCGCGAGCACGAGTTCGTCCGCCGTAAAGACGCCGCCGACGTAGGCCACCTGGAAACGCTCGCGCTCAAGCTTGAGCTTGCGTATGACGGCACACGCGGCGACGCCCAGCTCCTCTCCCGCCTGTGTGATAATCTTGTGGGCCGCTTCATCTCCTTCGCGCGCAGCTTCTATGACGTGTCTACCAAAACCCGCGATCCGCTCGTTGGTCATGCTCGGCGCATAGATCGCCATAGAGAGGTCTTCAGGCGTCGGCAGGTTGAAATAATCGCAGGCAGCTTTTGATAAAGAAGTTTGCGGCCCGCGACCGTCGGCGGCCTGCGCGACAGCCTGCAAGGCTCTGCGCGCAATCCATGAGCCGCTCCCCTCGTCGCCCGCCAGAGGCCCCCAGCCGCCCGCGCAGGCACGCCGCCCGCGCGCCTCTTTACCGCAACAGATAGAGCCTGTCCCGGCAATCACGACCAACCCCTGCTCGCCGCTCGTCGCACCATACAGCGCGATCTCGGCATCCGTCACCACGTCAAGCTCGCGTATCCTGAGCGCCTTCTTGAGAGCTTCGCGCATGCTCTGGCGCAGGTCTTCGCGCCGCACACCTGCGAGGCCGATCTGCGCCGCTGTAATTTCAGAGCGCATCAGGCCAGCTTCCTCGCAGGCTTTATCAAAGGCAGAGCGGATGGCCGTCACAGCGCTGCCGACTCCGACGCGCAAAGGATTCGATGGGCCGGCATTGCCTTCGCCGAGCACCTCATTTTTTTCATCCAGAATCGTGGCTCGCGTCTTGGTCCCGCCGCCGTCAACGCCCAGCACCAGCTCAGCCACATCTCTGCCAAGAGAACTCATAAAATCAGTCTTGCCTGAAGCTCCTACACTGACAGTTAAGAGGAGACATACCTTCGCCCTGCGATTTCGCGCTTGATTATAAACATCCACTATTTATAATAGAAACTAAAAGATTTTATCAGCGCAATAACCATCTCTGATAACAGGTTGCAGTATGGAGATCAGACAATTAAAGGCTTTCACGGCCATCGTGGACACGGGCACTTTTACGGCGGGCGCGGCGCGCGTGCATGTCACGCAGGCCGCCATCAGCATGCAGATCAGACAGCTTGAGACGGAAGTCGGCGCGCGTCTCTTTGTGCGTGCGCCCAGGCGCGTGCTGTTGACTGAAGCTGGCGAATCCCTGCTCGCTCGCGCGCGCCGCATCTTGCGCGAACATGATGCGGCGCTGGCGGAGATAGCGGAGCTGGCCGGGGCTGAATACGGGCGGCTGCGCGTCGGCAGCGCCTCCGGAATGGTCAGCGCAGAGCAACTGCCGGAGATTTTAAAGGCGCTGCGCGAGGCACACCCGCGCGCAGAGATAACCGTCAGCTCGGGGACCAGCGAAGAGCTTGTCAAGCAGATACTGGCGGGCGAGCTGGACATGGCTTTCGTCTCGTTGCCGGTCGAGTCCAACGGGATACAGACGGAGGTGTTGAGCCAGGATGAGCTGGTGGCTATCGCCTCGCCGCAGCATGCGCAGGCACGCCAGCGCGTTGTGAGCGCCTACACCTTGGCCCAGGAGAAACTGATCCTCGGCGAGCGCGGCGGCAACACGCGCCGCCTGATTGACGAGTTCTTCGCGGCGGCAGGCATCACGCCCTTAGTGGCGATGGAGTTGAGCCGTCAGGCAGCAATCAAGCGCATGGTCGAGCAGGATATGGGCATAGGTATTATTCCCAGGCAGACTGTGCGCGAAGAACTGGCCGATGGCCGCCTCGTCGCCTGGTGGATAGAAGGCGCGCAGATTAACTGGGAACTCGGACTGGCACGCTTGAGCGACGGGTATGATTCGCCCATCTGTCAAACCTTCATACGTCTCTGCCGCGAGCATTTTAAGTTCGCCGGAGCCAAGGAGACGAAGAGTAGAAAGCCGCAGCGCAAGGCCGGCAAGAAAGCCAAAGGAAGAAGCTGACTCGCATCCATCCTGGAAGACGTATGAGACGCTTTTATGGTCCAGCCGAGCCTGCGCGCCGCATCTCTTCGAGTGCTTCGATTAGACGCTCGATCTCCGTTTCGTGATTGAAAAAATGCGTGGCGATGCGTATTCCCTGCGGTTTTTCCGTCACGGCTAGACCGCGCCTTGAGAGGTGCTCGACCGTCCGGCCCGGATGCTCCGCCGCGACCAGGGTTTCTGCGGAACGCATACTCTCATCAAAAAGCGGCGAAAGCACTCTCCACCCGGCCTCGGTCAATCTCTTGGTCAAATAACTGTTCAGGGCCAGCACGCGTTCTTCAATCCGGCGCGTGCCGAGATGCAACATGTAATCCACGCTCGCGCCGAGCGCGAAGATGCCTGCGAATTGCGGGCAGCCAAGCTCGCTCCGCGCAGCCGCATCACGGCGCAACGTGTATCCGTCGTTCCGCATCGCGTAGGGGTCTTCCACGCTCAGCCAGCTCATGGCCCTCGGGAGGCTCTGGTCCAGAACTTCGCGATTGAGATAGACAAAGCCTGAGCCGTAACCTGCCAGCATCCACTTGTGGCCCGTCGCGCACAGAGCATCAATCCGCATCCTCTTGACATCAATCTCAAGCGCGCCCGCCGACTGGCTCGCGTTGACGACCAGCAGATGATGCTCCTTACGCCGCCCGATTTCCTCCAGGTCCGCGCGAAAGCCATTTGAATATTGAACGTGACTGAGCGAGATAATCCGCGTCTGCTCCGTCATCGCACGCGAGACATCCTCCGCGTCAAGCGCGCCCCGCCGCGCATAGAGCAGATGCACCTCCATCCCGCGATGTATCCAGGGCAGCGTCGAGACTGGAAACTCAAGCTCGCAGGAGATAACTTCGCCTCGACCTTCGAGCGCATCCACGATGAGGTTCATCCCCGAAGAAGTGTTAATCGTAAAGGCAATCTCTTCAGGCTCTGCATTGATGAACTCGGCAACTCTTCGTCTGACACTTTCGCGCTGGTCCAGCCACTCATCCCAACCGGCATCGCCCTCTTCCATCATCCGGCGATAAAACCCCGCGCCCGCCTCCAACACCTGCCGAGAGAGAGGCCCTGCGGCGGCGCTGTTCAAGTAAGCCATCCGCCCAGTGACGGGAAAATCCAGACGTACCTGTTCCCAATCAACCATCAACTCATCTTTCACATGCCTATGCCTTTCATGTGATAGCGCTCTGTGTCGTAAGAGCGCCCGATGTCCACTGTGTTGAGCTGGCCCAGCACGGAGGCGATGTCCACGAGCGAGAGCTGGCAGGCGGGCGCGACGCCATGCGCCGAAACCATCTTGCCAAAATCGCCAGCGGCGATGGCCTCTGCTGCGCGCGCGCCGAACATCATGCCCATGATACGGTCCACGGGAGACGGAGGGCCGCCGCGCTGCGGGTGGCCGAGCATGACGGAGCGCGCATCATAAGGCGTTTCGGCCATAATCCTGCGCGCCAGCACTTCGCCTATGCCGCCGAGCCGAGCATGACCGAAGGCGTCGTGGCGGTCGTCCACCGTGACGACTTCCCCATCCTCCGCATACGCGCCCTCGGCCACGACGATGACAGAGTAGCGCGGCTGCCTTGAATCACGACGAGAGCCTTGCGGGTCGCCGAGCCTTTCGCGCAGATGTTGAAAGACCTTCTCATAGCGAAAAGGATGTTCGGGGATGAGCACGAGGTCTGCCTGGCCCGCGACACCGGACCAGAGCGCGAGGTGGCCCGCGTGTCGGCCCATCACTTCGATAATCTGGACCCAGCCGTGCGAGCCTGCCGGGGTGCGCGAGCGTTCGATATACTCGGCGACATTTCTCAGCGCCGTGTCGAAGCCGAGCGTGTAATCGGTCCCGGCCAAATCCTTATCAATCGTCTTGGGCACACCGACGACCGCGACTCCCCTTTCGCTGAGCCTGGCGGCGACTCCGAGCGTGTCTTCGCCGCCGCACACGACGATGGCGTCCAGACCAAGCCGCTCGATGTTCTCCAAAACTTCGCCTGAGCGATCAACGCGCTCGCCCTCTTCATTCGAGACCTTGAAGGGATTGGTCCTGGACGAGCCGAGGTTCGTTCCGCCGTCGCGGTCCCAGCGCCGCACACGCTCGCGGTCCAGCGCCAGCACTTCAATCAGAGGATTCAAGAGACTACGCCAGCCGTCGTAAAGCCCCCTCACCTCGATGCCAAACTCGGAAGCGCGATAGACCAGGCCTTTGACCGCCGGATTCAAACCCGGCGCATCGCCCCCGCCCGTCAGGACTCCAATATGTTTCACTTCGACCATAAATCTTTTGCATTAAACGATGGACCAGTAAAGATAAAAGATATACGAAATAGCTTTTCCTTCATCTCTCATCTTGACTGGTCCACCCCTTTTCTTGATCGCGGCACTTCCAGCCACAACGCGGAGAGCGGCGGCAGAGTAATGACCGCTGAATATTCCAGGCCATGCGAGGGCGTGGCCTCGCTTGTAATCGAGAGGCCGACTTCAACGCCGTCGCCGTTGTAATCAAGAGCGTCTGTATTCAAGAGCACATTGTACACGCCGGCGGCAGGCAGCCCCGTGCGATGCGCTTCGTTGATGAGGGCCGAGAAATTGCAGATGCAGACAAGGCCGCTTCCGGTCGCAGGCGAGATGCGCATAAAGGAAAGAATGTTGGCGGTCGCGTTATCAACTTCGATCCAGCGAAATCCTTCCGGCCTGTCATCCGCCTCCCACAGCGCAGGCTCATCCATGTAGAGATGGTTGAGGTCGCGCAGCAAAGCCTGCACGCCCCTGTGCGCGCTCTGGTCCAGCAAGTGCCAGTCGAGGCTGGTGTCCTCGTTCCACTCGCGCCACTGTGCCAGTTCCCCCCCCATGAAGAGCAGTTTTTTGCCCGGGTGCGCCCACATGTATGCGTAGAGCGCGCGAAGGTTGGCGAACCTTTGCTCGCTCGTGCCGGGCATCTTGTTAATCAGCGCGCCCTTGCCGTGGACCACTTCATCGTGCGAGAAGGGCAGGATAAAGTTTTCGCTCCAGGCATAGACGAGGCCGAAGGTCAGCTTGTGATGATGATGGCCGCGATAAAGCGGGTCTTGCTGAAAATATTCGAGCGTGTCGTGCATCCAGCCCATATTCCACTTGAAGTCGAAGCCTAAGCCCCCTGCGTGTACGGGACGACTGACCAGCGGCCAGGCCGTTGACTCTTCCGCAATCATCATCGCCCCCGGATGCTTTTTGTGGACCAGCTCGTTTAGCTCCCTGATAAATTCGAGCGCCTCAAGATTCTCTCTGCCGCCGTACCTGTTCGTCTCCCATTGCCCTTCCGAGCGGCTATAGTCCAGGTAAAGCATAGAGGCGACGGCATCCACGCGCAGCCCATCAATGTGATACTCCCTGATCCAGAAGAGCGCGTTGGCGATGAGAAAGTTGCGCACTTCGTTGCGGCCATAGTTGAAGATGTAAGTGCCCCAGTCCGGGTGCTCGCCCTTGCGCGGGTCCAGATGCTCGTAGAGAGCTGAGCCGTCGAAGCGCCCGAGCGCGAAAGCATCTTTCGGAAAATGCGCGGGGACCCAGTCCATAATCACGCCTATCCCGCGACGGTGGAGGTAGTCAACCAGATAACGAAAATCGTCGGGCGTCCCGTAGCGCGCGGACGGAGCATAATAGGATGAGACCTGATAGCCCCACGAGCCGCCGTAAGGATGCTCCTTGAGCGGCAGAAATTCGACGTGCGTAAAACCCATCTGCTCTATGTAATCGGCCAGCGCGGGAGCCATCTCGCGATAACTCAAGGTGCGATTCTCTTCTTCAAGGATGCGCCGCCATGAACCCAGATGCACCTCGTAAATAAGGAGCGGTCTTTTCGCGTGCTCAACTTCGGCGCGCTGGTCCATCCATTTCCGGTCGCGGAAGCGATACCTTGTCTGGAAGACGACCGAAGAGGTGGCGGGCGGAATCTCCGTGTAGAAAGCGTAAGGATCTGCCTTGAGAAACGGCAGCCAGTTGCGCGCGCGTATCTCATACTTGTAGATCGAGCCGGGCTGAAGCTCCGGGATAAAAATCTCCCAGACGCCGTTTGGTCCAAGCCTGCGCATCTGGTGCAGGCGACCGTCCCAGCCGTTGAAATCGCCCACGACGCTGACGCCTTCGGCCTGCGGCGCCCAGACCGCGAACGAGACGCCCCGGACGCCGCTCAGCTTCAAGGGATGCGAGCCGAGCTTTTCGTAAAGCTGCTCGTGTCTGCCTTCGCCCAAGAGATAGATGTCCATCTCGCCGAGCGTCGGAAGGAATCTGTAAGCGTCATGCTGCGTGAAGACCCCTCCGCCCGGATAGCTGACTTCCAACTGGTAAGGAAAGATTTTTGTTTTGTCCGTAACCAACAGCTCGAAGAGGCCAGCCGCATGCGACCTCTCCATTGGGCGAGGCTGAGAGCCTTTGATTAAGAGATTGACCGCTTCGGCTTCCGGACGAAACGCTCGGACGATGATGCCCTGCGGCGTCTCGTGCGCGCCGAGAATCGAATGCGGGTCCGAATGCCTGAGCGAGAGCAGGCGTTCGATCTCCGTCATGGAAAGAGTCGGGTAAGCTGGCTCTAACATCTCAGCCGCCTCTACGCGAGCCCGTCGCTTTTCCCTTCCGCCCCTCTTCGCACGCCTGCGTTCGTCTCCCTCTCGCGCGCTCATCAGGGCAGCACCTCTGCTTCGCGCGCTTGCTCTTCGGACGAAAAGCTGGGCGGACTCTGTTGCGAGAGCGCGGAAGAGAGTCCGAGCAGCAGCGCCAGCTCCTGCATCTCTGCTGAGACGGGCAAGCCTCTTTGCAAGGCGAAGTAGACGGCCTCCTGCGACTGGTCCAGGTTGGCGTTAAAGCCTAGCTTGGCAGCCATCCGTATGAGCATGATGGCGGATTGAATATTCGCGGGCGACGGCTGGTCCAGAGCAAAGCGCACAGTCTTCAAGATCATCTCTTCGACCAGACGCCAGATAGCCGACCTCTTAACACGATAGCCATGACGCTCGGCTTCGTCCGCCAGCTCAAGCGCCCTGGCTAAAGCAGCCGGATCATAACGCTCTTGCTGCTGCCGCAGCTCGCGCTCGAAACGTCTGCCGATAGTAAACTCTGCGGCGGCGCGTAGCTCCTTCGGCAGCTCGAACCCTGCGTCACGCAGCATCTCTATGTTGCGGCGGCTGTCTTCATAAAGCAGCTCGTACTGCTCTGAGAAACGGTCCACCATGCGGCGAAAGATAATCGCGGAGATGCGCTCGCGCTCGCCCATCAGCAGGTGCTCAAGCCCGTACTCCGCCGGACCAAACAGCTCCTGCGCGCGACGCAGGAGGGCCGGCAGCGTGGCCTTGCGAAAGAGCTTCCAGAGCTGCTCGACGGCTTCCCTATAGGCACGCTCGCCCGGAAAATTTTTCAGGACGCAATAGAAATCCACATCGCCGAAATACATCGCCGCCAGCGCATACTCGTGCTCGCGGCCCGTATTGATTGATTCGAGCATGAGCCGCGCGGTCGCCAGCGTCACTCGCCCGTGCTGCTGCTTTTGAAACTCTGTCAGGCGATAGTCATAGGCAGCCGCACGTCCATCCTCCGGCTGTCTGCCGACCAGGCTCGCGATGCCGAGGTGTGCGGCCACGCGCTCAGGCTCAACGCGGCTGGACCTCTTGGCTCGCCTGAAGATGTCCGCGCCGCTGCCCTTCTGCGGCAGATTACTTTTGGCCTCCGCCAGGACCGAAAGAAAACTCTCGCGCGCCGATTCAAGGCCAAGCTCTTCCAACAGGTCCAGCACACGCCCCGCATACTTGAGCACCTGCACCGTCTCGATGCCCGAAATATCCGCGAAGAACCAGCCGCAGCTCGTGTACATCAACATCGTGTGGCGCTGCAATTCGAGAAAAGTCAGGGCGCGGACCTGCTCCGCATCATTCAAGGCGCGAGGAGCATGCCTCTCAAGAAACTCCGCGCGCGCGAGATTGCCAAGCATCAATTCCACATACTCATCGCGCGCCGCCCAGGGGTCTTTAAATAGCTCGCCCTTCGTCGCTTCAAAATAGAGCGCGGCGTGGTCGCGCAAGATGTTGAGGGCTGCGCGCAACGGAGCGCGCCATTTCTGATTCCAGCCTTCCTGCGCTCCGGTCTGGCAGCCGCAATCCCTGGTCCAGCGGCCCAGCCCGTGCGCGCAGCTCCAGGCCGTCCCTTCTCCGTCCGGCCCTTCCTTAATCTTCACTTCAAATTCGGGCGCGCTCTGGTCCAGAAACTCGCCGTAGTTTGTCACGCGAAAGCCCGCTTGCGGCGCTTCCGTCTCAAGCGCGTAGGCCAGGCAGCGATCACCGAACTTGAAATGATGGCCGTAAGTCTCCCCGTCGGTTGCGACATTGACGAGCGGGCCGCCGCCCCGAGCCGCGCGCCTGAAACGCTCGACGAGTCCCTGGCTCGAAGCCAGCGCGCCCTCGAAGGCTATGGCCCTGGCGATTGGCCCATCGTAAAAGAAGATGGCGATTGAGCGACCCGAATGGTCCGAATGGAAATATGCATAAGGAATGCTCGTATCAATCTGCCCTTCGGCGACGCTGGTCCATTCTCCGCCACGGGTGGAGCGCACGCGCTCGGCCTGGTAGGGAGAGAGAATGACAAAGCGCATGCCTTCATCTATGAGCAGGTCCAGCGTCTCTGCGTTGCAGGCCGTTTCAGGCAGCCAGAGCGATTCAGGCTCTCTCATAAAGCGGCTGCGAAAATCCGCCACGCCCCAGCGTACCTGCGTGCGACGGTCAAGCTCATTGCAGAGCGGCAGGATAGAATGATGATAGCCCTGCGCGATGGCGTTGCCGTGGCCGCCGCGTAAAGACAGGCTCTCGCGGTCGGCTGTCAGGACGCGTTCGTAAGTGTCCGGGTGATGCTGTTCGAGCCAGGAAAGGAGCGTTGGACCAAAGTTGAAACTGAAGCTGAGATAATTATTGACGATGCGCTCGACGCCGCCATAAGCATCGAAGATACGCGCGAAGCCGTTCGGACGATAACACTCGCTGTCAATACGCTCGTTCCAATCATGAAAAGGGCGCGCGCTCGGCTCGCGCTCGACCAATTCGGTCCAGGGATTTTCACGCGGCGGCTGATAGAAATGTCCGTGGATGATGAGAGATGTCGTCATTGTCTAAGCGCCAGCCGTCAATAGTCTGGAAGCGATGAGTGTTGAGTCAGAAGAAAGAATAGCTCTTCTCTGATCATTCATCACCCATGACTTTCTTAGAGCCTTTGTGCCTCTGTGTATTTGATCGTCGCTTTCGAGTATAACCTTTGACTGGTCCAGCGGGAAATTCCATCTCGCCTCATCTGACAAAGATTTGATGAGCCTTGCCGTCATCCTTGATTCGCAAGACGAGGTCGCCCGCATCCTTGAACCAGCCGTGAGCGCTCACTTCCGGAAGTATCGCGCCGAGCGGACGGCCATCGAGCGAGACCTGTCGCGCGGCGAAAGATTTGAGCGTCAAGATTAAATATCTGGGCGCGGGCGTATAGCTCCCCACGGGCGCGCCGAGGTTGATTTGATAGCCAGCGCCCGAAGGCGAAACCTCAACGGTTGTCCGGCGCGAAACGCCCTGCCTGTAATCAGGACTCACTCCGTCGTCTTCATAGAGCGTGGCGCGCGCCTCTCCTTTTTCGTCCGGGTAGATGACGAAATTCGGCGTCAAAGGCTTTTCGCCGACGTAGCTCATCTCAGGCCCCGTCGGGATCACAGCGCCCGCGCGCACGAACATCGGCACGGTTTCGAGCGGCGCATCCACGCGAATCATCGTCCCACCTCTATATTTCCTGCTGGTCCAGAAATCGTACCACATGCCGGCGGGCAGGTAGACGAGGCGGCCCGTCTGGTTCGGCTGGAGGATGGGCGCGACCAGCAGGTCCGTGCCAACCATAAACTGGTCGTCCAGATTCAAGGTGCTTTCGTCCTGCTGGTAATTGAGCAGCAGCGGGCGAAAGAGCGGCACGCCCGTTCGGTGCGCCTCTTCCAGAGTCGTGTAGAGAAAAGGCATCAGCCGATAGCGGAGCTTGAGATACTTGCGAATAATATCTTCGTAATACTTGCCGAAGCGCCAGGGTTCCTGGTCGTAGCCGCTCAGCTCTTTGTGATTGCGACAGAAGGGGACGAGAAAGCTGACCTGGTAGGAACGCACGAGCAGCTCGCCGTTGCCCCTGCCGATAAAGCCGCCGACATCGCTGCCGACGAAAGGCTCGCCCGACAGCCCTAAGGTCTGAAAGACGGGGATGCTCAGCGCGAGCGTCTCCCAGTTGCTGACGGTATCGCCGGTCCACATCGTCGAATAACGCTGGATGCCTGCGTAGGCCGCGCGCGTGATGACGTAAGGACGCTCGGAGGGCCGCAAGCGTTCAAGCCCCTCGTATGTCGCACGCGCCATGAGAAGCGCAAAGACGTTGCGATTCTTGGCGTGCGTGGATTTCTCGCCTTCGTCGTAGCTCACGACATCGAGCTGGTTCTTTCCCGTCTGGTCCACAAAATCCGAAGGCTCGTTCATGTCGTTCCAGATACCTTTGACTCCATTGTCCAGATAGGCGCGGTGCAACCCGCCCCACCAGCGGCGCGCCTCCGGCAGAGTGTAATCGACAAAGACGCTCTCGCCGGGCCAGACCTGCGGAATAAAGAGCTGGCCCGATTGCCTCTTCTGAAAAAAGTTTTTCTCGCGGCCCTGCTCGAAGACGTAATAACTCTTGCCCTGCGGCTCAAGCTCCGGCTGACGGCTCGCCTCTGGTCCACTCGCCTGTAGACTACTCGCGCCCGCCGCCGAAGGCTGGTATTTAACGCCCGGGTCAACGATGGTCACGACCTTGACACCCTGCCGGGCCAATCTGCCTGTCAGTCCCCGCGGGTCAGGGAATCTTTTCGTGTCCCAGGTAAAGACTCTATAGCCCTGCATGTAGTCAATATCCAGATGCAACACGTCTAAGGGAAGATCGCGCCTGCGATACTCACTGACGACCTCTTCGACCATTGCTTCAGGATAATAGCTCCAGCGGCTCTGCTGGTTGCCGAGCGCCCACATCGGCGGCAGAGGCATGTGTCCCGTCAGGTCCGCGTAACGTGCGAGTATCTTTTTGATTGCTGGTCCATAAAAAAAGTAGTAGTTCAGCTCGCCGCCCTCCGCCGCGAAGGCCGCGTACTGCTGCGAAGATTTACCGAAATCGAAATAGCTACGGTAGCTGTTATCGAAAAAGATGCCGTAGGCCGCGCCCCCTTGTAATCCTATGTAGAAGGGGATGGTCTGGTAGATGGGGTCTCTGCCTTCGCTGTAACCCGGCGTGTCGGAATTCCAGTTGACGAAAGAGCCGCGCCTTTTATCGAGGCGCGCAGCCTTTTCACCGAGACCGTAAAAGTGCTCGTCAAAACCAAGCTTCTTCGCCACAGCGATGAATTGCCCGGCCTTCGGGTCAAACTGCATCGCGGCCCGCTCGCCCCTCGCATCGAACATCATCGGGCGCTCGTCCGAATTAATTGGCCTGTGCGTTGCGGCATCACGAAACTCTATCAAGAGCGGAGAGCGGCGCACGACGACTTCAAGCTCTTCCGTTCTAATCGTGACGGCCTCGGCGCTCTCCAAAAGATTCCAGCGCGGCGCTTCCCAGTTCTCTTTCTCAATCGCCCAGGAATGGTCCTTCGCTGGCAGAGGCTTTCTGAACGAAGCACGCACACGCAAGAGGTCCGGAGCGAGGATAGAGATGCGGACCTGCGACTGGTCCAGGCAGTTGAAGATGACAGCCTCGCGGGTTCGAGTCAGACTGGAAACCGCGCCAATCGGCTCAAGCCCGCTGACAATATCCTGCGCCTGAACTCCTGTGCAGATAAACAGCAGCGCGAGGAGAGAGCCAAATGCGAGTAGCGTTTTTTTCATCTCAGTTAGAAAGCAGAAGCCGCGAGACACACAGTAATCAAGCTTGAAGAGCCTGCGCGGCGGCGCGAAAGATGAAGTGTAAAGTAGCTCTCTTTGATTCAACTCCGCCGCGTTCATCCTTCATCGTGGTCGCGCTCATCTTTTGAATCCGCCTGTTGCCGTGTGAAGGCTATATAGGCAGCGCCGAGCAGGCCCGCATCGTCGCCGCGCTCGGCACGCGACAGTTGCGCGCGTCGCGCGGGGATAGGGAAAGCCCTCTCCATAATCTGCTCGCGCACGTGTTCTATAAACAGGTCCCATCCGGCGGCGACACCCCCGCCGATGACGATTAGCTCTGGGTTGAGGACGTTGACCAGCCCGGCCAGACCTATCCCCAGATATGTGCCCATCCGTCGAAAGACTTCGAGCGCCAGTTCGTCGCCATCCAGACCGCTACGGTAGATGGCTTCCGCCGTCAACTTGTCGTTCGCATGCAGGGGAGAAGCGGAATAACGCGAATCCGCTTCGCGCGTCATGCGCACGATAGCTGTGGCCGAAGCATAGACTTCAAGGCAACCGCGATTACCGCAACCACACGGCGCGCCGAAAGGCTCTACTGTCATATGCCCGATCTCTCCGGCCGAGCCGTCAATGCCACGCCACAACTTTCCATCCAGAATCAGCCCGCCGCCGACGCCCGTTCCGAGCGTCACGCAGACCAGAGTCCGGCAGCCGCGCCCCGCGCCCTGCCACATCTCGCCGACCGCCGCAGCGTTGGCATCATTCTCTATGACGGCGGGCCAGCGCAGCTCGCCCGTGAGAGCCGCCGCGAGGCGAAAGCCGTCCAGGGCAGGGACGTTCGGCGCTCTGGTGACGATTCCCTTTTCGACCTGGACCGTTCCGGGCACGACGACAGAGATGGCGCGTATGCGAGAGCTGCTCCCGGCGCCACGGCTCTCCAGCTCCCGCGTGAGGCCGATGATGGCGCGCACTATCTCATCGGGCCTTTCAGCCCTCGGCGTGCAGACCTTGACGCGCTCGTGTATACGCCCGCTGGCATCAATCGTGGCGGCGCGCAGGTTCGTCCCGCCGAGGTCTGCGGCGAGGACCAGTTCCGCTCCGTCTGTGCCAGAGTTTGCCAGCTCTTCAGGTTTATTCATCTCTTCCCGGACCATCTTTCTGCCATGCCTGCACACTACTTCAGATAACGCTCTGCGACAACCGGAGGAGTCTCCATATTGCGTCCCTCTTCAAGATTAACCAGGAGGCGTATGAATTGCGCCATGGACCAGGCGAGCGGCGTCGCCGAGCCTGTGCCCTCGCCTGAGCGCAGGCTGGCGCGCACGGCCCGCTTGCCATCCCAGACCTGCTCTGGAATCATCAGGCCGTCGTTAGCAAAAGCCATCATCGCTTTAAGACGCGCACGCGCAAGCCTTCTCTCGCCCCGCGCCAGCTCATACTCCCCGCGCTCGCCCGTCAATAAAGTCCACAGGCGACCCCGCCCGCTCCGCCCGTCGTATGGTCCACCGTCGGCCCGCTCGCCATACGCATCATGATTGTAGCGATACCAGGCTTCGCCCTTCGGCGTTTCGACCTTAATCAACTCATCAACGACGGATAAAGATTTGGCTATTAAGGGATCGTCCGCGCGCCTGATGCCGAGACGGACCAATTCAAGAAAGCCCGCGTCAACAATCGAGCGTTCATCGAAACGGCCACCTCCACTGTTAATCTCAAGCTGCGCGCCGTCTTCCGGGTTATCATTTTCCGTGACGCGCAGAAAGTAGTTCCCGTCGCCGTATGGCCCTCTCTTCGTCGCCGTCCAAGGCTCTATCTGACGCGCCCAATCGTCGGCCCTCTCCAGATACCTGCTCGCCGACTCTTCATCCTTGTTGCGTCGCGCAGTCTCCGCCGCGCAGACCAGCCCCGCAATCTCCGCCGCGATGGTCGAAGGCGAATAGCCTGCCTCCTCTTCCCAACGCTCCTGCTGCGTGCGTGGGCCATGAGCGAGGATGAAGTCTGCCGCAGGCTTGATGTGTCTGGTCCAGCTCTCGCGGTCCATGCGTTTGAGCTGGTAGGCCAGGACGAGCGGCAGGGCTACCTGGTCCATTTGCAGCGCGCCGCCAAGCTCTCGGCCTTCGACACGCGAATTCTGCGGAAAGCTCCCGTCCGGTTTCTGCTGAACCCTGAACAAATAATCGAGCGCCCTTGACGCACCCTCTCGGTCGCCCATAGCGAGGAGCGCCGTCGCAATCTGGTAAAGATCACGCGGCCAGACAGCATGATAGCCGCTGACGTTCGGCTCGTTAGCGTTTGGTCCACCGCCCCAGGGAATCGAAAGCGAGGCGACGGTCGCGCCCCTGTACGTTTTGTCCTCGTGCGCCTTGAGGACCATCGCGGCCATACGGAACTGGCGTTGATATTGTGCGCTCACGCGGCGCAGCCGAGAGACATACTTGTGCCATCCGGCTTCGTATTCAAGCCGCGCTCGCCGGAAGCCTTTATCCAGCGAGGCACGTGCATTCTCAAGGGCTTCGTGTGTGTCCCTGCCGAAGCCGAGCGCGAGCGTGAGCGGAAGATTAGGCTCTATCTGCGCGACCTGCACGACATTCCCCTGCTCTGCGCGCCCGTATCTCTGAAAGCTTATCCCGCGATTGCGCATCTCGGTCAGGCCATCGCTCGTCCCCAGGTAACCGTTCGTCGTATCGCCCGATGCGGGAGATGAGAGCAGCGCCGAAGCCTTATCGCCATCGGAAGCGAGCAGCCAGCTTTCGTGCGAATCGCCTGCGGTCCAGGCGGAATCATGCATCCCGCTGTTATCGAGCGATGGGTCATAATAGATGTAAACGGAAAAGAATCTACCCTTGCGGCTGCGGAATCGAATGTCAATGAGGATAGTGCTGCGCCGGGGGTCAACGGTGTAGGTTTTCGTAATCGTGTAAGCGCCGCTCCGGGCCGTGTTGACCTGTCGAAAGGAGAGGGCGCGCTGGTCCAGTATTTCAAGACGATGGATGGTGTCGTCTTCCTCCGTCTCGACTCTCTTCCGGTCACCTTCGACGATGACGAGTTGCAGCATTTGAACATTCGGCACGTCGAGCGTCGGGTAGTAGACCTCAGTCATCATGCCGTCGCGCAAGGTGAACCAGACCTTCGACTCAAGCGTCGCGGATGTGCCGATTCCATTCTTGTCGGCGCTGGTCCAGTGCGCATCCAGACCGGGTTTGCCGGGCGCTAAAGTTTGAGCACTCTGCGCGCGAGTCGTCGAGGCAAGAAGGATGAGAAGCAAGCTAACGAGAGCCAGTGAGGTTGATAGCGGCTGAGATGGGGTTGTCCTCATTAAATGACAGTTGATGAGCGCGTGATTTCCAACAGGTTAAGAGAGTCTTTCAAAATTAGCCACCGCAGGCACGGAGAGACAGAGCAGAAGTAAGAAAGATGTATTGAAAACTCTTATAAAATCTTAATTCGTTTCCTCTCTGTGCCTCCGTGCCTCTGTGGCTAATTTGAATCGTTATCCTTTCCTTCTTCCCATCATGTCTATGCCGACGGCTGTGACGAGCACAGCGCCTTTGACGATGGGCTGGACGTAACTTTGAATCTCGATCAGGTTCATCCCGTTATCGAGGCTCGCCATAATCAGCGCGCCGACGATGGCGCCAAAGACCGTGCCGCGTCCTCCCATCAGGCTCGTGCCGCCGATGACGCAGGCCGCAATCGCGTCCAGTTCCATCAGCGTGCCTGCGTCGGGCGTGGCTCCTGACAGACGCGCCGTTTGCAGGATGGAGGCCACGCCGACCAGCGCGCCCATCAGGCAAAAAACAATCAGGAGTTGCCGGCGCAGGTTGATGCCGGAAAGGCGCGCCGCGTCAGGGTTGCCGCCGATGGCGTAGAGGTAGCGACCAAAGGTCGTGTTCTGGGTCAGGAAAGCTCCGGCCAGCGCGACCGCGAACATGACGATAAAGGGAATCGGCACTCCGCCCTGCGCGTTCATTAGGAGGACGAAGCCTATAATCAGGATGGCCGGAAAGATGATGCGTACAATCGTCATGCCTGAGCCGGAAACGGTCAGCCCGTGGCGACGGCGCACGCTGTTGCGTCGCAGGTTGAACCAGACGATGGCCGCGATGGCTACGCCAGCCAGTATGTAACCGACGATGGGAGCGACCAAATCTCTCCCGAGAGACCTGAAGACCGGAAGCTCCACGGGAATCGTCGCGCCCTTGACCAATCCGAACAGCACGCCGCGCCACGCCAGCAGCCCGCCTAATGTAACGATGAATGAAGGAATATTGACGTAGGCCACGAGGCTGCCGTGAACTGCGCCGATGAGAAGGCCGATGACGATGGCTGCGGCCAGAGCCGGAAAGAGTCCCCACCCCTGCGACATCGCGGCGATGCCTCCGGCTAACCCGACGACAGAGCCGACCGAGAGATCAATCTGCCCTGTGACGATGACCATCAGCATCCCGACGGCAAGCACGCCCGTGACGGCCATCTGCTGCATGAGCTTGGAAAAGTTGACCGCGCTCAGGAAGAGGCCGTAAGGATGAGACTCGCTAATCGTGGCCCACTGGAAAAATATCCAGATGGCTATCAGAGCAAAGAGCATCGTGTAGGCGCGCAAGGATTCCGTCGGCAGCTTGAACCCTGCAATCTTCGTCAGCGGCTCAACCACAGGCTCGACCGGCTCCGTGCCCGGCGGCGCTGTATCCGCCAGGACGGGCGGGCGCTTGATGGCAGGCTCGTTAGCAGAATCATTCATAAACATCTCCTCAACGATAAGCGTGGCGAGGCGACGCGTTCATAGCTTTTCTTTGATGTGTCCTGTGGCGCAGGCCATGACGGCCTCGGGCGTAGCTTCCGAGCGTTTGAACTCACCCGTCAGGCGTCCTTCATGAAGCACCAGCACGCGGTCTGAAAGACCCAGCACCTCCGGCAGCTCAGACGACACGAGCACGATTGCCAGACCCATCTGCGCGAGGCGATTGATGTGGCCGTAGATTTCCTGTTTCGCGCCGACATCTATCCCGCGCGTGGGCTCGTCCAGAAAGAGCACGCGAGGATTTGTCAGCAGCCATTTTGCCAGCACGACCTTCTGCTGGTTGCCGCCCGAAAGCGTCCCCGCGACCGTGAAGACCGAGTTGGCCTTGACGCGCAAATCCTTCATCGCGCGCGCGCCCGCCGCCGCCTCCGCATCCACATCCGTAACGAAGCGGCCCGAAAGGCTGGTCAGCCCCGCGAGCGTCATGTTGTTGAGAATCGTCTGGTCCAGCACGAGGCCGAAGCGCTTGCGGTCCTCTGTGACAAAGCCTATCCCGTACTTAATCGCGTCCGAGGGGCGCGTGATACGCACCGGGCGGCCTTCGACCAGAATCTCTCCCTTTGTGCGTCCGGCATGCGCGCCGAAGACTGCCATCAGAAGGTCGCTCCGGCCCGCTCCCATCAGCCCCGCGACTCCCAGCACCTCGCCGCGCCGCACGCTAAAGCTTACGTCTTCGACCAGCAGCTTGCCTTTCAGGTTCGGGTCTTCGACCGTCATTCGTCGGACTTCAAAGACCACCTCGCCGCGCTCGTGCGAAGGGACAGGGAAAATGTCTCCGACCTCGCGCCCGACCATCAAAGAGATAACGCGCGGCTCGTCAAGCTCCGAGGTCAAACGAGTCCCGACCGTCCGCCCGTCGCGCAGGACCGTGATACGGTCGCTCATCCTGAAGACTTCGTCCAGCTTGTGCGAGATATAGACCATCCCGACGCCGCTCGCACGCAGCTTGTTGAGGATGCGAAAGAGCGTGGCGACCTCTGTGTCTGTGAGGGCGGCTGTCGGTTCGTCCAATACGAGTATGCGCGCTTCGTGCGAGAGCGCCTTGGCGATTTCGACCAGTTGCTGCTGGCCTATGCCGAGCTGTCCGACGGGCGTTCGCGGGTCCAGCGAAAGATGCAGCTCGTCGAGCAGTTTTTGCGCGCGGCTGTAAAGCTCTTCCCAGCGAATGATGCCGAACTTGCGAGGCTCGCGCCCAAGAAAGATGTTTTCGCCGATGCTCAATTCCTTAATCAGCGAAAGCTCCTGGTAGATAACGGCGACGCCAGCCGTTTCGGCATCGCGCACGCTGGCTGAGCGCTGGACGCGGCCATCCAGCAGAATCTCGCCGCCGTAGCTGCCATGCGCGTAGACGCCGCCGAGCACCTTCATCAACGTGGATTTGCCCGCGCCGTTTTCCCCTACGAGCGCGTGAATCTCTCCCGCGTAGAGATCGAAGGAAACGCCGTCGAGGGCGCGCACGCCCGGAAAGCTCTTTGTAATCTCACGCATCTCCAAGAGCGGAGTGCGGGTTGCAGTTTCCGTCATCTTCACTTTTTGAACTTAGACGAAAGCAGCGAACATTAGTCGGAAGAAAGCGAGCAGGGCCGGAACGCCTGTTGGCTGTCGGCTCTCGGCAGTCGTTTTGGGCCAATCTGCTTTCGGCACGTTCTTATAAACGTCTTCCATCTTGTGATAGCCGTCCTTAATCACGGTGTCGGCCATGTTCGCCTTATCCACGGAGATGGGCTGCTGTAAGATGGAAGGCACGTCAATCTTGCCGTTGTTAATCTTGTCCGGAGCTTCGACCTTCTCCTTGTTGGCGAGCTTGATGGCCGATTCGACGGCGCTAAAGGCAAGCGGCCTGATGGGCTTATAGATGGTCATCGTCTGCTTGCCTTCGACGATGCGCTGGCAGGCATCGACCTGCGCATCCTGACCCGTGACGACAACCTTGCCGACCAGAGTTTGAGGCAGAGCCGAGATAGCCCCGCCAGCCGTCCCGTCGTTGGAAGCGACGATGGCCGCGATGTCGTTGCCGGTCTTGGTCAGCGAGTCTTCCGTGATGCGCAGCGCCTCGCTCGCCAGCCACTCGCGCGCGTACTGGTCCGAAATAATCTTAATCTCGCCGCGGTCAACGGCGGGCTTGAGAATGTTCATCTGCCCCTGTCGCAGGAGCAGCGCGTTGTTGTCTGTCTGCGAGCCGCCGATTAAAACGTAGTTGCCCTTGGGCGCGTGCTTGAGAGCGTAGTCTGCCTGCATCTCTCCTATCTTCACGACCTGGTGCGAGACATAGAGGTCCACATCGGAGTTCTTAATCAGACGGTCGTAGCTGATGACGGGCACGCCCTGCCGATGCGCCTTCTCGACAATCGCGGCGGCGACCTCGCCGTTGTGCGGCGCGACGATGAGCGCGTTGACGCCCTTCGTGAGCATCGTGTCCACCTGCTGCGATTGCAGAGTATCGTTGCCGTTGGCGACCTGCACGTCCAGGTCTACGCCAAGCTCTTTAGCGCGCTGTTCGACCAACTCCTTATCGCGCTGCCAGCGCTCCTCCTTGAGCGTGTCCATCGAAAAACCTATCTTGACCCGTCCGCCCTTCTGCACATTGCCGCCCGTGTTCGATTGCTGCGTCCCTGAGACGCAAGAGGCCACACACAAAGAGACGAGGAGCAAACCGCCGAGCAATATTTGATTGAGTCGCGGAATTTTGTTGAGTCGCATGTCAGGATGTTTCCCTTCTCTACTGATGCTGTTTAAGTTTGAACGAAAAGATAGCGAGCGCGCGGCCAACAGGCTTTCGATCGAGGCCGATGGCTCGAAGGCATCTCGCCCCTCTCCGGATAAAGCGAACGGGACCGGCAGCGCCTCCAACTGGCTTCACACCTCGGCAAGGCTCTCTACAGCCACACTTTCGAGACAAGCCGATTGCCGGGTAATCAGTGGAATATTAACTGTCTGACTGATGGCCTAAGCTTATCAAAGGCCAGATATAAATTCTATTGATTTCTTCAAATGGCAATGTTATGTTGCCCCTGCTTCCCCTGTCTAAGCAATAACTCAAGAATGCAAAGGCCAAACTGAAAGCGACGAGTTTCCCCTGAACTCGCCTGCATCGGCTAAGGAATCGGCCCATCAATGGCTGCGTCTGGCGAGGCGTGACTGGTGCGGCTGGAGAAAAGTTTTCGTGTCGCCGCAGGCGCTCTGTGTGCTAACGCACAGACGGGGCACGTTTGAGGCTGATATACCGACAGCGACTTTGCACCCGACAACCAGCTTAACAACTCCTCAGGAGGGTTTTCATCATGCGGCGCGTCTCTCTCTCTCTTCGCTTTATCTTATTCGCTCTCTCCCTGCTCCTGCTGACGGCGACGACGGCCAGCGCGCAGTTCAGGGCTGGTCTGCAAGGCTCTGTGACGGACACGCAGGGCGCGGCTGTGGTCGGCGCAAACGTCACACTGACCAGCAATGAGACCGGCAGGTCTCAACAGTCCACGACCTCTGAAGACGGCTTTTATCGTTTCACGGGTCTCGCGCCCGGCAGCTACACGGTGACGGTCGAGCAGGCTGGCTTTAATAAGAAGACGCTCGATAACGTGGTCATCAACGCGGAGGGCGTAGAGGGGCTGAACCTGACGATTGAGCCTTCGGGCGTGACGGCAGCCGTGACCGTGACGGACACGCTCTCGCCCGCGCTTGAAACC
Organism: Pyrinomonadaceae bacterium; assembly: GCA_036399835.1. Taxonomy (GTDB): domain Bacteria; phylum Acidobacteriota; class Blastocatellia; order Pyrinomonadales; family Pyrinomonadaceae; genus DASYML01. Next base: position 6,631 of record DASWMI010000192.1, on the reverse strand, counting down.
GAGAACGCCAACATCAACAAGGCCATCACGACGCAGGAAGTGCGCCGCCTCCCGCAGTTCGGGCGCGACCCTTACGAATTGATTCGACTGACGCCGGGCGTCTTCGGTGAAGGCTCGCGCGGGAGCGGCGGCGGCGCGGTCAGCCTCCCCAACCAGACCGGCCCGGGCGCTTCCAATCGCGGCATCTTCCAGACGGAAAACCAGCCGCAAATCTCCGCCAACGGCCAGCGCATCTCGGCCAACAATTTCCAGATTGACGGGACGAGCGTCAACAGCCTGACCTTTGGCGGCGCGGCTGTCATCACGCCGAACCAGGAATCGGTCAAGGAAGTGCGCGTCATCGCCAACACTTATTCTGCGGAGTTCGGTCGCAACTCGGGCGCGCAGGTCCTCACCGTCTCGCAGAACGGGACCAACGATTTTCACGGCAGCCTCTTTCTCAAGAACAACAGTCCGGGCCTGAACGCCTTCAATAAATACGGTGGTCCAAATGCGCCGCCCATCCGCGTCAACCAGCATTACAACCAGTTTGGCGGCTCGCTCGGTGGTCCAATCCCTATCCCGCGCTTTGGCGAAGGCCCGCCCCCTGCCTTCCGCCTGCTCAGGAATCGCGCCTTCTTCTTCTTCTCTTACGAAGCCCTGCGCAGCAACACGGGCGACAGCTTCAACGGATTTGTCGAGACGCCGGAGTTTCGCCAGCTCGTGCGCTCGCTCCGGCCCGGCAGCGTGACGGCGAGAATCTTTAGCGCGCCCGGCATAGAGCCGCGCGTCCTCAGCGTGATTCCGGTGAGCTGCGGCTTCGCCGGTTTCCCGACGGGCGAATTTCCATGTCAACAGGTGGCCGGCGGGCTGGACATCGGCTCGCCCGCGGGAGCGACCGGACAGTACCTGCCCTTCAGCAACTTGCGCGGCGGCGGACTCGATGGCATTCCCGATATACAGTATGCGCAGATTGCTTTAATCAATCGCAGTCGCGGCAACCAGTACAACCCGCGCATAGACCTGAACCTGACCGATAAAGATACCGTCACCGTCAGCTCTTACTTCTCGCGTTTTAGCGGTCTGCAAAGCGAGAAGGAGGGCCGCAGCCGCCCGATGGGAGACATCCTGACAGAGCCTGCCAATACCTTTGTGACGCTGACCTACATCCGCACGCTCTCGGCCAGCATGCTCAACGAAGTCCGCTTTAACGCGACCAAGTTTGCCTTCAACGAGATTGAATCTTCGAGCGAGACCAATTTCGGGATTCCGCGTATAGAGATCGAGACCATGCCGGGCGAGCGTCTACGCTTTGGCCCGCCCTGGTCCGAAACCACGCCCGGCGTCTTTGAAGAGAAGACCTTCGAGTTTCGAGATACTTTACGCTTACAGGCTGGCAATCACGGCTGGAGCTTTGGCGCTGAAGTTCGCAAGGAGCTGGACAACAACGACCTCAGCGGCGGCTCTCGCCCACTCTTTACCTTTGCCGGACTCTTTAACCTGGCGAACGACGCGCCGCTCTTTTACCAGATTAACGCTGACCCGCGCTCCGGTGGACCGGCCGAATCTCAACGCTTTTTCCGTAACACGGCTTACGCCTTCTTCGCGCAGGATGACTGGAAGGCGCGTCCCAACCTGACGCTCAACCTCGGCCTGCGTTATGAATACACCACGCCTTTGACCGAGACCGAAGGGCGTCTGAGCAATCTCATTTTAGGTCCGGCGGGCGGGCGTGAATTAACGGGCGCGACCGTTCAGGTTGTGGACCAGCTTTATCCAAAGGACCGCAACAACTTTGCGCCGCGTCTGGGCTTTGCCTGGAGTCCGAGCCAGATTATCGGTCACAACACTGCTGAAAAACTGGTCCTGCGCGGCGGCTTTGGTATCGCTTATAACCGTATCCCGACCGTGCTCTTTGCCAACACGCGCGGCAATCCGCCGTTCTTCGCGCGCTACAGAATCTGCTGCGGCACTTCGGCGCAGGACTTCAGCACGCCTTTCGCGGGCGGGCAGATTCTCTACGCGCTCGGCGCAAACAATTCACCCTTCAGCTATCCGGTCAACCCTGCGCTGGCAGTCGGCATCAATCCCGCGACCGGGATACCGAACCTGCGCGAAGGAGTGCAACTGGAAGTCTACGGCGCGCCGCCAGATGTGCCGACGCCCTACGTCTACACTTACTCGCTCGAAGGCCAGTACAATCTGCCCGGCAATCTGACCGCCGAAGTCGGTTATCAGGGCAGCGCCAGCCGCAAGCTGATACGGCTCGTCAACGAGAGATTTCTTTATCCGAATGATGGGAGCTTCTTCGCCTCGGGCGTCTTCTTCCCGACGCCGGACACGACCGCCAGCTATAACGCCCTCATCGCACGCCTCACGCGACGCTTCTCAAAGGGCTTCCAGTTCGACACCGTCTATCGCTTTAGCAAGAGCATTGATGTGACTTCCAACGAGGGGCCGGGCGCGGCGACCAACCCGACCTACCCGCTCGACCCGCGACAGGAGCGCGGCCCTTCCGACTATGATGTGAGGCATCACTTTATTGCTTCGGGTCTCTGGGATTTGCCGTTCTTCAGGCATCAGCGTGATGCTCTCGGCAAGCTCCTCGGCGGCTGGCAGCTCAACGGCATCCTGACCGCGCACACGGGCTTTCCCTGGACGCCTGTCATCGGCGAATGCGTCAGCACGCTCGGCCCTTCGCTCTGTCCCGCACGCCCCGTAGCCTACTTCGGCGGCGCGCTGACCGACACGGATAACGATGCCTTCATACGTCCCGGCGGCAACTTCCCTGGCGGCGGCGCGAAATACTTCAGCACTGTTCCGCCAGGCTTCAGCTTGCCCGGCGTCGGTCGCAACTCATTCCGCGGCCCGCGCTATTTCAACGTAGACATGAGCGCGGCGAAACGCTTCGGCCTGCCGGGTTTTGTCGGCGAGGGAGCTTTCTTTGAAATCAAGGCCAACTTCTTCAACGTCTTCAACCTGCTGAATCTCCAACCGTTCAGCTTTAACACCTTCAGCACGCAGGTCACGAATCCGAATTTCGGGCGTGCCGAGCGCGGGCTGGCTGGCCGCGTCATAGAGATACAGGGCCGCTTCAGCTTCTAGCCTTTCGCCAATCACAAAAGCGCGAGTGGATGAGCAACGCTAAACTCATCCACTCGCGCTATTGTGATGCTTTAGTTTAGTGGTCCAGAAAAGAATAGCTCGGGATGATTCCTCTTTGATGGAGGTTCGGCTATCACAGGCTGTGCGGCTGTGGGTGGGTTAGCCGCGTCTTCATTCTCCGCCTCTACATCCGCGCGCCGAGCCTTTCTCTCCTCCTCAAGCCGCTGGAAAAGCGCCAGCTCGCGCGTCGCTTCCTCCTTTTGCTTGAGCCTCGAAAAAGCCATGAAGAGTTGATAATGCACGCCCGGATGATTGGGTCTGAGCCGCGCGCCTGTTTGTAGAATGCTGATTGCCTCTTCGTACCTGCGCGCCCTGACGAGCAGGCGGCCCAGATCATAATGCGCGTAGAAATGTTTTTCGTTGAGCGCGACCGCGCGCCTCAAGAGGGGTTCGGCCTCAGCCAGTCGGCCACGCTCGCCGACGATAAATCCTAATTGGGCCAGCGCATCAAAGTTGTCCGGCTGAAGCGCGAGCGATTTGCGCAACGCCGCCTCCGCGACTTCATACGAGCCGCTGCCGCGCGCCGCGATGCCTGCGAAATAATGGACTTCGGCAACCTGCGGGAAACGCCGCGCCGCGCGCTCGAAGACCTCAAGCGCCTGCCCGTAAAGGTTGAGCAGCATGTAAGCGCCGCCGAGCCTGATATAGTGGACCAGCTTTGAAGAGTCCTGCGCTAGCGCGCGCTCGTAAAACTCTCTCGCAGCATCCGCGCGCCTGTTCTTTCTCAGCTCCTCGCCAATCATGAAATTGGCTTCCGCAAAGTTTGCGCGCAGCGCAATCGCCCTCTGCCAGAACTCCACAGCCGCTTCGCTCTGCCCGCGCGCGGAGGCCGCGAGGCCCAGGTAATAAAGCGGCTCGGGAGCCGCGGGCGCGAGCGCGGAGGCCGCTTCGAGCGCTCGCACGGCCTCGTCAAAACGCTTGCTTTGATAAAGCGCCGCGCCGAGGTTGTAGAGAATCTCGAATCTGTTCGGGCTGAGCGTATTGGCGCGTTCGAGCAGGCTCGCGGCGCGTGCGAAGTCGCCGAGCCGGGCGTATTGCAATCCTAGATTAAAGGTCGCCTGTGGGTGGTCCGGCGACTGCTTGAGGACAGCTTCAAAGGCCGCGATGGCCTCCGCCTCGCGGTGCGTGCGGGCCAGCAGCACTCCCAGGTTGGACCAGGCCGAGACATGCCCCGGACTCAGACGAAGCGCCTCACGAAACTCTCGCTCGGCATCCACGCTCCGCCCACGCTGGTCCAGAATAGCGCCCAACAGATTATGCGCGTCCGGATTACGAGGGGCGGCTGCCAGAGCGCGGCGCAAGAGCGGCTCCGCACTCTCGGGCCTACCCGCTTGCAGCAACGCGACCGCCTCGCGCAAGAGCGTCATCACCTCCTGGCCGGATTGGTCCACACGATTCGATTGCGCGGCGTTTGCGCCCCGGCGCTGCTGCTGTGCAGACGCGTTCGGCACAGCCGACCTCGATACCATGACGAAGGCCATCAATGCTGCGAGGAGCAGGGCTGCGCGTTTGAGCAGCTTGAGGGAGTCTTTAATTTTCCTGTAAGGAGACATTGCGCTTCGCTTGCCTTTGCTTTTAAGCGAGGGGCTTCTTTGATGAACGCTCCTGCTCTTGAGATCAAAAGTATCAAACGCGCAGGGGCGACAGTGTAGTATACTCAGCCCATCCAGACACATACCAGAGGAGAGCCTGCAATGAGGTGTACCAAGCCCGTCTGCTTTCTGTTGATGTTCTCTATGCTTTGCGCGGCAATGCCTTCCCTCGCACAGAGACGAGGCAGGCAGAGGGGCGCGGCCAGGGCTGGTTCACAGCCGGACATCGAAAGCAGGATTGATGCGTTGCTGGCGCGCATGACCATAGAAGAGAAGCTGGGCCAACTGCAACAGCTTGACGGCGAAGCTAACGGAAATTACAGGCCGGAGCATCTTGAGCTGATACGCCAGGGCCTGCTCGGCTCAACCCTCAACGTGCGCGGTGCGCGTAGGACCAACGAAGTGCAACGCGTGGCGATGGACCAATCGCGCTTAAAGATTCCGGTCCTCTTCGGCTTCGACGTGATTCACGGCTATCGCACCATCTTTCCGATTCCGCTTGGCGAAGCCAGTAGCTGGGACACTGCCGCGGTCGAGCGCGCGGCGAGCATCGCGGCGGCGGAGGCCAGGGCAGCCGGTGTCCACTGGACCTTTGCGCCGATGGTTGACATCGCACGCGACCCGCGCTGGGGCAGAATCGCCGAAGGCTCAGGCGAAGACCCCTTCTTAGGCTCTGCGATGGCACGCGCGCGTGTGCTGGGATTTCAGGGCAGGGATTATTCCACAGCGCAGAGGGTTGTGGCCTGTGCCAAACACTGGGTTGGCTACGGCGCGGCGGAGGCCGGGCGCGATTACAACACTACGGACATCTCCGAATTGAGATTGCGCGAACTCTATTTCCCACCCTTCAAGGCTGCGGTGGACGCGGGCGTCGGCACATTCATGAGCGCCTTTAACGACCTCAACGGCATGCCGACTTCCGCCAATCGCTTTACGCTGACAGAGGTGCTGCGCCGCGAGTGGAAGTTCGACGGCTTTGTCGTCAGCGATTACGAATCTGTCAGGGAGTTGATGAATCACGGGCTGGCGGCAGATGAAGCCGAAGCCGCGCGCCGCGCGCTCAATGCCGGCGTGGATATGGAGATGGTCAGCCGTCTTTTCAACAAGCACGGGCAGCAATTAATGAGGGACGGGCAGCTCTCGCCAAGAACGATTGACGAAGCTGTGCGGCGTATCCTGCGTATCAAGTTTAGACTCGGCCTCTTTGAAAAGCCTTACGCAGACGAGGCGCGCGAGCCAACCGTCATCATGAATCAAGAGCATCTGGCCGCCGCACGCCGGATAGCCGCCCGCTCGATGGTCCTCTTAAAGAACGAGCGCGATGTCCTGCCGCTCGGCAAAGCTTTACGCTCCATCGCCCTCATTGGTCCACTCGCCGATTCGCAGAAGGATATGATCGGGTCATGGTCCGGCGATGGCCGCGCGGAGGATGCCGTCACGCTGCTTCAGGGCATGAGGGCCAAAGTTGGTCCACAGGTGAAGATTAATTATGCGCGAGGGTGCGAGGTGGTGTGCGACAAAACCGAAGGATTCGCGGAGGCCGTGCGCGCCGCCAGAAATTCCGAAGTAGTCATCCTGGCTGTCGGCGAATCCGCGGAGATGAGCGGCGAAGCGGCCTCGCGCAGCTCGCTCGATCTGCCTGGCCGCCAGTTGGATTTAGTCAGGGCCATCAAGGAGACTGGCAAGCCGGTCGTCGTCGTCCTGATGAACGGTCGCCCGCTCATAATCAACTGGCTGGCGGAAAACACAGAGGCTATTCTTGAGACATGGTTCGCGGGCACACAGGGAGGCCATGCTATCGCGGATGTGCTCTTTGGCGATGTCAATCCGGGCGGGAAGCTTCCAGTCACTTTCCCGCGCGCGGTGGGTCAGATTCCCATCTACTACAACAACAG
>DASWMI010000191.1:0-7368 GCA_036399835.1 Pyrinomonadaceae bacterium | reverse complement strand
CAAGAAAGCAAAAGAAAAACGCGGCTCACAGCCGTAGCCGAAGAGTAAGAAAAATAGTAGCGGAAGAAAAGAGTATCAAAGGAAAAGGGTGTAGCTTCAAGAAGCTACACCCTTTTCATCATCCGTCTGCTTGTCAATCTGCTCGTCCGTTCAGAAACGGCAGTTGCCTTTCACATCTCGGTCGCGGATGTTTTCGGCGGCGCGGGGGCCTTGGCCGCAGCTTCAAGACTGCCCTCGCCATGAAAGGCATCCGCGATGTTTGACGGCACGGATTCAAAAATGAGCCTGACGCTCGTTTCCTGCCCTGTGAAATTGCCCTTCGCGCGCAGCAGTCTGTTAGGCGGCTCGACAAACGAACCCGCATCGAGCTGCGCGATGTTGAGGCTGCCATCCGTCTGCACAACGCCTGTCGCGACAGACTTCAAGACGCGCGCCTTTGCTCCGCGGCTGCTCTTGAGATCGAAAACAAAAGTGGCGAGCCGTCCCATCCTCATCAACCCGAAGCCGCCTTCGAGGCCAAAGCTTTCGGCGCGTCCGGCGATGCCGCCCGTCATCTTAAATTCACCCGTCTTCAAGCTGTAAGGGCGCAGCCTTGCTTGCCAGGCCCGGTCCAATTCGAGCACGAGCGATTCTTCGGGAGCAACGGGCACGGCGACTATCAGGAAGGGCGCGGTCAGAGCCTGCGTCAACATAGCGCCCTTGGCTGGCGTCTCTTCCGCTATGCGCAGGCTGCCGTTGGCCTGGCGCGTGATTGAAACATTGTAGCCCCCCGTCCGGCGCTGGCCCAGAAAGGCCGCGACCAGCAGGTTTTGACGAAAGAAATCCGCATCCAGCTCAGGCAGAGCGCCCGCCAGCTCGCGCAGCTCTCTATAAGTCTCCGCGTCATGCGCCACGGCCACGAAAGCATCCTGGACCTTTCCATAAGTGCTTCGCGTTAATACTTTGAGCTTATCATTCACAGTTCCCTGCCCGGCTCGCTGCGGCTCTGCTTCGACCGGCGCGCTCGTTTGATTCGTCTGCTTGACAGCCCGCCTCGAATCACAGGACGCAGCGCCCGTCGCATTCATCAACAATAAAGAGCACGCGATGGCGAAACTCAATCTGATAGTCAACATCTGGACCAGACTCCTATTCTACTTCTCATCATGCGGACTCGGATATAAACAATCAAGCAGACATGCGCGGCCAGACTGATGAACGCTCAGCCCTGACCAGAATTGCGAAACCGAATTCCAACCGGTCCGCCCACAGCTTTCAATATCTCTGCTCGACCCCTCGCACGCAGCGCACAGTATCACGCGCGATGAGCAGCTCTTCATCCGTCGGGATGACGTAGGCCGCGAGCCGCGAGTCTTCACTTGAGATGACGCCTTCGCGCCCGCCCGTGTGCCACGCATTACGCCCCTCATCGAGCGAGAGGCCGAGCCACTCCAACCCGTCGCAGATACGCGCGCGAATCTCTGCGGAGTTTTCGCCTATGCCTCCCGTGAAGACGACTGCATCCGCGCCGCCCATCGCGGCCAGGTACGCGCCTATGTACTTGCGCGCGCGATAGCAGAAGATTTCGATGGCGAGGCGCGCGCGCCTGTCATCATTCTCGTGCGCTTCATCGAGCAGCTCGCGCATGTCATTCGTCAGACCCGAAATGCCTATCAGCCCCGACTGCTTGTTCAAGAGAGTCTCGACCTCTTGCGCCGAGAGCCCTTCCTTGCCCGCGATAAAATCAATAATCGCCGGGTCCAAATCGCCCGAGCGCGTGCCCATCACGAGTCCTTCGAGCGGCGTCAGCCCCATCGAAGTATCGAAGGAGTCGCCTGCTCGGATGGCCGCCGCCGAACAGCCGTTGCCCAAGTGAAGCGTAATGACGTTGGTCTCTTCACGCTTAATCCGGCGTAGCTGGCGATAACGATAAGCGACGTAACGATGCGATGTGCCGTGAAACCCGTAACGGCGTATGCGGTGGCGGCGATAGAGCTGGTATGGCAGCGCGTAGAGATAGGCGAAATCCGGCAGCGTCTGGTGAAAGGCCGTGTCGAAGACGGCGACCTGCGGCAGGCCCACACCGAGGGCTTCGCGCGCGGCCATGATGCCCTTGATGTTCGTGGGGTTGTGCAGCGGCGCGAGGTCTATGCAATCTTCTATCCCGCGCAGGACTTCATCATTAATCAGGACGGAATGCGTAAAGCGCTCGCCGCCGTGGACGACGCGGTGGCCGACAGCATGAATATCAGCCGTACTGCGAATCTCCGCGATGCCGGAATCCGCGCTACAGGCCCAACGAATAATCGACTCGACGGCGGCTCGCGTATCTCGCAGCTTGGCCGTTGATCTCTTCAACTCTCCGCCTTCTATCTGTTCAGTGATAATCGCTTCGCCGCCGACGCGCTCAATCATCCCGCGCGCCAGCCTGCGGTCGTTATTCTCGGCAATCTGGTCAAGGTCAGTCTGGATAAATTGAAACTTAACCGTCGAGCTGCCGCAGTTGAGGACCAGTATGTTCATGGTTTGGAATTTTAGATTTTAGATTGATGACTTGCGATGATGCGCTTCGCCTTCAATCTAAAATCGCAAATCTAAAATCGCAAATTATCCCTTATCTCTCCGACGCGCTCGCGGAGTCGCTCTTCATCCACCCCGACGACGCGCCCCTCGCGGTAGACTTCCTTTCCCGCGACGACGGTTGAGACCACATCACGCCCCGAAGAGGCGAAGACGAGAGCAGCCTGGACTGCGTGCACGGGCAGTTGGTGCGCGTGTTTGAGAGCGATGACGGCGAGGTCCGCCTGGAGTCCTGCGGCGAGCGCGCCCGTCCGGTTTTCAAGGCCGAGCGCGCGTGCGCCGCCGAGCGTGGCCGCAGAGAGCACGTCGCCCGCGCCTAACATCTCGACCGGACCGGTCTCAGACTCGAACGCACGCGAGAGCAGCGCCGCAAAGCGCGCTTCTTCAAGCAGGTCGCAAAGGTTATTGCTCGCGACGGAATCGCTCCCCAACCCGACCTTGAGACCGTGCCTGATAAATCCCGCGAAGGGCGCGTGGCCGTGACCGAGCTTGGCATTCGACTTGGGGCAATGCGCGATGCGCGCGTCAAATTCTTTCAGCGTTTCAAGGTCGGACTGGTCCACCCGTATGCAATGGGCGAGCAGCGGGCGCGCTCTCAAGAGTCCGACCTGCTTGAGATACTCAACGGTCGAGACACGGGGCGTGTGCCATTTTATCCCGCGCCGCGCAAGGCTCTCGGCAAACGGGCCTTCACCCTTTAACATCAACTGCGACTCGGCCTCGGATTCGGCTGCGTGCATCATCAGCGGTAAATTTTCCGCGAGAGCGAAATCAGCAATCAGCTCAAGCTGCGGCGCGCTGACGGAATATGGCGCGTGCGGCGAAACTCCTACACGCACGCGCTCGCTCTCATCCTCACGCAGTTGCGAGACCCTTTCGCGCAGCTCATCAAACTTGGCTTGAGCCTCGCGCGGGTCTGGTCCGAAAGATTCCTGGTAGACTATGCCGCGCAGCCCCGACTCGCCCAGAGCGCGCATGCACTCGTTGGCGGCGCTGCTCGCATCGCCCATGCACGTCACGCCCGCGCGCAAGGCTTCAACCGCCCCGCTCATGGCCGAGACATACAGATCATCCGGCGTGAGGCGTTCTTCGCGCGCGACCTTGAGCTTTAAGAGCCAGGACTTGAAATCGCCCTCTTCGCGTTCCAGAAAGCCGCGCATCGCGGTCAGCTCAAGATGCGAATGACAATTAATCAAGCCCGGCAGAATCGCCGCTTCTCCAAAATCGCGGACCTCTGCTTGAGGAAAAGTTTCCAACAGGTGAGCGCGTGGACCAACGTCGGCCAGGCGCTCGCCCTCGACCGCCACAGCCCCATCTTCAATCGCGGGAGACGCCATCGGCAGCACCCATCTGGCGCAATAGAGCGTTGTCATCTTCTCTCCGGCATCTTTCTTAAAACTAATCGCGGCTTCGGCGACCCTGGCGCAAGCTTACGGCTTTTCCCGGAACGTGTCATCACACGCACGCCATCAACCAAGGCTATCAAACTCTTAAACTCTCTGCGCGTGCGTTGCTGTGCTCCGGTCGCGGCGTCGGAGCATAAACCACAACAGTCCTGAGATGATGATGACGAGACCGCCCGCGGCGGCGACAGGCTTGATGCCGTAGGTGTCTGCGGCTGCGCCCGAAGCCAGCATGGCGAAGAGCATCATGAGGGTCGTCAAGGTCTCGTAAGAAGCGAAGACGCGCCCGCCGAAACGGTCTTCCGTGCGGCTCATGATGAGCGTCTGCTGAGCGGTCCACCAGATGGCGAAATTTATCTCTCGCGCAATCAGCACGAGGGCCGCGCCCCAGAGATTCGGCATCAGGCTGAAGAGGGCCAGGCCGCAGCCGTCGAAGACTATCGAGCGTCCCATACGCGACCCGAGCGCGTGGCCTGAGCCTGCGTTGAAGCGACGTGCAATCGGAGCGCCGATGACGCCGCCCAGCCCCATCGCCACGAAGAGTACGGAGATACCGAAATCCGTCGGGCGCTGGACCAGTCCGGCCACAGCCGATTGGCCGAGCCGCGCACCGAAGACGCTATACAGAGCGCGTGCCACGCCATTACCCAGACCCCATCCGGCAGCCACTACGAAGACAGCCGACAACACTCGACTCCCGCGCACGTATCGAAGCCCCTCACGAAAATCGTCCAACGCACGGCGCACGACGAGACCTATATTCAAACGCGTCGGCGCACGAGAGACGCCTGGAGAAACGGTTGAACCTGACTCGGCCACTTCCGGCTTGCCATTCGGCCCCGCCGTCCCTGACTCGCCTCTCAAACTGGCGGCGCTCGCTTGCTTCCCTTTCTTCTCCACATCTTCGCGTCTCTGTGTTCGACTAATAATCCGTCGAATCATCTCAGCCGAAAAGATGAAGGTCGCCGCGTTGAGCAGAAAGACTGTGTTGCGTCCGGCGAAGGTCGCGATCAGCCCGCCGAGCGCAGAGCCGACAGCGATTGTGGCGGCGGTGGTCGAGGCCGAGAGAGAGTTGGCCGTGAGCAAAGCGGATGCGCCCCGGACCAGATTGGGAATCGCGGCTCGCTTGGCGGCGTTGAAGAAGGCCGAGACGGCGAAGAGCGAGGCTCCTATGAGGTAGATGGCATTGAGCGAGGCCCAACGGTTGGCGAGCAGAAATCCGAGCGCGAGCAATGCGCGCAGGAGGTCCGCGCGTATCATCACGCGCCGCCTGTCAAGACGATCCGCGAGGACTCCCGCCAGTGGTCCAAAAACAAAGAGCGGAAGATGCCTGGCGATGGCATAGATGGCGACGGCCAATCCTTCACGGCCCTCTCCCGCAAGCTGTATGGCGAGCGCCAGCACGGCCACGCTGCTCAGCCAGTCGCCAATCTCCGAGACGACCTGTCCGAGCCACAGGCGACGCAAGTCCGCGTTTTCTTTGAGCAGTTGCCGGTAGGTCAAAGGCCAGCCCCCGGCGAGGCGCTGGCGCGTCCTGTACGTCCCCTCGCGTGCTCCGTCTTGAGCCTGCGATAGCGTTCGAGAATGTTGGTCACGTAAGCGCGTGTCGAGGGAATATCTATCCGCCCGATAAACTCATTTTCCGTCAGCGGCTGCCCTCTGCCCGCAGACTTGCTCCAATCAGCCGCGCGGCTCGGCCCGGCGTTATAGCCTGCCACCATGCGCGCTTCCACCCCCGGCATATCCCTGTATTCTTCATAGAGCTTTTCCAGATACCAGCACCCGATCTGTATGTTGCGCTGCGGGTCGCTAAGGATTGCGGCGGGGTTCTGGGCCATCTCTCGCTCAAGCTCGCGCATCCCGGTCGCGGCGGCCCACTCGCGCCCAACCGCAGGCGTGACCTGCATCAACCCGATCTCGCCCGCCGCCCCGGTCTTCCACGGGCTGAAATATGTCTCCTCGTAAATCAAGGACCAGACCAGGTCCGGGTCGAGCCGGTAGATGCCCGCCTGTTGCTCTATGAGAGTATCGTAACGATGAATCCAATACTGGTTGAAGAAATACAGACCGACGCCGGAGAGGATAAGCAGGACGCAAGCGATAAGAATAAAACGTTTCATTTAAAGTCCGAGAGTCCGAAGAGTCGGAGAGTCATGAGTCAAAGGCCCAAAGCTTTGGATTTTGCTTTTGTCTTCTGACTCCTAGACTCTCGGACTCTCAGACTCACGACTCTTCTTCAGTTTCTTCTCTTCAAGCTGGACCAGAAACTGGCCTTTGAGTGTGAGCGGTCCACGCCCTCGTAGCGCGAGCGCAGCGCGCGTTCGTCCAGGACATGACCTTGCAGCCAGACCTCCGCCGAAACGGTCGCGCCCACCGCGAGCCTCTTGCCGCGCAGCGAGCGCGCGTTGACCAGGACTTCGAGCTTTAATCTTTCGAGGTCCAGGTAAATCCAGTACAGCTCGGTGCCGGAGAGCGGGTTGCGCAGCGGCTTAAAGGCTATCACGCGCCCGCACAGACCCCAATCGTTCTCATGCGCGGCGCGTGTCGGCGCGGCCCTTTCGAGCGGCTCCCAGCGAGCGCCCTTCGCACGCTCGCAGACGCGGGCGCGATAGGCCAACCCGCAGAGGCCGACGTGCAGTTCCGACGAACGGAAGCCCGCTGGTCCAACCTCCGTCAGATTCTGTAGCTCAAAAAGAACTTCCATCTCCGTGCCGTCGCAATAGCCGTGGACGACAGCTTCGCCCTCTTCGTCGTATTCTGTGAGCGCCCAGGGCGTGATGCGCTGCGCATAACGCGCGCGGAAACCCGGACGGCAATCCGCGTAGAAGATGTCGCCCGTCCCCGATTCGTAAAGCACCGTCCAGACTTCCAGCCCCTCGCCGAGTTTCCAGCAGCGGCCATGCAGGGTCGCCCCGCGCCGCTTGAGCTGCGTCGGCTCGCCCTGATCGCCCGCGCGCTCGGCCAGATAGTTAAAGGCCGTCTCGCTTGGCACTTCAAGCCCTATGGTCTCGAAAGTCTCTTCCATAACTACTCAGGTGATGATTGATGAATGATGAGAAAAGAGCTATTGACACATCGCTCGTCATCCATTGCTCATCGCTTCGCTTTCATCCAGCCTGTTTGCGGCGTCTCTGCCTTGAGGGCAGCTCTTTTGACATTTCGGCGGCAGGCGCGGCGGCGCGGCTTCTAAAGCCTCGCACGTTTCGCTCCGGACCATGCGCAGGGCGCACGCCGCTGCGGACCATCTCCGCGAAGAGGTCCACATCATAGTCAGCCTCACGCGACATCTCTTCGCGGATGGCGTGCAGCTCTTCAAGAAATCTGGGCTTGCGATACATAAGAGCCTTGATGGGTGACGGGTGAGAGGTGACAAGAAAGAACGAGCTTTTATCTTGTCACCTCTCAC
>DASWMI010000190.1:0-10258 GCA_036399835.1 Pyrinomonadaceae bacterium | reverse complement strand
CCACTTAATCTCTGGCAGGTTATCAGCACCGGATTCAGCAGCGTGGGTCAGAGAGCCGAATGGCGCATCACTACAAAGAACGGTAAACAAGTGCCGATTGCGGTCATCGTCCGCTTCAACGTGAGCGAGAATCCTGAAGATTCCAGCAAGATCACGTCTTATCTGGTAGTCGCCAAGATTACCCCGCAAAAAATCTGCGTGACTGATAAAATCGCTGCAAGCGCGACGGCCAACGAAGAAGCGCGTAAGGCCGCAGATGTCTCTGCTCACAAGCCATGCCTTGAATAAATAAAAAATGCAAAATGACAAGGCTCTTTTGGCAAAGGCAGGCGGAGATGTGTGATAAAGAAGCTTGAATCTATCATCGAAGATGCGTCTAACAGTCAGCCTCTCTCGTTTCTGCGCCAGGGCAGCCGAACAACTCATTCGAGCGGAGCGCGAATAGCGCAGCTTTCATCCACCAGGCTTTGATGCTCGCTGTGTTATCTCCGCATCCGGCCAATTCGGGCGTTGGGCGCTGACGAGTTTGCATTGTGAGAGGAGACAGTTGCTTGAACATAAAGGCTTACCTCGAACGCATTAACTATCATGGCTCGCTTGCTCCGACTGCCGAGACCTTGCGCGACTTGCACGTCGCGCATCTGTTGACCGTGCCTTTTGAAAATCTCAGCATTCACGCCAGGCAGCCGATTGTGCTTGAAGATGAAGCTCTGTTTACCAAAATCGTCGAAGGCAGGCGCGGCGGTTTCTGCTATGAAGCCAACGGTCTGTTTGCCGCTTTATTGCGTGCTCTAGGCTTCGACGTTGCCATGCTGTCAGCCGAAGTGGCGAATGCAGAGGGCGGCTTTGGTCCAGATTTCGACCACATGACGCTGATGGTCAGGTTAGAGCAGCGTTGGCTGGTAGATGTCGGATTTGGTGATTCATTCCTTGAACCGTTGTTGCTCGACGAGCGAGGCGAGCAGATGCAGGGCAGACGCGCTTATTGCATTCTTCCCGACGACGCTCACTTGATTCTCATGCAGCGTGATGATGGCGCTGAGTGGAAGGCTCAGTATCGCTTTACCTTGCAGAGCTACACGTATGCCGACTATGCCGAGATGTGCCGCTACCACCAGACTTCTCCGCAGTCGCATTTCACCCGTGCTCGCATCTGCTCGCGGGCGACTGAAGAAGGGCGCATCACACTGAGCGAGATGCGTTTGATTACAACGTCTAAGAATGGCGGGCGACAAGAGCGAACCTTGACGAGCCAAGAAGAGTATGCGGCAGTCCTCAGCGAGCATTTTGGGATTGTCATGATAAGCTGATGCCATGAAGCACTTTGCGCTGACGCCGCGCCGAACAGCTCATTCAACCGGACGCGCCGATAGCATCTCTTTTATGGTTGATTTCTACGATGCTTGTTGAACGCCTCATGCGGGCGACGGTTAATTCCGGCTTTAGACGCTAAAGTGCTGTGGAAGAGAGAACACTATCTGGATAACGGAACAAGATGAACATCTGGCGCTATCAAATCTGCGAACGTTTGGAGATTGATGCTCCTGTCGAGCAGGTCTATGACCTCGCCTCTAATCCAGAGATAGTCCCTTCCTACGCGCCGGAAATCGCTCGCATCGAAGTGGTCAGAAAATTGAGCGAGCACATCTTCCTGGTCAAGAGTTATCTCAAAGTCGCGCGTCTAACGTTTGGCTTTTTGTACCGGTATCATTATCATCCACCGATGCATTATAGCGGGGTGCAGGAAGGCGGAGGTCTCTTGCGCGGGTATTTCACCTTTAGCTTTAGCTCATGCGGGAGCGGCACAACGGTTTCGCATACGGAAGGGGTTCTGAGTCCTATTCCTCTATTAGCATGGGTCGCTGGATTCATCTACTTCCACATCATGTCACGGAACGGGATAGGTGAGGAGCTTGGCAGATTAAAGCATCTGGTCGAGAGTCGAGTAGTTTGATGGCGTTCGTCTTTGAGGCCGCGCCTTAACAAGTCATTGGACCTGTCTCGCAATCAGCAAGTCTTTTATCATCCATCTTGATTGCGCGCCGGTTAAGGCGGGCGTTAGGCGGTTAGGTCATTGTAGGAGTAGACTTGTGATGAATAGGAGGGGATATGAAATTCTTGATGGTCTTAACGCTACTCACACTATCTTCGGTTGTGGCTGTTCCTCAATCTGCTCCCAAAGAGAGAATTTATCTTAAATTGGGAAATACGAAGGTCACTGAAAATGGCAAGCTCGTCATTGAAGTGGGTGGCAAATGTGGGAGCGGGCAGGTTGTAGCTTTCCACCTTCCACAGACGGGTTGGTTTGTGGCCTCTGTAGAGCCATTCGCTGGTTACGATTTCCGTAAGATCGGAAAGTTGGATGGTCACAAGATAGCCTTTAGAATGGATGACCGTAGATATGAAATTATCTCGGACCAGCCGATAAGCTCACAGGCACGCTCACTCGATCTATGGGTGGTCAGGATAACGCCGCCGGCAGATAATGCTCACGCGGAGAGCAAAGTAATCGGTTGTGCAACTGATTTTAAGTATTGGCTGAAAACGACTCTGCTGGTAAATGAGAAAAAGTGAATCTCACTACATCCGCCGCCCAACAAGTCATTCGACCCGACCCCGCGAGAGCATCTCTCTCATCATTGAATGGTCCCATAATGTTAAATGCTTTATGCGCGCGATGGGTTAATTCGGGCGTTAGATGGCTGCCTTTGAACTCTGTCATAATATAGCTCTGCCAATCTGGTTGATGCATTGTTGCTTGCTGACTGTCTACAATAGTAGACGATGGTGTCTTATATTTAAGTCTGAGAAACGGATTTCACCGTTAAATAGGATATTTAATCCCATTTTTTATCAATTTCTTCGGCATATAAATTGCCGAAGAAGTTCCGAGTTACGAATTCCTCAAAGAGGTAAAAACCATGGCTACGAAGAAGAAGAAAGCTACAGCTAAAAAGGCTGTCAAGCGCGCCACTGCCGTAGCAGTGGAAGCTCCCTCATCAACAACCTCCGATATTCCAGAGCAGTTGCGTGAATTTCTCAAGCAGACATCGGTTCCCAAGGGCTTCGTTAACGCCAAGCAAATCGAGCAGGTGGATTTGCGAATGCGCGCGAACCAACTCAATTTGAGGCTCACCGTGCCGCTGGAGCAGTTGGTTGCCAGCGTGAACCGCATCAGGTCGGCGTCCGTCCCGATGGAAAGGTTGCCGGAAGACATTCAGGCATCCGTCCCGGCGTTGAAGCCTGGGGTTAGACGTTTCCACGGCGTCAAGATTCCGCTCTACTGGTTTCCAGTTCCCTGGCTGACTTCCGCCTGCGCAGATAAATTCGGATATATGTCGTCGTCCGCCACGCGAGCGGCGACGAAGTTGCCTTTCAATGCAGCGATGCAGGCGCTCCTCGGCCAGCTCGGCGATTTGATGGGAGACGCTGGCCGCGATCCTAACATCTCGTCTCACAATCCGGCTGACGCGGGCGTCTCTACGATACCCGCGGGCTTCACCTATTTCGGTCAGTTCGTGGACCACGATGTCACGTTCGATGTCTCGTCAACTCTCGATGCCGACACGGACGCGAACACGATCAATAACATGCGCAGCCCAGCACTCGATCTGGATTCCGTCTACGGGCGCGGACCCGGCTTAGACCCATTCCTCTACGTGTTTCCTTCCGTGGGTCCGTCCACCGCGATTAAGCTCCAGGTGGGCACGAACACGCCTGTCGGACCGGGCGGCCCCAGCAGCACAGGCTTGCCCGGAGGCATGGTCGCGCAAACCAACTGGGACGTCCCGCGTATATCGGGGACGAACACTGCCGTCATCGGTGATCCGCGCAACGACGAGAACCTCATCATCGTGCAGTTTCAGCACGCGATGCTGCGCTTCCACAACGCCGTCGTAGACCTGCTGCTGGCGGCAGCGTTCGCGGGCGACATCTTCGCAGAGGCCAAACGGATTGTGACGCACCACTATCAATGGGCCGTGGTCAATGACTTTCTGAAGAGAGTCTGCGGCGCTGCCGCTGTGACCAACGCGATGGCGAGCGTCGTCGCTCCCGTTGGCAGCTCTTTCCGTATGCCCGTCGAATTCGCCGTCGCTGCCTACAGGTTTGGTCACAGCATGATTCGCGACAGGTACTGGGTCAATCACAACTTCCCGAACGCCACGCTGGGACAGGTGTTCGAGTTCAACCGCAACCCGCGGCTGCCGGTGTTCTCCAACTGGGTAGTAGACTTCAACGCGTTCTTCGACACGGGCGGGTCGGTGCCGGTTCACAATAAGGCACGAAGGATCGACAGCTTAATAGCCAGCGGTCTTGAGTCGCTGCCAGGGTTTGCGGGAATGATGGCGATTCTGGCGACGCGGAACCTCCGGCGGGGTTTGGCTCTCGGTCTGCCGAGTGGACAGGGGATGGCTAATTCTTTCGGCATCCCGCCTATGACTGCGGCGCAGCTCACGTCAGGGTTGCCGGCGAACGAAGTGGCCGTGCTGAACTCCAGCGGTGGTTTGCTTTTGAACAAGACGCCCTTGTGGTATTACGTGCTTCGCGAGGCCGCGGTCCTCGGGGGCGGCAACCAGTTAGGCCCGGTCGGCGGCAGGATAGTAGCGGAGACGTTCGTCCGTATGCTCAAGCGCGACGCGTCCTCTTACTTAAACGCTTCCGGTGGATTCACCCCTATGCTACCCTCGACCACGCCTGGAGACTTCACGGTGGCCGACCTGGTGACCTTCGCCGGTGTGACCCATCCATAAAGTTAGTGCCGCGACTGTAGAAGGCAAGGCACATTGCATGGCCCGGGGTTATAAAGCAGCTAAAGCTTTAAAACCCCGGGCCGATTGCTCTAATGGAAGCAGAGTTAAACTCTCCCGGCACTGAAATCGCATACCTGGTTAAGGCACAAGATACTTACTCTTAACCCGATGCCCTCTAACAACTCATTGAACCGGAGCGCGAATAGCAGGGCTTTCATCCGCGAGGCTTGGATGATTGGTGCGTTGTGCGCGCGATGGGTTGATGCGGGTGTCAGGCTGCCGGCTTGAAGCTATTGACTAAACCGATGATTTAGCATAGAAGCTATCTGTTTTTTATCTCTAAATTGAAAGGATCATCATCATGCCTAAATACATCATCGAGCGGGAAATTCCTGACGCCGGTAAATTGTCCGAGCAAGAATTAGAAGCCATCTCCCGGAAATCTTGTGGAGTGCTCAACAATTTGGGTCCGCAGATTCAGTGGGTACAGAGCTACGTGACCGATGATAAGGTGTATTGCGTGTATATTGCGGCGAATGAGGAGATGGTGCGGGAGCACGCCAAACAAGGGGGCTTTCCGGCGAATCGCATCTCTGAGGTAAAGTCAGTCATTGACCCGACAACCGCTGAAGGATGAGCTGGCGAATAGTTATTTGTCACTGAGTCGGCAGCCTCACAACTCATTGAACCGGAGCGCGGATTGGATGACTTTCATGATTGCTGCAATGAAAATCGAATGCTTTCTTCCGCGCCCGATAATTCCAGCGTTAGACGCAGCGAATTTGAGAGTTGACCGATTTCAGTCCTCTATATCAAAGCTGCCTTTGACGGATTCAGCATTGGTAGCGCAGCCAGCCGGACTTAAAGGCCCTGTATGCAGAGAACAGTCTTATCCGACCGCTTGACTGTGATTGCGATTGCGGTGATAGCTTACGCGGGCATGAACATCTGCCACGAAATTGTCGGGCACTGTGGCATGGCGGCCCTTTTAGGCACTAAATGCCAATTAATCTCCAGCACCAACATTCCACTCATCACACAGCCTCCTACGTGGAAGTACAACATCATCGTTATCTCTGGCAGCGCGGCGAACTGGACCATTGGTCTTGTCTGTCTAGGGCTACTGCGCACCTTACGAACGACTCCTACGCTTCGCTACTTCCTCTGGCTCTCTATGTCTGTGAACCTCTTCCTCCCTTCCACCTACATGACAGCAGCTCCGATCATCAAGTTCGGGGATTCGTACATTCTTATTCGTGATCTCCCTGGACAAATGTTTTGGAGGGTCGCCCTTGTGTTAGTGGGCGGGGCAATCTGCTGGTTCTCTTTCCGGCTCTGTCGCGCCGAGTTAGGCAGGCTCATTGGCTTTGGCGGGCGTGCCGCGAGATCAATCGCGTGGGAACTGGTCGCGCCTGCTTACATCGCCGGAGGGGTCATTACAGTTACGTCAGGCTTGTTTAGCCAGCTTGAGTTTAAACTGGCGCAAAAGGAGGCGGCGGGCGGCACTTTCGGTCTGACGGTGTGGCTCTTACTGCTACCGCTCTCGATTCCTGAAGCGCCGACGTCAGTCGAGCATCCTTTCATGCTCCCTCGAAGTGTCGGGTGGATTGTGGCCGGCGCGCTCACCGGCCTGACATTTATCGGTGTCTTGGGGCCGGGTATTCCTCTGTAAGTTTTTACCCGAAGGTACGCTGAGCACTACAAGATTCCGGCAGCGTTAGCTGATTCATCACCCCGCGCCCATCTAGTCGCGTATTCCCACCGCCTCGTCGAAGGTTTTAATCGTGAGGCACAGCCTGACAACGCGTTCAACCCGACCGTCCTGAGCTTGCCTTTTATCAACCTTGCCGCCTGCGAGGTGGCTTGTGTAGTATCGTCGGGCGGCAGGTTAATTCCAGGGTTAGAACCGCATCAACAAGTTGCATGACAACGGGCAGAAAGGGTTCTCTCGCAATTATGATGATGGAAGCTGGGCGATATTTTACACAGTGGCGATGGCGGCAGGGGAGGTTGACCAACTCCGTGCCGCGGGAGAACATGGGGACATTTCGATGAAGGGATTTAGTTCGTGGAGTCTGGGCCTTCGGATAGGGGCGGCGGGCGCAGTGGTGGCGCTACTTGGTTTAGCGTGGGGGGCTGCGTACTATCTACGCTCCAAGTCGGTCGCGCCAACCAGCTCGAAGTATCAGGGCAGTATTCCCAATAACCACCTGATGCGAAACCCTGGCGGAGAGGCGGCGACGGTCAGCACTCAGGGATCGTCCGTCAATCTCACAGGCAAGTACTTCCAGGTACATGGCACAAACGGCCAGAGTTGCGCGACCTGCCACATCCCTGAGGCGGCCTGGAGCATCACCCCCGGCACGCTGCAACGCCTGTTCGACGAAACGGGCGGCAGACACCCAGTCTTCAACCCACTGGACGCCGACAACCCGAGCATGGACATCTCCACCAAGGAGGCGCGCCGCGCAGCCTACAGCATGCTCTTGAGCCGCGGCGTGTTCCGCAGGGGCGGCGCTCCCCGGCCCAACTCCGAGTGGGAGCTGATCGCCGTGGACGACCCGCACGGTTTCGCCAGCGTCAACCAGCTAGTGCACTGGCGGCGGTCCATGCCGACAATCAACTTCGCCCTTGGGAGCGCAACCGTCAACTGGGACGCTGGCTCCAACGTCGGCAAAGGCCAGCGCGCCGCGCTGATTAACCTGACCAACCGCCTCTTGACAGGCGCCCTTCAGGGACCGCCAGCTCCTCCTGAGGTCATCAACGACATCGTTGACTTTGAAAGCTCGCTCTTGACCGCGCAGCTCACGGTGCCGGGCGTCGGGCGTCTAGACTCCGACGGTGCGCGCGGCGGCCCTCAAGCGTTATCAACCATGACAAAGGTTGAAGGAGGGTTCGATCTCTTCGATGCCTGGACCAACGACGCGAACCCAAAGCGCGCTCAGATCGCGCGTGGTCAGGAGGTCTTCAACAGCATCAACGTCAGCCATAAGAGTTGCATCGTCTGCCACAACTCTGCAAACAATGGCACTAACATTGACAACACGCTGTTCGACATCCGCACCGCGTCCGCAGAGGCGCGCACACCTGACCTGCCACTCTACACCTTCCGCAACAAACGGACGGGCGAGGTCCTCAAGCTGACCGACGCGGGGCTGGGTAATATCACAGGTCTCTGGGATGACCTTGGCCGCTTCAAGACGCCGACGCTGCGAGCGTTGGCCGCGCGCGCCCCCTACTTCCACAACGGTATCGCCGCGACGCTGGAGGACGTAGTGCGCCACTACGAGAACCACTTTGGCTTCATTTTCAAGGATGAGGAAAGGGCCGACCTGGTGGCCTTCTTGAACGCGCTCTAAAAAAGAATCAGGATGCCTGACACAATTTGCTGTCATTAAAAGTGCTCGTGAACCGTAAAAACCGCCGATCTGCTTTCAAGGAGAAGAGATGCTGTACATGGTAATTGAGCATTTCAAGGATCATCAAGCCGCGCCCGTATACAGAAGATTCCGAGAACAGGGACGGATGATGCCTGAAGGATTGAAGTACATTGAAAGCTGGACGGCGACTAACTTTGAATGCTGCTATCAATTAATGGAGTGCGATGACCCACGCTTATTCGAGCAGTGGACGGCTCACTGGAAGGATTTGATAGATTTCGAGATTGTGCCCGTTGTCTCATCAAAGGAGGCCGCAGAGGCGATGGCTCAAAGGCTCTCATGACTTTCATCTACGGACGCCATCTAACAATTCATTGGACCGGACTCTTAATGAGCAAGTCTCTCAATCTTTTCGGTTGATAGCTCGCCGGTTGATTCCGGCGTGAGACGCTTCCGATAGTCAGGCGCAGTTTAGGTGGTGTAAAGTTTAAGCCCGACTCTGGTTAATTAGGGCTTTGGGCGTCTCGAATATCGGATATAATTGGACCAGAAAGGAGAAGCCTCGATGAAGAAATACTTATCCATAGCGTTGAGCATGCTGATGCTTCACGCCATCAGTTATGCGCCGTTGGCCTCTGAAACACCGAAAGAAAAAGCGAAGAAAGCTATGCTTGTCTCGCAGGTCAAGGCAGGGGTCTCCAGCCTGGGCACGGGCACTTCGTCACGCGTGCGCGTCTTGCTCTACGACAAAACCAGGTATGACGGCTACATCACAGAAATCGCAGAAGACCATTTTGTCGTCAAGGATGCTAAAACGGGCGCTACCGCTCCGATTGCTTATCCTGAAGTAAAAGGGATCAAGGGTAACAATCTTTCGACGGGCGCGAAGATCGGCATCGGAGTAGCCATTGCGGCAGCCGTAGGCATCGTCGCCGCTCTTGTCGCCAATGGCGATGATGAAAGATCGGGTGACCCTCGATGCGTAACTACGCCGTGCCCGTAAATCTGTGATGTAAGTTGTCGCATGGCATGAGCCGCCCGGCAAGTGATGCGGGCTGAGTGCAAGTTAGCGTGCTTTTCATCATGAACTTGCCTGTCTCCGCGTCGCATCTGGAGCGGCTCAATTCCTGCGTTCGGCTTGGATTAATTCGGGCGTTAGATTTTGCAACAATAGTATCGTGCGAACGTGAAAGATTGAGGTGCAGAATTTACCATTCGAGGAGATGCTTCAAGCCATGACATATATTCTGCGAAATTTCACCCGTCGTGTGGTGATGTTCTTGATGCTGATATTGGTTTCGGGATCGGCCCTGGCGCAGGAAGTGAGGGACAGGGAGTTAATGCCCGCCTTTGATTTCACAACTATCCAGATGCCGGTCGAGATTGTCTACATCAAATTGAATGGCAAAGCTATTCAGCCGGGCGAGAAGATTCAGGGAGATGACGATTGGTTAAAGGGGCTTTCCTTCACCTTGAAGAATATTTCTGACAAGCCAATCGCGTATGTAGACCTCGGGCTGCGATTTCCACAACCGAAAGGTTTTGTCGTTTATAGTCTTAACTATGGAGTTGATTTCTCGCGCGGTCAGTCGAGAAGAGTATCCTCACCACCTGCGATTCAGCCCGGCGAAATCCTGGAGCTGGCGCTGACGAAAGAGAAATACCCGATCTTCCAACGTATCCTTGCCCTGGGCGGAGCTACAAAGAGCTTTGACACTGTCCCGTACTTTATTGAAAGAGTGTGTTTTGAGAACGAGCCGGATGTGGTCTGGGAGGGCGGGAATCTGAAGCGGCGTGACCCAAACATCTTTAGTAAATTTAATGTGACCGAACGATATGTTCTGCCTGCCAGCCGGAAGTGAGTATTAACCCAAAGCAAAACCTGTCAGCTCCCGTTTATTTGGGCGTTAGGTGTCCATTCTTAGTTGTGGCAAACTGCCTCTATGAGTGACTTGAAACATCTCCTGGAGAAGAATCGAGCGTGGGCCGCGCAGATTAAGGACCAGGACCCAACCTTCTTCCAGGAGTTATCACATCAGCAATCACCCGAATACCTGTGGATAGGTTGTTCTGATAGCCGTGTTCCATCCACGCAGCTTGTTAATCTTCAACCGGGAGAAATGTTCG
>DASWMI010000189.1:0-13055 GCA_036399835.1 Pyrinomonadaceae bacterium | reverse complement strand
ATGTTTTCGGTTACATCAATAGAGGCTGGCAGCAGGTTCATTACGGTCAGAATCCTTACGTCCACGTCTTGAGCGATATACAGCAATGGGAACAGGACCCCATGCTGCGCGACCACTGGATTTATAATCCCAACCCTTACGGCTTTCTCTTCACATTAATCGCACGCTTTCTCGTCTGGATAGGTCGCGGCAACTGGTGGCTGACGCTCTTTCTCTTTAAAGGCATCAATGTGCTGGCCTACGGCGTGACGGCCTGCCTGGTCTGGTTCGGCGCAAAGCGTCTGGGCCAGCGCAGACCGATTGTCGCGCTCTACCTGTTTCTCTGGAATCCGTTGATTCTGATGCATCACATAGCCAACGGCCACAACGATATTCTGACCGGCTGCCTGATGGTCCTCGGCATGTATCTGGCAATCGTCGGCGCTTGGTTCTGGATAATCCCTGTGCTGGTCGCGGCGACTCTCTTGAAATATGGTCCAGCACTACTGATTCCGTTGGCGCTCATACTGGTCCTCAAACATAAGGGATGGAAAACCACCGCCCTGAGCTGTCTGGTCGGCGCGCTCATACTCTTTGCCGTCAGCGCGCCTTACATACAGGATTGGAGAATGTTCAGGCTCGAAGATATTAGATTCAACGCCAGCCTGATTGACAACTCTCTACACTCTTTCCTGATACACATCTTTGAAAATATCAGCAGGCTACTGCCGCCGCTCGCACCCTTTCACGAAGCGGCGAACACGACGATTAAAATCACACTCAGATTCGGCTTTCTCATCTTTCTACTCTTCCAGTTCTACAGCTTTGCCAGGAAACACTCGAAGCAATTACTGATTGAACGCTCGACGCTCATCATGTTTGTCCTTCTCTGCGTGGCGACTTCCAAGCTCAACGCCTGGTATCTGGCGATGCTCCTGCCGCTGGCACTGCTCCTGGAAGAGAGACACTGGCTCAGGCGTCTGGTGGTCCTCATCTCTTGCAGCGAGTTGCTCTCCCTGACCTTCTTCAAGCAGGCTTATATGCTCAACTATTTTGCGATGATACTACTGCCCATCCTGGTTGTTCTGAGGAAATATCGCAGGGAAGCGAGGGCGGCTCAAATGCCCGTCGAAGAAGAGGTCTCGGATAACTCGTCTCTCATCACACCATCCTACTGATAGCCCGCACGGACGCAGCTTCCAGCTTTGGTCCATAAATTAAGAACAGATTTCAGAATCAGCCACCGCAGACACAGAGAGAGAAGATAAATCAGAATGTGAGATGAGTTTACAACTCATCTTTCTTACTTATTCTCTGTCGTGCGCTCTGTGTCTCCGTGCCTGCGGTGGCTATTTTGATTTATCAGGATTGTCTAGGCGGCGACGGATAAAGCTCTGAGCGTGCGTTGAATCAGGGCGTTGAATTTTTCGGGGTGCTCTTCCTGCGGCATCATGCGGCAGCGGTCGAAGATTTGGAGCGAGGCGCGCGGGTTGATGCTGAGGAGTGCGGCGGCCTGTTCGAGTGGAGTGGTCTGGTCCTGTTTGCCCCAGACGAGCGTGACGGGCTGCGAAAGACGCGCGAAGGCTGAGTTGATGTCAATGTTAAGAAAGCCAGAGACAAAGGCTGCGATGGCATGTTGCGCGCCGGGCAGGTGGCTGGTGGCGTAATAGTTGGCGATCATGCGCGCGGTGGCTCGCTGTCGGTCGAAGTAAAGCTCCTTGCGCGCGTAGTCGCTGATGCTGCGCTCGCTGGTCATGACGTTGTAAAAGGAGGTGCCGAGGACGGGCGATTGCAAGAGACCGTAGAAGGCCGCGCCGGTCATGCCGGGACGCGCGCTCAGGCTGTCAGTGCCGGTCGGCGCGATGAGCGTGAGCGAGCGCAGCAGCTCGGGTTGTTCGGCTGCGAGGCGCACGCCGTAGGCTGCCGCGAGCGAGTGGGCTATGAGATGCGCCTGCGTGCCTGCTATTTCGCGTATGAAGTCTGCGAGCAGTTCTCTGTAGAGGTCTGCGGAGTAGGGCGCGTGAGGCGGCTTGTCCGAGAGGCCGAAGCCGAGCAGGTCCAGCGCGTAAACGCGAAAGTCTGTGGCGAGCGCGTCGAAGTTTTTTCTCCACATAAAGCTCGAAGCGCCCGCGCCGATGCCATGCACAAAGATGAGCCTGGGAGCTGCATGCTCTGGTCCAGCCGTCTTGTAAAAGATGCGCCCGTGCTTCCAATGAAAAGCCCTCGGCTCGCCGCCGAGCGCGGATTCGTCCGGCTCTGCGGCGTTGCGCCTGATGGTCGCATTAACGACGGCCAGCGCGGCCATCCCGGCGCTTCCGGCCAAGAGCGTCTTCCAGATTTTCCCGGCTTTGCTCATTTGCATAATGAAAAGAGATGAGAGGAAAGGATGAGCGCGGAGCGCGGAATCAGAAAGAGTCATCTTTCATCCAGCGCTGCCGCGTTTCTGGTCCATCCTTTCCCCTGGCATCTTGCGCGGTCCATGAGGGCCAACTTATTGAGGCGTTTGTCGCACATGCCTTTTAGACAAAGGCGAAATCGAACTGCTCCTGGTGTATGTGATCGTCGCTGGTGAGGTCTACAGAGCCTAGATATTCTTCTATCTCTGCGTAAACATCCTGCTCGGAAGAGCGCAGGGCGCGTGCGACTTCAGGATTGACGCGCAAGGTCGTCTGGTTGATGTTGTCGTTCTCCATCGCGCGCGCGAGCCTTCTGGCTTCTTCTAAAATCTCGTAGCAGATGGTCGTCGGCGATTTGACCAGACCCGCGCCCGTGCAGTAAGGACAGGGCGAGCAGAGCGTGCGTTCGAGCGATTGCTTGACGCGCTTGCGGGTCATGATGACGAGGCCGAAGTCGTTAAACGAGAGAACCTTGGTCGGCGACTTGTCATGCTGGAGGGCTTCCTGCAAAGCCTGCATGACGCGGTTGCGATTGCGCCGGTCTTCCATGTCTATGAGGTCCAGAACGATGATGCCGCCCAGGTCGCGCAGGCGTATCTGTCTGACAATCTCGTCCACCGCTTCCATGTTGGTCTTCGTGATGGTGTCTTCCAGACGACTCCCGCCGCGCCCGACAAACTTGCCCGTGTTGACATCTATAGCGACGAGGGCTTCCGTCTGGTTGATGACGAGATAGCCGCCGGATTTGAGCCAGACGCGCGGCTTGATGGCCTTGTCTATCTCACCCTGCACGGCAAAGGCTTCCAGAATCGGCTCGTCGCGTGTGTAGAGCTTAACGCGCTTGACCATGCGCGGCTGGATGCGGTTGATAAACTCCACTATGCGCTCGTATTCATCTTCCGAGTCCACGCGGATGGCTGTGAAATCATCCGAGAGCTGGTCGCGCAGGATGCGCTGAACGAGGTCCAGGTCGCGGTGAGCCATCGAAGGCGCTTTGGCTTTTTCAGCCGTGCGACGTATGTCGAGCCATGTACGGACCAGATAGCGCGCGTCTTCGCGCAGGTCTTCTTCGCTGATGCCGACTCCGGCTGTGCGCACGATGAAGCCGCCCGATGGCACGTCCTCTTCGGCACGGATGGCCTGAATCAGCTTGCGCAGCCGCACGCGTTCCGCGTCGGATTCGATCTTGCGCGAAACTCCGACGTGCTCGACCGTTGGCATATAAACCAGAAAGCGGCCCGGCAGGGCGATGTGTGAAGTGATGCGCGCGCCCTTCTTGGCGATGGGTTCTTTGGCAATCTGGACCAGAATCTCCTGGCCCTCGCGCAGCAGGTCCGTGATGGTCGGCTGCTTGCGCTCGTGGCGGCGTCCGTCGCGCCCGTCGCGTCCATCACGCCCGTCACGACCGCCGCCGCGACCGTTGCGCTCGCTACGTTCGTTGCGGTCATTGCGCTCGTTGCGTCTGGGTTGCTCTCGCTGAGGAGCAGGAGGAGCAGCTTTGACAATCTCCTCTTCGACCTCCTGAACCTCTACGGCCTCGCTGTCTTTGCCGTTGACGCGTGTCTCTTCGCCGTTGCCTTCACGCTTGACGCGCTTGCGTCTACGCCCGCCGCGACGTGTGGCAAACTCCGCGCGCGAGCGTCCCGTTGTCAGGCTGGCCTCCGCATCCTCGAAAGCCTCTTCGCCGGATGCCGCGGCAGTCGCTGCGCCCTCGCCGGACGTTTTCGCGGTGCGCCGCGTGCCTCCCTTCTTGGCAGAGGTCTTGCCCCTGGCCGGAGATTTTTTCGTAGAGCTTTTGGCGGCAGCCTTCTTGCGCGCGGCGCGTGCAGGCTGAGCCATCTCTTCTTCCTGCGCCCCTTTGGT
The DNA here is from genome assembly GCA_036399835.1 of Pyrinomonadaceae bacterium. GTDB lineage: Bacteria > Acidobacteriota > Blastocatellia > Pyrinomonadales > Pyrinomonadaceae > DASYML01. Next base: position 8,817 of record DASWMI010000189.1, on the reverse strand, counting down.
AGTCGCTTTGGTCGCAGCTTCAGGTGTGGCTTCCGTCTGCTTCTTCGTGCTGCGGCGAGCGGGAGCAGCAGCGCGCTTGCCGCGTTTGCCGGAAGATGGGGATGAAGCTACGCCGACATCCGTTGCGCCCTCCTCATCACTGACACGCTCGAATGAAGGCACGCTCGCAGCCTCCTGCGCGACCTCATCAACGAAAGCATCAACATGCGCGGCGACCGTCTGCTGCACAGAGCCGGTCTCGGTCTCCGCAGTAGTGCCGGGCGCGAGGTCGCTATCGTCCACACGCTCGAACCCTGCGCTCTCACCTATGCCGTGTGACAATAGAGAGCCGACTTCCGTCGTCGGAACATCTTCCATGTCGAACTCGACGGCGTGTATCTGATCAAAGATGCGCTCCTGAACTCTGGCATCCTTGAACATCTCGCCATTCTCGGCAGCCGACTCATCATCCACAACGCGCTCGAAAGACGAATCCGCGACGATGAAGGGCGTCTCGAACTCATCAATCTCTTCGTTCCCCTGCTCAAACCCGTAGGCTTCAAGAGCGGACGAGGATTGACCCGCCCCCTCTTCCGTCGCCGACTGTGTTTCAGCGGACTTGCCGCGCTTACGCCCGCGCCGCCCGCGCCTGCGGCTGCCGCCCATCTCCGCCGTCTCGCTCGCCTGCGCAGCCTCCGAGCCGCCCTGGACCAGTTGAGCGCCGGCAGTCTCCGTCTCGGCGGAGTCATCCGCCAGCATCTCAGGCGCGGCTTCCTCCTCTTCTTCTTCGGCGTCGGCTGAAATGTCTGACCCTTCGACATGGGCGCTCAAAGGCTCTGCTCTTTCCTGCGCGGCTTCAATGCTGCGCTCGCGTTCGAGCCGTGTCTGTTCGATGCGTTCCTGCGCGGCTCGCTGGGCCGCTTCGACATCGCCCTTTTTCGACTTGTCCATGACGATGCGCTCAAACTCTTCCTCTTCGTCGAAGAAGTCTGAGACGTAAAGGAAAGCGTCGCGTTCGAGGCCGATGTCAACAAAGGCCGACTGCATGCCGGGCAGGACGCGCATCACGCGCCCCTTGTAAATATTACCGACGATGCCTTCGTGCTCTTCGCCACGCTCGATGTAGAATTCCGTGACTCTTTCATCTTCGATAATGGCGATCTTCTTTTCGCGTCCGTTGACGCTGACAATCAATTCTTTTGGCATGTTCCTGAAAATCTCTCCTGAGACAACGCGGCTGGTCCAGATAAATGGCGCGGGCCTACGGCGCTGCTGCCTTTACAATGAAGGGCAGCATCTCGCGCGTCCTGTGCGCCGGATGGAGTCAGGGTCATCTGATCTAATTTAAAAAGTGTTTGAGGCGCGCAGCCTGCGAGCCGGAAGGCGAAGCCCTCGCGCCCTGTGAGTTGTGCGAGACCGACGCTCGCGCAGAAATTTTGTGTTTGAGAATGGCGGGCTGCACCAGCCAGCCGACAAGGAGGGCCTTCCGGCCAGGGCCGCGAGGCTTTCACTTGAAGCTTGAATGAGAGGAGCGCAAACAGGGAAGACCGAGCACCCTGAGCGCCAGACGTTACCGGCTTACTCAACGAAGATCACCGTTCAAACCCGCCGAAGCATACTCGTTTGAGCTGGTCCAGCTCACGGCAGGGAGCGCACAAAGCTAAAAATTCTGGGCGCTCGAAAACCTGCGCGGGACCGCTTCTTCAGGCTTTAATCTTGCCATCAACGATTCCGAGCGCGTGCAAACTTTCCGAAAGTCGCCGCTCTCTCTCTCTTGAGCGGCCTCGCGTCGAAATGGCTTCTGGCTTGAAAGTTAACAAGCGAATCGTTCCGCTTTCCGGAACGGTCCTGATAATCCGCGCTCGCCTGTCGGGGCGCACTGGTTGAAAACTATTGCCTGTGCTGTTCTCGTAATCTAACTTTCGGCCTGAAACCCGTGCGCCACGCCGAAATGAATAGAACTGGGCAGGGCGAGCACAGGCAGTATAACCGAGACTACAGTTAAACGCGAAGCCTAGCCGGAACAATCGCATCTGCCGCCGGATAAAAAATCAGCTACTTAAAGTTGATTTCCACGTCAACAGTCAACTTTCGCCGGTCCGGCTTGATGGCCGTCTTCATCCCTTTTGGCAGGGTGCTGAGCGCGCGGCCCTCTGCGATGACTTTATTGATAAACTCTTTCAAGTATGAATCGTCAAAGACATCGCCCGGCTGGAGCTTCCATTTGCTCTTGAGGCGTGCGGCGTCTGCTTCATTAAGGCCCGTCAGCAAGAGCGTCCCCATGCGATACTGCGGTCCTTCCGTGACATTGAAAAGATACTTGACGCGACGATTACCGTCATCAAACTCCGGCTGGGCCGAGAGCTTCAAGCCGAGATAACCGCGCCGCGCATAAGCCTTATGGATAGCCTCTACACCCCTGTCAATCTTGAGACCGTTGGCGCGCTCGGAAGCTCTCATCCCGAGCGCCTCTTCAAGCTCCTGTACGGCGAGCGCGCTGTTACCGGTCCACTCGGCCTTCTCCCAGACATAGATGGGTCCTTCGTCAACCAGCATGGTGAGGGCCACGCCATCTTTGCATTCGGCTTCGCCCATCCTGGCCTGCGCGGGGACGAAGCCTGCGCGCAGGTGCCCACGCTCTCGATAAAGAGGAATCAAATTTTCTTGCAGGAAGGAGGCGACGAATTGCCGCGAGTAGTCTTCCTTGAAGAGCTTGGCGGAGTTTTTAATAAGCTCGCTTTCAGGCACGTTCGATGCGCCCGGAAAATGTAGCTCGCAGATGGGCAGCCTGATTCCCTTGACGCTAAAGATATGCTCCGGATTGCGGCCAGCCATATCTGCCGAAGAGGTGTATTCGACCTGTCCCGCAATCGAGCGTGATTGGAGCAGTCGCTGTAGGACGCGCGCGATGGTCTCAGTAAGATTGCCGGATTCCGGTGCTGTCCCGTCAAACGAAGGCACCTCGCGCCTGATGGCTTCGGCCAGCTCTTCATCCGTAAACCAGACGAAATTGTCAAAGACCACGGGCGCGCCGCCGCGCACCTCTTCAAGCATAAAGACGACTTCGGCCTGCCCCTTCGAGGTGTGAAGCTTATAGCTCAGGTTCTTGTAGAGACCCGTGCTCAACAGACGCTCGCCCGCAGCGTCTATCGCTGTCACGTCTATCGGCTGTCCGAGCTGCAAACCGCTCGCCTCGCGTGCTTCCTCCTGCGTGTGACGCTGCAAGCCTATAAACTCTATCTTGCCGAGCTGCAAGGTTGATGGTGTTTGCTGTGCGAAGACGCGCGGCACCGTCAGGAGCAGGCTCAAAAGAATCAAGAAAAGAGAGGCCAGGCCGGCAGAGGCGCGTGTCGCCTTGTGTTCCTGAAACGAACGGTGAGAAATCATCGAGAGGCCCTCCGAAAAATCTTTTAAGCCGCGCCCGACATGATGGCGTTAAAGACGAAGGGGAACGTGCCCCATGTCTGCGCGCGATGCTGCGGGCGAAAGCCGAAGAGGATAACGCGGCCCTGCCCCATTGTGACCTCCGCGAGCGCCGCCTTGCCCCTGATGCGGTCTTCGCCGAGCAGCCAGCCGGAGCGCAGCAGATTCGTTTCACTGTAGCGCGCGATGATGCGCACGCGCTCTCGGTCTGTGGCTTCAAAGGCCGAGCTGTTAACGAAGTACGCGTCCACCTGTCCGGGCAAGCCACGGGCCAGCGTGTGCGTCTGGTCCACTTCGAGACGCAGGACGGAACCCGGACAGTAGAACTCTGAAGACTTGACGCCTTCGAGCACATTACGCAGCGGCAGGTTGAAACGCTTGATGGCGAGGTCCGTGCTGGCATCAAAGCAGATGAGCGTGCCTCCCTCCATAACAAATCGGCGCAGGTTTTCGACGCCCGCTTCGGTCATCCCGCCGGTGAATTCCGGCGGATAACTCCCCGCGGCGTTGCCCTCCGCTATATCTTTCGCGCGCTGCGAAGGCAGGATGATGACATCGAAGCTCGCACGCAGGCTGCCGCGCCGCACCTCTTTATCCGCGAGCGAAGTGTAAGGCACATGAAAGGTGTCGAAGATATATCTGGTCCAGCCTTCGTCCATGTTGCCGCCGCTGATGGAAGTCTGATAGAGAGCGAGCCTGACAGGATGCTTGATGGGATTTGGAATGGGCGAGGCCGCGCCCGCTTGAGCGGGCAGACCCAGATCGCGCCGCACTTCCATCTCGCCGCGCACGAGCGTCAATCGTCTCTCAAGCCCGGCAGTCTCCCTGATACTCTTGACGGCGAGCGTCTCTATGCCCATCTGCATTGGCAAGGTCCAGCCAGCGACATCGTATGGCCGCTCGGCCTCGCCGTTCGGCGCGAGCCGATCCGGGTAGTTTTGCGGCTCAAAGAGCGTTATCACATTAGAAGCGTAGGGCTGGTTGAGAAGAATCAGGTAGCTGCCGGCAGGAGCTTCCTGCGCCGTCGCCGCCATCAAGATGAGCTTCGTGCTGATTGATTGTCTCTGGCCGTCTTTGTATCCGGCGGAAGTCGTGGCGCGCGTCAAGACCTGTGGGCCAGCCTCTACGTGAAGCTCCCGGTCCAGCCTGTAAACTTCCACGCCCTGCTCGACCAGCGCGCCAATCATCTTCGAGAGATTCTCATCACGGCCCTGTCCGGCGGGAATCAGATAAGCCATGGGCTGGTCCACCGCGGGCTTTGCGTTGACAGCCTGCCTGCCAAGCTCGTAAAAGTCGCGCAGGTAGCTCAAACGATACTTCGCGGCCAGCGAAAGCAGCGAGCGCGCGGCGATCATCTCCATCCGCATGATGTCGCGCGGTCGCCAGGTGCCGCCGGGCCAGGGGTCTGGAAATTGTGTCGTCGCTTCGAGCGCCGACCTCATCCCGCGCGTCGTGGCACGCGCCAGTTGCTCGCGCGTGACATTGATGGGAGACATCAGGCGGGCGCTCGCGGCTTCGGAGAGGATACCTATAGAGTTGTGAAAGTAGGGCGCTGTGCGAAAGCCGCCGTGCCACCATGTATCGTAGAGCGCGTTGGTAATCACGCCCTGCTGGCCCGCGCTCGCCAGGTCCGCAGCCATCTTGTGGCCGATGAGTCCGACCTGTCTGAGCAAGAGCGGCGCGATGTTCGGATTCGGCGGGTCGTAAAAAGGCGGGATGAAGAAACGCGAGCCGGTCGCGCCCTGTTGATGCACGTCGTAGACGATCTGCGGAAACCACTCCTGCCAGAAAAGCCGCGTGACCAATTTCGTCTCCGCCAGGTTGAGCATAAACCAGTCGCGGTTGTCATCGTGGCCCGCATAATGATGATAAAGTTCCGGCGGCTCTTTGCCTTCATAGGGCGTGCCGAGCGTCTTGCGATACCAATCGGCGATGATGTCTACGCCGTCAGGATTGGCCGAGGGAATCAGCATCAGAATCGTGTTCTGTAGAATCTCGCGCGTCTCCGCGTCGCGCGCAGAGGCCAACTCGTAGGCCAACTGCATGGACATCTGCGAGGCGACAATCTCGCTCGAATGAATCGAGCAGGAGATGGCGACGACCGTCTTGCCTTCGGCCAGCAGCCTCTCTCGCTCGGCCTCGCTACTGATGGTGCGAGGGTCTGCCAGCCTGCGCTGAATCTCCCTGTAGTGGTCCAGATTGCGTATGTTCTCGGGCGCGCTGATAAAGGCGACGATGAAGGGACGGCTGAGGGTCGTCTGACCGAGTGTGCGGACGCTGACGCTCGCGGAGGCGCGGTCCAGGCGTGTGAAGTAGTCTGTTATCTGTCGCCAATCTGCAATCGTGCGGTCGTCGCCGGGCGTAAATCCGAGCACGGCGCGCGGGCTGGGAAGAGAAGCGTTGGCGGCGGCGGAAATGTTATCCTGTGCGCGCGCGTTTGAAGAAGATGGTGCGTGAAAGAGAATGAGAGCTAAGAGGAAGAGAGCGAGCGCAAACCGATGACGAGGCATTCCGGTAATCCTTCACCTGAATTGAATGATTATAGTAGCGCGATTGCAGAGCCGCGTGCCAATGAGTCTAGCACAACAAAGCGCCCGCGTCTCAAGGGGCGCTTACTCTACTGGTGGTCTTTATTTGTCGCCGCGATGCTGTTGCTCATACTCGGCCCGCCCATCCTGCTTGTCTCATGGATCGCGGGCCGTCACGAATGGGTCTACCCCTGGGGACAGTTTGGCGGTCGCCAGTGGCTGCGCCTCAGCGGGATGAAGGTGCGCGTGCGCGGGCTTGAACGACTGGACCAGCAGCAGACTTATGTCTTTATCTGTAATCACAGGTCGTATCTCGATACGGCCACGGTCTTCTGTTATCTGGGGCGGCGGATAGGTCTGTTGGCGAAAAAGGAGTTGTTGAAAGTCCCCGTGCTCGGCGTCGGGATGGGTTTCGTCAACATCATGGCGATTGACCGCTCTAACCTTGAGCGCGCTCTGCAAACAACGCGCGCCGCGATGGAGCGTATACGCGCCGGAGTCTCCTTCGGTGTTTTCGCGGAAGGCACGCGCGCACGCCCCGGCCAGCTTTTGCCTTTTAAGAAAGGCGGCTTTTACATGGCCGTCGAGACGGGCGTTCCCATCGTCCCTGTGGCGATTAAAAGGACAGACCTGCTGATGGGCAAGGGAACGGGCCAGGCCAGGCCCGGCACTATCGAGATGGTCGTGCTTGAGCCGGTTGAGACTAGAGGACTATCAACGGACGAGGATGTCAGGCGCTTGACTGAGCGAGTGCGCTCGCTGATTGCTCAAGAACTGGAAGACAGGAGTCAGGAACCCGAGAGTTTAGGAAGAGAGACAGGGGATTAGCTCAGACTTCATGGCCGGCTAACAGCTTTCGGACTAAAACCCCTCTCCCTCAACTCCCGTTCCACGCCATTACGGTTTTTTCGGTGGCGGCTGAGGCGCTGGCCTGGGCTTGGTCTCAGGCTTCTCTTCATCGTCAACATCCCTGATAGTGACAGTGCCTTTGCCGCGCACAAAGTCCGTGTAGCGCACGCGCATACGCAGGTGCAGCACATCGCCGTTGTCGAAGACCAGCTCCTCGTCGGCGTAGGTGTAGGTTGGAAACCAGAAGTGGCCCTCGACCTGTTCGCGGTAGGTCTCGACCACTGGGAACTTGTTAATCTTCGTCTCTGGAACGCCCTTGCCGCGCGTCTTGACGATTTGCAGATCGCGCTGGTCCACCCAGACACGCCCGACAAAAAGACGCTCCTTTGTCTTCTTCGGGTCAGGTATCACCTTTGGCGCGACATCGAAGACGTACAGGTCCAGCTCGTCTATACGCTCCTTGCCTGCGTAAGTGATGTTGTAAAGATTAATCTTTGAAGGTTCGAGCGCGAAGGGGTTGACGCCGCCGAGGTCTTCCAAATCCTCCTGCGTGATGCCGCCGTAGGAAGGCATCGGGAAGAAGCTGATCTTTTCGTAACGGTTGCCCTGGTCGTCAAAGGTAAAGTTCGAGACGCGGTGATACTCGCCCGTTATCTGTCCGCCCATGCCTATGGTTTGAATCACTGCATCGCGCTTAAAGGCGTAGGAATTGAGCGCCTGCCGAAACTCCGTTTCCTTGGCCGTAAAGGCGCGTATGATCTGGTCCACATTGGCGGGCCTGTCGGCGCTCGATGAAAGGGTCGCGGGTTGCTGTTGCTGCCCGAAGACCTGCGCCGGAAGAACCACGGCGCACAGCAAGAACGCGGCCCAGATAGTCATCCGTGTCAGAAATCGTTTCATAACTCTAATATTTTCCGTCCAATTCAAAATTGATGAGAGGAAAGCTGCTCGCGGCTCGGTCTCTTGCAAACTCTTCAGATGCGCCTTTTGCGTCGTTTGTTGCCAGTCTTGCGCGCCTCCCTGCGACCCCCTCGCGGGCCGCAAAAGGCTCGCAATGCGGGTGCGGAATTATGTTATACTCCCGGGCAGCATCCGAAAGTGCTAGACAAACCCCGATTCAGCAACCAGTTTCCCGGCATTTGTAAGGCCCCTTAGAATTTTAGCAGGTATTTCAGACCTTCTGCTTGCAAAATAATTGCATCGGCGCAGGCAGGCTCTTGAATCAACCGGATGACCCAGAGCTTGATTAACCAGTATCCTCCCACGGACCCGCTCATACGCGCGCAGAGAAGCAGCGAGCGCGGAGACCTGGAGGGCGCGCAAAAGCTGCTGGTTGAGCTAATTGAAGGGGAGACGGAGACCATCTTGAGCGAGCGCGGCGTGCAGGCTCGCGCCACGCTGGCGGAAGTTTACGAGGGGCTGGGATTGTTCGAGCAGGCTGGCGAAGTGCTCTCAGCCTATGACGTGCACGCGCTGGATGAGCTGCCGCCGCACGCGCGCGGCCTGCTCCTGCTTGCCACAGGCTCGCGCGCTTACTGGCAGAATGATTTTCCGCGCTCCGTGACGATGCTCAATCGTGCGCGGGATATTCTTGAGCCGCTCGGCGATGCGCCCAATCTGGCGCGCGTCCTGCACTGTCTGGGCCGCGCCTACTGGGCCATGGATGAGCTGGCGCTGGCACGTGAATATTACGAGTTTGCCATCGAATGGGGACGCCGCTCGCAGAGGGACCGCGCGCTCGCCATCACCTACATGAACCTGGGGCTGGTCGCACGCCACGAAGGCGATGTGGACGAGGCGGGGATGTGCTATCGCCGCGCTCTCAGGCTCTTGCGCAACACGACGGACGAGACCACACGCGCACGCTTACAGATTAACCTGGGCGTGATGCATCTCTGGCAGGGCAACTTCTACGAGGCCACCAACTCGCTACAGCGTGCGCTCGAACATCTCTCAAATTCACAGAGCAGCAGGCTCATCGGAGTGGTCCATAACAACCTCGCCGTCGCCTCAATTTATACGGGCGAGTGGGCGGCAG
>DASWMI010000188.1:0-39082 GCA_036399835.1 Pyrinomonadaceae bacterium | reverse complement strand
GCATTTACGGGGTGGTCCATTACAAGCATATAGCCGTCGGCGTGCTCGCCATCGAAGATGAAGAGATATACCTGGTCGGACAGTATCGCTACACGCTTGAGCAATATTCCTGGGAGATACCTGAGGGAGGTTGTGCCGCGGGAGAAGACGCGCTCAGCGCCGCACAGCGCGAGCTTGAGGAGGAAACGGGCTTGCGCGCCGAAAGATGGGAGCAGTTAGGGGAAGCTCATCTGTCAAACTCGGTCTCGGACGAGCGCGCCGTCTGGTATCTAGCCACCGGCCTCACGCAGGGCGAGCATTGCCCTGAAGGCACAGAGCAACTCAATGTGCGGCGCGTCCCGTTTGCCGAAGCCCTGCGGATGGCACTCGCGGGCGAGATAAAGGACGCTCTGAGTCTACTGGCAATCTTCCAGTACAGGCTCGGACGCGTGCAGCCAGGCTTAAGAGATAAGCTGAAAGGGCCGACCGCCTGATAAGTTTCCGGGGCAAAGAGAAGACCGCCACCCCGGCGGGGATGACGGTCTCAGATTCTCATTGGTAAAAGTTTCTGGTTACGCAGCGCGACGGTCGTTCCCCGTCTCGGCGTAAACGCGACGACCATTCAAGGCATCGTCTATAATCTCGCGCACAGCCGAAGAATCTGGATTAACATCCATCCGGTCACATGCGCGTAAGTGACGCATAATACCCTGTCTGGCAATATCCAGAGCCGCGCCGCCCAGTTTCGAGAAACGTCTGGCCTGGATGTGGTCAATTCTCAGAATCCGCTCTTCAAGCGGAAGATGGCGATCCAAAATCACTGTTCTTTGACTCCTTCAGATATCGAATGTCCGTCTCAACTGCTTCCCCTCAACAGACCTTTCGATCTTTGTTTGATGAGATAACTTTAGATGACAACTCAAACGTCCTGGATGCAATATTGTTGCATTTCCCAGAAAATTGTGTGGAACACACGTAGAGAATAAAGACCGACCCGATAGAGCGCTACATGCTGTTCCATTAGAACTGCGCAGTATAGCCGAATTCGATTAAAATTACCAGAAAAATTTCTGCGCGAATCCAGCGATTCTTTGACCCCGGCTAGAATCGTCAAGGTCTCCCGGCTCTGGCGCGTAAAGGTATAAATATCAGGAGTTTACGACTTATAGGGAGGCTCTCTTAAAGGGCCTCTGAAGGACTGGCCGTGAGGGTCTTTGGAGGCGAGCGGGCGGGGCAGGAGCCGGGCCGCGAAAATAGTTGCGCCGCCATAGAATTTCCGAGGTGTTGACGCGGAATTCTCAGGCGGCGCAAGGAGTATTCTTCGAGGGCCGACGATTTAAAGGTCGGTTTACCTTTTTTTGTTGCCGTCCTTGGGCACGACGGTATCTTTCATGCTCTTACCGACGCGGAATTTGAGAGTGGTTTTAGCCGGAATTTGAATCGTCTCACCAGTTGCAGGATTACGGCCTTCGCGCGCTTTGCGTTCAGAGAGGACGAGCTTGCCGAAACCCGGAAGGGTGAATTCCCCGTTGGATTTCACTTCAGTGCTCGCCAGATTTGCCAGCTCGTCAAAAAATTCTTTGACCTGTGCGCGCTTCATGCCGGTCTTCTCGGCAAAATGGTTGATGATTTCCGATTGGGTCATGCGTTTCTTGCCTGCCGCTGTGGTCGCCATGGCGTGTTTGTGTTTACCTCCGGTAAATTGGGGATTATTGATAAAGCTTGCGGGCAAGATATATCACACACGGTGGCTGAAAGTCTCGAAAAAATCGCAGTTTTCGCTATTTTCCACTGAAATATTCATCCCCGCATGCTTTTCTCTCTCAGCCCTGACAACCGCGTGTCAAAAAGAAGCGCCGTCAAAGGAAAATCATACGCCGGCCCGAAAGGTCTTACTCATCAATCGTCTGCTGATAAGGACAATGCCTGCAACCGTTCCGGCAGCAAAACCCGCGACGGAGCAGGAAATGCGCAGTAAAAACTATAAAACCATCCTCTTCGTAGAAATCCAGACCCTCTACGAGCCGGGCTTGCTCGTCCCCGGCAGCCTCTGCTTTAGAGACTTGAGCCTCTTTGAGTCTCTCCTTTTCCATCTTGAGAGGGAATCCAATCGAAGCCAGTCGCGAGTTGAATTACCGTAGAGCCTTTAACGCCTCTTCGCGTTTCGCTCTTTTCGCCAGACGCGTATAAAAATCCAGACCGCCATCAGCCCGCAGACAATCAGCGCTACCATCAAGATTAAAACAAAGGTTAGTTCTCTCGTCGCTGAATCCATAAAAAAGCTTTTGAGTGGAAACCGATTTAGAAAAAGGCTATCGAGAAATCGAAAGGCCGCCCGTCAAAGCGACCTTCCGGTTCTTCAGAGTGTTAATCGGGGCGAGAGGATTTGAACCTCCGACCTCTCGGTCCCAAACCGAGCGCACTACCAGGCTGTGCTACGCCCCGTAGAATCTTCCAATATCCGACCTCTCAAGCAAAAGGCAAACAACCCGAGCATTCTAGCCGTCGACTTCGAGCAGGGTCAAGCTGAGCCTTCGAGCAGCTTGAGCAGAAAGACGCGCGCTTTCGAGAGCGCGCGTGCGCGATGACTGAGTTGTTGTTTGATCTCATCGGGCAGTTCACTGAAGGTTTTCGTGTAACCGTCGGGAATAAAAAGCGGGTCATAGCCGAACCCGTTCTGACCGCGCGGCTCTTGAGCGATGTGTCCTTCGCACACGCCGAGCGAGATGTGCAAGACTTCGCCTGTAGGGTTGGCGATGGCGATGGCACACACGAATCGCGCGCGGCGCTCAGCATCATTGGTGCGCGCCAGCTCCCTGAGAAGAAGGGCATTGCGCTCAGCATCCGATGCGCCCTCGCCCGCATAACGCGCGCTCCTGACTCCGGGCGCGCCGCCCAAAGCATCCACTTCCAGCCCCGAATCATCTGCCAGCGTCCAAAGCCCCTGCCTGGCATAAGCGCTTGCTTTCAAGCCCGCGTTGTCGGCAAAGGTGGCGCCCGTCTCTTCGACCTCCGGCAGCGCAGAGAAATCCCGCAAGCTATAGAGCCGCAAATCCGTATCCGAGAGCAGGGCTTCTATCTCGCGCAGCTTGCCAGTATTGCGCGTGGCGATGAGCAGCCCGAATTGAGCCAGGTTCATGGCAATAATCGTTTCAAGAATGTCTCAAGCGAGATATTTGTTTTGCACACCGCATGCTTCATGTTTACAATCTGTGAAGAGCGCCCGGTACACAAGAGCGCGCTTCAGAGATTGACCTGCGAGGCAGCTCGACTTGGATTTAAATCTTTCTACGGCGGAGCCTATCCCGCATCATCGCGTGAAAAACTCTTCTGGCCCGGCAAACGCAACGGACAATCTCAATCCGTTTACGTTGAGCGACCAGGCATACGAGCTTGGGATGTGGCTGCGTGCGCTGCGCAGCTTCTTCAACCTGCGTCATCATCCTCTGGGCGAGGTCGAGCAGACAAGGGTCACGGAGCGCGAGTGGACCAATGAGACGGCCCTTGCGCGCCGCGCTCTGCTCCGCTGCGCACAACTGATGCATAGCATGGCGGCGCAGGACACCTCTGCCGCGCTCTTTGAGCAAAGTGAAACTCTTGCCACTTTAAGCTCGGACTCGCGGGCTGATCTTCGCTCTTCAATAGATGCTGCGGCAAGCCGACAATCGCTGGTTGATCTCTCGGAAGCACTCGGGACAATCTGCACGCTGGGCGAAGCGCTGCTCGAAACACGCGCCATCAATTTCAATACCTGGACCAGCTTTGGCAGCCTGCTTATGCGCGAGCTGGACCGCTCCGATATTGCGCAGGGCCTGATGCAGACGACTTACCAGCGCGCCGCAGCAAATCTGCCCGTTCCTTTACTCGAACTGACACGCAAGGCCAAGGCCCCCGCCGCGCTGCTCGCAGACCTCTTGATTATCTTCAACGATCTTTCGCGGCTGCTCGAATATCTGCGTTTCATAGAAGCCTCGCTCAAGCGCGACCACCCGCTCAAGCAGACGCTCCCGCTCTTCACTCTCGTTCATGAAGAAGCGCAGACGCTGCTCGATTTCATAGAGACGCGTGCTCTACGCACGGAAGGACTGGACCAGCCGATCTTCGACGCACTCGACGGCACGCAGTATGTCATCGCGATGGAGCTGCGGAAAGTCTTTACGCGCGAGCTGCCGGGACTCTGCGAGCTTCATCAAGCGCCGCCGATTTACGTTAAGATCGAAAATGCGCATGGCTTGCTGCATGACTGTTTCCAGCAATCCATCGTCGGGCTGGCACAACTATTCGAGCCGAGCCTTGATAATGCTCGGCTCTTCGATTCCTTCCGCACAAAGCTGGACCAATCGCTCCTGCTGCGCCGCGATTTGTGGATACTCCTACAGCATGTCCAGCGCGCCAAGGATGAGCGAGAGCTGTATCCGGTTGCGCAGCTGCTCGAACACTTAAAGACATTCCGCGAGGGAAGCTTGCGCTATCTGATGTACAAAGACTGGGAAGCCTGCGAGCGTTTTATGGAAGAGGTCACGGCGGCGCGCGGGGCGGCAGAGCTTGCGCCCGTGCTCCATCGCTTTGCCACCTACCTGCAAACACTGCACGAACATGTCAACATGCGCGCCGTCCTTGCGGACCATCCTTTCGACTACCCCAGGCCGGACCAATAAAATCACGCTAAATAAGGGCCGGATAAAATTTCGACAGCGAAGAGTCAGGCTCAAACCACTTTTATTAAATAGTAGCTTTTAATAAAAGTTTTTTGGTCCACACTTCTGCCTTTTGCTTTTTTACTTTCTTTTATCGTGCGGGTGTGAATTGCGCGGCGAGCGCGCCCAACTGCCCGAATGTCGAATGGGTTTTTCGCTCAAAGCCGCCCTCGGCCAGCCGCGTCTCGCTGACGGCATAAGGCAAGCCTGTCAGCGCGCGCTCCATTTCCGAATAATTGGCCGGGCCGCCGCGCGCCCCTCTTTGTGCCATGATGGAAGAGATGAACTTGAGCGCAGCCTGCTCATCGTCCGTATAAGTCAGGACACTTGCGGGGCTATCGCCTGTCGCAGAGCGAGCGGCCTGCTGAAATGTCTGGTCCACGGCAAGAGTCTTATTCTGCGCACGAGCTTCAAGGCAACGCCTGACGCTCGCCTCCGAACCCATCAAAAGATGCCCCGCGAGGAAAGCGACCGCGCCGCGTTTTTCCTCGCGCGAGACGAGCATCTCTATTTCGCCCAGACGCTCCGAGCGCGCGTTTGGACCAATCCGTTTGGAGACGAAATCCCGCAAAGCCTTCTCGTCGCGCACTTCGACTATAGTCACTGTGCTCGATCCAGTATCATCCAGACGCGCCGTCACAATCTCTGGACCGATGGCGCGCAAAAAGCTGGCAGGCTCTTCGACACCGTAAGGCTTGAGCAACTCATCGAAAAAGGTTGAGATTAAGACGGCAGCCATCGCATCGGCCTGAGACAAAAGAGTAGTCTTTAAGCCACGCCATGCTTCAGCAGGCTCTCGACTGTTATAACGCGAGAGCGAATAGATACTCGCCGGCAATAGCTCGCCCGTCTTCGTCGTTGTTGATGTTGAGGCCAGCGCGAGCGGCTCTCGCAGTTGATCGGCCAAGCCATTTTGCAGCGCGACGAAATAATGGTCTTCAACCCCACCGCCCGTGAAGCGCGAACTCCATCCAACGCTTCCCAGAACCTTATTTGCCATCGGCAGCAGAAAGCTGGCCGCGACGCTCTGCGCGTGCGGGTTATCGGAAATCTGGCTGGCGTAGAGAGGCGCTATCACTTCCAACAGCCGCGTTGCGCCCTTTGGCGAGATATAACCGAAAGCGATGGCGTCGCTGCCGCTGACGCGCGCGCGCATCTGCTCAAGCTGAGGATTGCCCGCGAGTCCCGGTCTCTGTGAGCGGCGAACCTGAAGACATGCGCGCACGGCCTCTTCGTCATTACCGATGACGGCGAGGCTGCCCATGACCGCCGCGACGATCTGTCGCGAGCCTCCCGGCGCGGTCCAGGTCATCAGCTTTGCGCCTTCCGACTCTTCGCGCTTGATGAGCGGCTCGCCGTAGGCGCGTCTGGCAAAGCTGCCGACCAGTTTCTCTACAGCGGCCTCAGTGCGCCTCTCGCCCGTGTGTGTTTCAACGACGATCGCGATGCGAGGTTTAATCTTCAAAGTGTCCTCGCCGTCCCGGCCTGTCTCTATGCCGAGCATGACGACGGCGACCTGCGCGCGTGAGAGTACAACCGTCTCGGCTGGTCCAATGCCGGTCCGCGCCGCCAGGCGGCTCAGCCAATCAATCCGACCCGCGTCAGGGTTGATGCCAGCGGCTGGACCAAGCTTCTTCCATCCGTCGGTCCGGGTCATGCCCGTGATGAGGTCCGGCAAATTGTTTGCTTCCAGATAGAGGACCGCATCCGCCGGAACGTAAGCGGCCATGTCCACACGCACGGGCCGCCACCAGTAGAGCCAGGCAGCCGCAAATAATAGAAGTAGAAGAAGGAAGACGAGAATTGGACGAAGATATTTCATTATGACTGCATCCTAACGTCAGCAAAAGGCAAAAGGCAAAAGAGAATGTGAGGTGACAGGCTGAAGACCGGAGGTGAGGGAGTAGAGCTTGAATTCAGCAATGCATCTTGAGCCTTCTTGAGCCTCTAGCCTCCAAGCTCGCGGCCTGTGATCTCTAATCTCTGCTCCTTCATCTTTAAACTCTAGCCTCTGCCCTCTCTCCTGTGATACTTTGACGATTGTTTCCCTTGTCCTGAAATCCGTGCGGGTCGAGTTAATCTCTGTCCGAGTCAGAGAGGTAAATCTACAACATGACCTACCGCGAATTGCGTCCGCTGCCAGCCGCCGAAGCGGATTTTGAAGAGTTCCTTGAGACACTCTATCGCGCCCTGACAGACGGCCAGCGCGATGTCAACGAGGTCGTGCGCGATATGCTTTTTGAGATTTATTACGGGGCCGCGAGATTGGGAGAAGGGAAGACTGAAGCGCCGAACCCTGCAAGCCTCTCTCCCTCCGCGCGCGCCGTGCTGCACAACTTCGACCCGCGCAACATCACGACAGAGCCTGAGCATTACGAGGATATTGATGCGACTCTCTACGCCGAGCGCAAGCCCTTTATCTGGCTCTGGCAGATGTACGACCGCTCGCCCCTCGGACAGAACGCGCAACTGGGCCAACGCTTCCGCCGCATGCTCGCCCCGCTCATCTTTCGCCACGTCGGCAAAAACTTTAAGTGCTGGCACTTCGTCGAATGGTCTTACGGTTACAACCTGTCCTTCGGCGATAACGTCGTCGTCCATCGCCATGTCCTGCTGGATGATCGTGGCGGGATAGAGATCGGCAACAACGTCTCCATCTCGGATTACGCCAACATCTATTCGCACACGCACGATGTTGACAACATACAGACCGTCTACAACCGCACGACACGCATCGGCGACGGTGTGCGCATTACCTATCACGCGACAGTCCTGGCCGGAACACAGATCGGCGAACACGCCATGGTCGGCACCAACGCCATCGTCACTAAAGATGTTGCGCCCTATCACATCAACGTCGGGATTCCTGCCAAGACTGTCAAGGTCAAGCAAAGGCCCGATGATAAGGAAGCGCCTCTGGTGGAAAATTTCAGGACCAGCGAGCGTTGAGCGAATCTGGCAGAGTAGCTCAAAAAGATTTCTTAGCTGACAGCTCTCTTGCGGCTGATGTTTCACTACGGAGTTTGAGCCATGATAGTCGTGATGAACCATATTCCCATCGCAGAGGGACGCGAGCAGGAATTTGAAGAGACTTTCAAGACGCGTGACCGCGCCGTGGACCAGATGCCCGGCTTTATTGACATGCAGGTTTTGCGACCGGCGGAAGGCCGCACATACGTCGTCATGACGCGCTGGGAATCGCACGCAGCCTTCCAGAATTGGACCACCTCCCAGGCTTTTAACACGGCTCATAGCCAGCAGACTCCCGGCCTGGCCGAGGGCCGCCCCGCTCTGGAAATCTACGAAGTTTGCGCTCAATGATTCTGGAAGACCTTCTTTAAGCCTTCCAGAAAATAGGCCTCACACTCCGCTTTGACTGCTCTTGGCAGTATCTATGTCTTTACATTTCACCGAGTTAAACATCGGAAAATATAGATTGACAAGGTTTGTTTAATTGTGTACTCTCCCTTTTGACGGTGGACGCCTCTCGTGCCGCCTTCTTTGAAAGTCGAACGATAAAGGCACACCTCGTGCGAACGGGGGTCGCAAAGCCAACGGAAGTCAGAACACAAACAGTGATGACTTGGCCGGGTTACCGAAAGCCAGCCATCGGGCGCGCCACAGAGCGCACACAGTCAACAGCCATTTCACGCGAGCACTTCCTTTCGTTCTGAATCTTCAGCGGCCTTCGCTTCCATCTTCTACGAATCGCCTTTTCCCCACATGGCAGGCTGACGCGATTGAGCCAAGCCCGGACGATCACGCGCTGCGCCTTGAACGAATTGAAACCCGCAAAACAAATGTCTCAAACAAAACCGCCGCGCACGCGGCCCAGCCGTGCACGCAAAGCCCGCCTCCGTCTCCTACGGCAACATCGCATGCGGACCTCTCTCGAAAGGTCGCGAGGAATCACGAAATCATGTTGAAACGTGGTCTAAGTAAAAAGAATCTGGTCGGTCTGGACATCGGCTCGAACTCGGTCAAGGCCGTCGAGCTGCAAGGCAAGCCCGGCAATCTGGAACTCGTCACGCTCGGTTGTGAAACTCTTCAGCAGGACACAGTTGTTGACGGGCAGATCATGGAGCTGAACGACGTCTCAAACGTCATCTCGAATATCTTCCGCGAGCACAACATCAAGACGCAGCGTGTGGCGGCTGGCGTCAGCGGCCATTCCGTCATCGTCAAGAATATCGTCGTGCCGCAGATGTCCGAGGAAGAGCTACAGGAATCCTTCAGTTGGCATGCCGAAGAGCATATCCCTTTCGACATCATGGATGTCAGCCTCGACTATCAGATTACGGGGCAGACTGCGGACGCGCTGCACGTGCTGATGGCCGCCTGCAAGCGTGACAAGATTGCCAATCTCAAGCAGGCCATACAGCTTTCGGGCAAGCAACCGGCCATCGTGGATGTGGATGCCTTCGCGCTGCAAAACTGCTACGAGATAAACTACCAGCCGCAGCCGGACCAGATCGTGGCGCTGCTCAATATCGGCGCGGCCACCATGAACATCAACATCCTCAACGGCACGCGCTCTGTCTTTACGCGCGATGTCTCTGTCGGCGGCCACCAGTACACCAGCCTCTTACAGAAAGAGCTGGGGCTGACCTTTGAGCAAGCCGAGGCCGTCAAGCGCGGCATGCCTTTGCCCGAAGGCTCGGAGGTGCGTGCGATAGAGCCGATTCTGGAAACGGTCTCGGATATTCTCGCGCTGGAGATTTCAAAGACCTTCGATTTCTACCGCGCGACCGCGGAGGACCACGAGGCTGCCGTGCAGAAGATTCTGCTTTCGGGCGGCGGCTCGAAATTGAAAGGCTTGCCGGAGTTTCTCTCCGGTCGTTTTGAGATTCCCGTCGAGGTTCTGGACCCGTTCAAGCAGATACGTGTGGATGCCAGACGTTTTGATCCCGAATACATGCGCGAGGTCGTGCCGGAGATGGCAGTCGCTGTCGGTCTCGCTTTGAGAGGAGTTGACGCGCGATGATTAAGATCAATCTTCTGGATTCCATCACAGACAGTCCGACAGGCGTCGCCGTTGCCGTCGAGCAAAGGGTCGCCAATCCGATGATGCAGACGCTCATGCTGGCGCTCGTCATTTTCGGACTACTGCTGGTCGGCATGTTCTTCGATTTCGTCAGCGCTCGTTCCAATCACGAGGCTGCGCAGAAGGAGCTTGAAAAGCAGCAGCGTATCAACACGCAGATGCTCGCCGTCACGAAGGAGCAGGCCGAGGTCGAGAAAAAGGTCAAAGAGATACAGACGCGCATTGATGCTATTCAGAAGCTGCGAGCTTCGCAGCAGGGACCGGGCGCAGTCCTGCGTGAGATTAAGGCTCGCTTCGACAGCGTGCCGGGTCTTTACCTGAAGAGCGTCGAGCAGAAGGATAACGAGCTGGTCATCAAGGGCGAATCGCCCGATGAAGCAGCCGTCACGCGCTTCGGACAGAAGCTGGAATTCTCCGGCGGCCTCTTTAGCAACCTGATCATAGAGACGGAGCGCCAGGCGGCGAAGATCGAAGAGCCGCAAGCTAACGCTTCATCTTCTGCTGCTGCCGCGTCCGCACCCGCTGATAAAGAGGAATACAAGCCTGAAGTCGTGGCCTTCACGATCAAGTGCACGTATGGCGGGGCCAACTCTCCGGGTCAGGCCACAGCGCCCGGCGCTGGTCCAGCGAATAACCAGACGGGCACGCAGGTCGCCAAGAAGTAAAGCACGAACACCTCTCTGCCCTGCTTGGGCCAATCAGACACATGCTCGCCAGAAGATCTCTCGCGGGAAGGAAAGTGAAACTTAAATGAAAGTAGGAAGCTTCAACGGATTGCCCTGGTATCTACGGCTCTTGATTTTCGGCGGCGCGGCCCTGGTCTTTTATGTCGGCTTCTGGTTTTTAGTGACGAAGGGCACGCGAGCAGAGACAGCCGAACTCAACGAGAAGATCGCAGAGCTGCTCCCGCGCAACGCGCAGGCGCAGATCGCTTCGCAGCGTCTCAACGATTTTCGCGCTCAGTACAAGGCGCGGCAGGAAGAGTATGAGGAGCTGAAGGCGCTTCTGCCTGAGCAGCGCGAGTTGACGAGCGTGCTCGAAGGCGTGCAGTATCGCGCGCACGACAGCGGGCTTTCGATGCGCAAGTTTCTGCCCAAGGATGAAGTTCAGCAGGATTTTTATAGCGGCAAGAGGATAGAGGTCGGCGTGCAAAGCTCTTTCGCGGGGCTGCGTTCCTTCTTCGAGCAGATGGCGCGCTACCAGCGCATCGTCTCCATCACCAACCTGCAAATCACACAGCTCGACAAGCAGAACCCCGGTAAGACGATTGAGGCGAAATTCGACCTGACGGCCTATTACGCTTCGGCGGAAAAACTTCAGAATCAGAACCAGCCGCAGCCAGCCAACGCGGGCGCGCCCGCTCCGGCCAACGCCGCTCCCGCTGCGCCTGCCAAATAAAGCTCGACCGAACTCGCGCCGCTTTCGTCGCGGTCACAAAAGAGAACAGACCATGAAGCACTACACACACAAGACACTTTACACTCTAGTCGGCATCATGCTGCTGGCCCTGTGCGGCGCTGTGCACAGCGTGGCGGCGCAGGACCAGAAGCCGAGCGCCAATCGTTCGAGCGCGAGAAGCGGCGAGCGCGACCCCTTTGCCAAGTACAAAGCGCCCGTCAAGAGGGTTGTGCCGAAAAACATTCCCGTGCCCGTCATGCCGCCGACGATTCAAGCGCGCATAGATCAGTACAAGGCGCTCAAGATGGAGGCCATGAGGTCGCAGCAGCCCGCGCCCAAGCCGACCACGGCCCTGCTGCTGAGCGAGATGCAGGTAATCGGTATCTTCCGCACGCCGCGAGGTTATGCGGCGATGGTTGAAGCTTCGCCGATCAAGCTCTCTTACGTTGTCTATCCGGGCGAGATGTTCTTTGACGGACAGCTCGTCGCCATCGAAGAAGACCGGCTGGTCTTCCGCCACGAGACGCGCTGGACCGATGGCCGCGTTGTCAAGAATGTCGAGACCAAGCCGCTGCGCCAGCCCAACGCGGTCTCCGATTCGCTGGCTGCGACGAAAACGCAGTCATCCACGGCTGGCGCTCCCGCCTCCGAACCCGCCGCCAAGACAGAAGAGAAGGCGGCCAATCCACAAAAGCAGTAAAAACTCTTTCCGGTCTCGCACGCGGCTGCTGTCAAGCCTGAGATCAAGACGCGTGCGAGACTCTTTAGCCTGTCCAAGCGAAGCTTTGTCCCACGGTGAGGGATTCCTGGGCCAAGACGGCTTCGCGTGTGACATTGACAACCAGACGGAAAGCTTCCGCAATGTGCGGCGCGCGCTTGATGTTGACCCTCGATTTGACTGACGAGCGTAGCGCGTGGCGGACTTCTTCCGTTCATTCCCCTGGAGGAATCATGCCTAGTCAGCATTACAGCCTGGCGATCATCAGAAGAGGTGCGCTCGTCCTCGGATTTCTGTGTTCGCTCTCCGTGCTCGCTTTCGCGGGCGCCAAAGTCGCGCCGATTGCCACCAACGTCAGCGCCTATACTTCCGGCCACGCGACGCGCATTACCATCAGCAGTACCGCCCCGATGGCCTACTCCGTCTCGCGCCCGGACGCTCGCACCATACTGGTCCAGCTTCCCGGCGTAGATGCTTCACGCCTGGCAGAGAATTATATTGTCACCTCTCCGCTGGTCGAAAATATCAGGGTCGAGCGCGAGCTGCGTGTGGGCCAGCCGACGCTGGCGCGCGTGCGTGTTTTCCTGCGCGCCCCCGCCTCAGACCGCTCGCAGATGACGGACAATAGGTTCATCCTTGAGCTATTGCCGCTCGGCGAGCTGAACGCCGCGCCGAAGGCTGCGCATCTCAACGTTGCGCTTGCGACGGAAGAGAGCGGCCAGCAGGGAACTACGGCGCAAACGCCGACGCAGACCCCGCAGCGTCCCGCGCAGCAGAGGCCGAACGTCAATATCTCTCCTTCATCCGCCAACCAGACTCCGCAGTCCAGCCAGGGCTTGCAGTACGGTCAGCCCGGCTTCGTTGGCGAGCCTATCAATCTCAATGTCGTCAACGCAGACATCCGCGATATTCTGAACTACATCACGGACCAGTACGGCGTTAACTTCGTGATAGATAATTCGGTTGGTCCGGTGCCTGTGACGGTCAACGTCAGCGACGTGCCCTGGAACGTGGCGCTTGAGGCCATCCTGCGCGCCAATCGGCTGGGCGTTGAAGTGAGCGGCAATATTCTTCGCGTGGCGACCACTGAAGTGCTGGCGACAGAAGCCGCCACACAGCAGAGAATCAGGGAAGCGCAACTGGACAACTCGCAGCTCGTGACGGAGTTTATACGGCTCAACTACGCGCGCGCATCCGGCACGCTGGCCCAGGCCGCAGGCTCTACTGGAGCATTCTCCGGCGGCGCGACGAACCTCAGCTTTTCCGGCGGCGCGGGCGGTGATGCCACCGGCGGCGGCGGCGATCAGGGCCTCTTGCCGATTATCTCGCGCAGGCTTTCGCGGCGCGGCTCAATCGAAGTGGATGGCCGCAGCAACACACTGATCATCACGGATGTCAGGGAGAATATCGAATCTATCCGCCAGCTCGTGGCGATTCTGGACCAGCCCGAACCGCAGGTCGAGATCGAAACGCGCATCGTTCTGGCTTCGCGCAATTTTAGCCGCGACCTGGGCGTGCAGCTTTCCGCCGTCGCCATCAATTTCGGTCGCGGCGCGCTCGGCTCCCTCAGCACACTGCCCGCGACTTCCGGTAGCGCTGGCGGCTCCGGCGGCGGCTCTGGTTCTGGAAGCCTGCAAAGTGGTCCAAATCCGTTCGGCGTTCCGGGTGGACTGGCCGGAACGAACCAGCCGCTCGGCGATCTCGGCGCAGCCGCGCCCAACACCGTCATCGGCCTGACGACCGGACTCATCGGCACGGCTCAGATTAGTGCCTTGATAACTGCCGGTGAGACCAGAGGCCAGGCCAAGACGATTGCGACCCCTCGCGTGACGGCGCTCAATAACCGTCCGGCGCAGATTGAAAGCGGCCAGCAGATTCCGGTCCAGACGACGCAGGCGGCGGGCGGCACAGCCGTTGTCACGACGACCTTCGTCTCCGTCCCGCTTCGTCTCTCGATTACTCCGCAGATCACGGATGTCGGTACGGTCGTGCTGCGCGTGACGGTCGAGAACAACACCATCAACCGCGGCATCGCGGTCGGCGGCGTTCCGGGCATAGACACGCAGCGCATGCAGTCGGAAGTGCTCGTGCCCGATGGCGGAACGACAGTCATGGGCGGCGTGCTCGCGGACAGCGAAGGCGAGACGCAGCAGCGCACACCCGGTCTCGGCGGTATCCCCGTCATCGGCAACCTTTTCAAGCGCAAGCTCACGACGCGCAACTCAAACGAGCTGCTCTTCTTTATCACGCCGCGCATCTATCGTCCCGATTACCAGGGACGGCCCACGAGTGGCACGGTCAGCACAGGGACGCGCACGACAACCATCTCGCAGCCCGTCCCGCTCGGCAATCCTCCGTCCAACACGCCGACGCCGACACAGCTTCAGCGCCAGGAGAGCAACCCTGCTCCGCAGGTCCAGCCGAACCAGCAGCTCTTGAATCAAGCGCCTGCCGTGCCCTCAAATGGACCCGGCTCGTCTGCTCGTCCGGGCGCGCTCAGCGGCGCTCGCCCGTAAACAAGAGGAGAAGCGAAGATGTTCAGAAAGGCACTCGAAGAGATACTTGAAAGAACAGACGGGAGTCTCGGCGCGCTCATCATGGGCACGGATGGCATCTCCGTGGAGAAGGTCATCAGCGAGGACGGCGCGGATGCTAACCTTGATGTAGCCGCCGCAGAGTTCACCTCGCTCGTGCGTAACGCACAGCGCACGGGTAGAGACACAGGACTCGGCAGCCTGCGCGAGCTGGTCGTCGCGCTCGAAGACTCTACCATCATCATGCGACTCTTTAATCGCGAATACTTCATGGTGCTCGCGCTCAAACCCGACGGTAACCTCGGACGCGGACGCTACGAGCTGCGCAAGGCCGAGCTTCAGCTTGCCAGAGAGTTCGCCGTCTAAACCCCTCGACTTAAAGCGAGGCAAAACCGGAAGGCCGCTATCTGTTTGATAGCGGCCTTCTACCTTTCCATTAGGGCAAGCTCTCTGAAACGTGATGGACAGAGGGCAAGTCCTCTGCACCTACCCTTATCATTCTTCTCACCCCGTCCCGCTTGGCAGTTTTACGTAGGGCATCCCGCGCAGGATGATGCGCTGGCGGCGTGCGACGCGGCGCGGGTTGAGCTGCGGGTTAAAGACTGTCCGCGGGTTCGGGATGATGGCCGAGAGAAAGGCAGCCTCGCGCGGCGCGAGTTGAGAGGCGGGCTTGTGGAAATAGTATTGCGAGGCGGCCTCCGCGCCGTAGATGCCGTCGCCCCACTCTATCACGTTGAGATAGATTTCGAGGATGCGGCGCTTGGTCAATTCGCGTTCGAGAAAATATGTGATGACGGCCTCGCGCCCCTTGCGCAGGAAGCTGCGCTCGGTCGAGAGATAAAGATTCTTGGCGAGCTGCTGTGTGATGGTGGAGGCTCCGCGCTTAAAGCTCGGCAGCGGCGGAATCCAATCGTTCGGGTCGTAGTCGCCCTCCTTCTTAGCCTCCTCGACGGCCTCCTTCTGCGCTTCCTCCCAGGCGCGTTGGATGGCCTCGTAATCAAAACCGTGATGAGTGGCAAAGTTTCTGTCCTCGCCCGCGAGCACAGCGCGTTGTAGTTGCGGTGAGATTTTTTCGAGCGCGACCCACTCCTGTACGCGCTTTGGCTCAGCCCCCTTCTCTTTCGCTTCCGCCGCGCGCTGGTCAATCAGCGAAGTGCTCTCCGGATTCTGCTCGCGCAAGCGGGAGATGTTGGGAAAGGTGATGAACTCGTAAACGAGCAACAACAGAAGGAGCGCGAGCACGCCCAGCACAACTCTTTTAATCCATCGCAGCATCTTGGACCAGCGGAAACTTGGAATCCCTTTCCTTTTATTTATGCAGAGCAGGCGCGAGTTGCACGGGCTTCAAAAATCCTGTGCGCGGCGTCAGCTCCCTCTCCGAGCTCTGCGTAATAAAGCGGTGTGTAAGCGACCCGGTACATAATTAAGCAGTCAGCCGAGAGCAGTATTCAATAATCAGTATTCAGCTAAAGATTAAAACCCGTCAAGCTCAGTCATAATCACTGAACACTGAAAACTGACAACTGATTTTAATATTGAATCAGGCTGCCTTCGCGTTTGGCGCGGCGGACGGCGCGACCGAAGACCCAGAGCGAGAAGGGAAGCAAGACAGCGAGAAAAAGAGAGAGCGTGATGAGAGGCTCGCGAACCTGCATCAAGCCCTGTCCTTCTATCAGCACGCGGCGAATGCCGTCGAGTCCGTAAGTCGGCGGCAGCAGACGCGAGATGTGGCCGAAGCCCGTGCCGAGTAGTTGCGTCGGAAAGAAGACGCCGGAAAAGAGTGCGGAGCCTGTCCCGAGGAGGACGCCGAAGGGGTCGCCGCGCTTAAAGACCATAGCGAAGCTGGCGGAGAGTATGCCGAGGCAGGCGAGGACGAGCGTCGTCAGCAGCAGGAACAGGAGGGCCAGCAGAAAGCTGCCCTGAAAATGGACGTTGAAGAAGAGCCAGCCGAAGAACAGATAGAGAAAGGAGAAGAATGTCGCCTGTACGAAGTCCCATGCGGAGCTGGCGGCAATCACAGTCGGAATGCTGATTGGCGTGAGCAGCACGCTTTCGAGCGTGCCCTGCACCTGCTCTGCGCGAATCGCAGTGGCGAGACTCGAAAAGCCTGTCATGAAATAGTTGAGCACGGCGAGTCCTGTAATCCAGGCCGCGAGCGGGTCGCGCCATTGCGTAAAGGGCGATTCGGCGCAGGGACATTCAGACCCGCCGATAAATGTGCGGGAGATAAAAAAGAGCGTCGTGACCATAAAGAGAATCGTCATGATGCGCAGCAGGAATTGCAGCCTGTAGCTCAGCGCGAGTTGAAAATCCCGCACGACGAAAGCGTACATCCGGCGCAGGAGCAGCTTGATTGATTTGAGCATTACTCTGTCTCCTTCAAGAGAGGCTCGCGCTCGTAGCTTTCCAGCACATCGAGCAGCGTGGCCTGCTCCGTCTCGCAGCCGAGCAGAGAGCCTCCTAGCTCCTGAATGATGCGCACGGCCTGGTCCAGCCGGTCGTCATTCGGTTCTCGCCTGAAGGCTATGATGAAGTGCCGGCCCTCTTCCTCCAACACAAAATCCTGAAGCTCTGCGGAGAGCCTCTGGCTGATTTGCTCGCGCCCGTTTTTGAGATTGACGGTGAGATGAAGACGCTCGCGCTGCCTGTGCAGGGCGCGTAGACCTCTGGGCGTATCGAGCGCGCGTATCTGTCCGCGACTGATGACGGCGACGCGCTCGCAAAGCTCTTCGACTTCGGCCAGATTGTGCGAGGTCAGAAAGACTGTCACGGGTGGTTGGCTCTCGCGCGCGAGCGAGGCGATAAAGGCGCGCATACTGGCCGCCGCCAGAGGGTCCAGTGAGCGCGTCGGCTCGTCAAGCAGGAGGACGGGCGGGCCGGAGAGCAGAGCGCGCGCGACGGCCATACGCTGTTTGTTGCCGGTCGAGAGTTCTCCAAAGCGACGGCGCGCCATCTCTTCCAGCTCGAAGCGCGAGAGAAGCTCACGGATGCGCGTCCGCGCGGCCCTCTCGCCGAGGCCGTTGAGCCGCGCAAAGAATAGGAGGTTCTGTTCAATCGTCAAACGCCAGTAAAAGCTACGCTCTTCGGCAGAAGCCAGCCCGACCTGGGCGCGTACCCGCTCTTCGTCGCGCACGCTGTCAAAGCCCTTGACCTTGACCGCGCCTGAAGTCGGCTGGACCAGCGTGGCGATAATCTTGGTGAGTGTGGTTTTGCCCGCGCCGTTGCGCCCGATGAGACCGAAGATTTCGCCCTCGCGCACCTCGAAGGAAACATCACGCAAAGCTTCGACGGGTGGCTTGAAGGGTCTGCGGAAAAACTTTTTGAGGCGCACGAGCGGAACGGGATAAGTCTTTGAGAGGCGGTCCACAGAGAGGGCTATCGCGCGCCGCTCCGTTTGAGCAGGTGGGGATGCTGCTGTCTGCGGTGCTTGTTGCTCGTCAGTAAACGAGGTCGAGGACATAGGTAAACAAAAAAGTGGACCAGTCGCCGGGTCGGCTCGGTCGAGTTAGCTCGGTTTATCCTCAGCGCTTGCG
The DNA here is from genome assembly GCA_036399835.1 of Pyrinomonadaceae bacterium. Classification (GTDB taxonomy): domain Bacteria; phylum Acidobacteriota; class Blastocatellia; order Pyrinomonadales; family Pyrinomonadaceae; genus DASYML01. The sequence continues at coordinate 21,179 of DASWMI010000188.1, read as the reverse complement.
CTGTCGCGGGTCCAGATATTCGCGCAGGCCGTCTCCGATAAAGTTGAAAGCCAGGACGGTGAGCGCGATGGCGATGCCTGGAAAGATGAGCGCGTGCGGCGCGGCGGCCAGCGTCGAAAGATCGCGCGCCTCTTCAATCATCACGCCCCAGGAGGGAGCGGGCGGCGGCACACCCAGGCCCAGAAATGAGAGCGAAGCTTCCGAGAGGACAGCGCCCGCCATCCCCAAACTTGCCTGCACGATAAGAGGCTGAATGGCGTTGGGCAGGATATGTCTGGCGAGGATGCGCAGGTCGCCAGCGCCGAGCGCACGCGCCGCCTGGACGAAATCATACTCGCGGACCTTGAGGACCTGCCCGCGTATCAGTCGCGCATAGCCGACCCAACCGATAACGCACAGCGCGAAGATTAGCTTGTTAATGCCCGCGCCCAGAAAAGAGACGAGGGCGATGGCGAGCAGCAATCCGGGAAAAGCCAGAAAGACGTTGAAGACATAGCCTGAGACGATGCGGTCAATCCAACCGCCGTAGTAGCCCGCCAGCGCGCCCAGGATAGTCCCCGTGATGGCCGAGATGGCGACAACGATAATGCCTACGCGCAAAGAGATGCGTGCGCCGTAAATAACGCGCGCGAAGACATCGCGCCCGGTCGCATCCGTCCCGAACCAGTGGGCCGTAGAGGGCGGAAGATAACGCATCGGCAGGTTGATCGCGCCCACCTCCTGCGTCGTAATCAACGGCGCAAAGATCGCCAGGATGACCAGCACCGCGACAATGATGATTCCGATAATAGAGAGACGATTCATAAAAATAGTCTAGAGTCCGAGAGTCCGGAGTCTGGAGTCAAAGGCCAAAAGCTTTTCGCTTTTGACTCTCAGACTCTCAGACTCTAGGACTCTCGGACTTTTCAAGAGACTCTAATCCGCGGGTCGAGCCAGCGATAGACCATGTCCGTGAGCGAGTTGGCGACGATGTAGGTCACGCTGATGACCAGCACGCAGCCCTGGACCAATCGATAATCGCGTTTGCCTATGCCATCCTCGACCAGCAGCAGGCCGATGCCGGGCCAGCCGAAAATCTTCTCCGTGATGATGGCTCCCGCCAGCAGCACGCCGAGTTGTAAGCCTAAGATAGTGACGACGGGAATCAGCCCGTTCTTGAGTACGTGCTTGTACACGACTTTACGTTCGCTGAGACCCTTGGCCCGCGCCGTGCGCACGTAGTCTTCGCCAAGCTCTTCGATGACGGACGAGCGAATCATGCGCGTCAGGATAGCCGAAAGAGCTGCGCCCAGAGCGATGGCGGGGAGAATGATGTCTTCCGGATAAAAGCGGCCCGAAGGACGCAGCCAGCCGAGCCTGACGGCGAAGACGTAAACGAGCATCGGACCAATGACGAAGCTTGGCAGGCTGATGCCTATCAGCGCGACGACCGATGAAGCATTGTCTATCAAAGTGCCCTGATGCGTGCCCGCCAGGACGCCAAGCGGAACGGCGATCAGGACGGCGATGAGCAAGGCTGCGATTGCCAGCTCGATGGTCGCCGGATAACGCTCGAAGATCAGCTCGCGGACGGGCTTGTCCGTGCTAAAGGAGCGGCCCATGTCTCCCTTGAGGAGCGCGCGCCAGTAGCCCGTGTAACGATTATCAAAGCCATGCCAGCGAAAGTGTCTGCCTCCGTCAGCCTCTCGCGGGACCGAGAAGAAGAAGGGCGGGCGGTCCAGCCCGTGCCTCTGCCTGAACTGCGCGATCTGCTCGGGATTGGCCTGCTCGCCCAGGATGGCGATGGCCGGGTCGCCCGGCACGATCTCGATGAGCAGCGTCACCAGCGAGACCACAGTCCAGACGACCAGCAGCAGGATCGCAACGCGACGCAAAATGCCGAGCAGCTTACGCTTCATCGAAGACGCGAACTCTTCATGTGGGAAAATGGAAAAATCGCAGCGATGATAGCATAGGAAACGATGAAGGATGAACGAGGAATGAGAAACCCAGGAAGTTTGACTCGCTTATTGAGAGAGCCGTTGAAGCACTAATTCAACGAATTGTTGACTCAATGAGCCAATAGCTTTTTCTTCATGGTTCATCGCGTCAAAAAAAACGTAGCCCGACGGATTCTCATGTTTATTCTTGCGGCAGGCCCCGACTACCTTTCGCAGGAATATGTAACGCGAGTCCGTCGGACTACGATTCTGGCTGCGCGGCTTGGGAAAGCCTGAACACAGCCAATCCGGTTTTAAGCTGGCGGGCGCGTGCCCAGGTGCAGGGCCGCGATGCCGCCGGTTAAATTCCTATACTCGACCTCCTCGAAACCCGTTTCGCGCATCATCGCGGCAAGACGTTTCTGGTCCGGGAAGCGCGAAACGGAATCCGGCAAATATTCGTAAGCCACGCGAGAGCCGCTGACCAGACCGCCTATGCGCGGCAGCACGCGCTCGAAGTAGAACCTGAATAATGTGCGAAAGCCTGGCAAGACGGGCCGCGAAAATTCCAGGATGGCCGCCCTCCCGCCTGGTTTTAAGATGCGCCGCAACTCTTCCAATCCACCCTCTACGCTCGACAGGTTGCGCAGCCCGAAAGCAATGCTCACGGCATCAAAGGACTGGTCCACAAACGGCAGCCTCAGCGCATCGCCCTCGATAAAGGGAATCGGCGCGTGCCTCGCGGCAGACTTACGCGCGGCAATCTCAAGCATCGGACGACAAAAATCCGTGGCGACCACACGCGCCCCCGTCGTCTCAGCCAGCACCAGCGAGAGATCGCCTGTGCCGCACGCGACATCGAGCGCGATTGCGCCTTTATCATCGAGCGCACCCCGCAGCTCTTTCGCCACGATGCGCCGCCAGCGCTGGTCTATGTTGCCCGAAAGAAGATGGTTTAAAAGATCGTAGCGACCCGCAATCCCCGCAAACATCTCGCGCACACGGCGCGCATGCTCTTGCTCGTTAAAGGGTCTCTTATCAGCCACAGAGTTTTACGGAATGCTCGCGGAAGTTGGTTGCAGAAGGCTTGTGATCTAGTTGCAATTCGTTAAGGCTTCCTGACAGGCGCGGGAGCGTTCGGCCTCCTGACGGGAAGCATGAGAGGATTGGCGGGAGTCTTTGCAGGCTCGCTCGCCGCAGGCTTTGGCTCTGCCCTTTCGCTCAGCAGCTCGACTGGTCCAGCGCCTTCAAGCGTGGCCTTCAGCTCCGACGCGCTGCCGACGGCAACCGTGGCTGTCGGCACGTCTCGGAAAATCCTGAAGACGACGCGTTGGATGTCTGCGGGCGTGATGCTTGCGATGGCCCTCGCCTGTTCTGTGATTGAGGGAAGCTTAAAGGTCTCGGCGTCGAGCCATAGTTCGGACAGCGTCTCCGGCTGCTCGGCCTGTTTATTAAAGACGGCCAGGGCTTCTGCACGCACGCGCTCAAGCTCCTGCGGAGAGGGCTGAGCTTCCGAGAGCGAGCGCAGGACGCCACGCGCCGTCGCCAGAGCCTTGCCCGCTTCAGCTGTCCGCACGGACGCGCCCATAACGAAGATACCCGGCAAGACGTGCGCTTCGTGGCGGACGAAGAAGGCGCTGCGGGCCAACTCCGGCATGGCTGCCTGCCAGCGGTCGCGTACCAGCAGCGAGAGCACCAGGGCCGCCGCGTAATCCCTGTCGGAACGCGAGAGGCCGCGCACGGCCAGCCTGACCTCGGAGCTTTCTGCGCCGGGCAAATCAATCAGGAGCGTGCGCGCGTCCGGCGCTTCGGGCTGGCGAAAGGTTGCGGGAACGACCGCGTTATTCTTACGCCAGATACCAAGTAGTTGCCGCAAGGCTTTGAGCGCGCGTTTTTCCGCCACGCCGCCGATGACGACCAGCGTCGCGTTGTTCGAGATAGAGAAACGCTCTTGGGCAAAGATAAGGTCGCCGCGCTCGATTCTGGCGAGCGTCTCGGCTGACCCTGCGGCGGGCCGTCCGTAAGGATAATCGCCGAACAGCCTCTGAGCGATGGCCCTGTCCGCGACCATCGAAGGCGAGATGGGCGTCTCGCGTAGCATCTTGCTGCGCGCCTCGCGCAGTTTGGCAAAGACTTCGGGCGAAGGCTGCGTCTTGATGAGAGCCGTGTGCAGCAGGTCTACTATATTCTCGAATTCCGAGGCCGGACCAGAGAGTGTAATATTAAGGGCATCGTAATCGGTCGCCACTTCGAGCCTGCCCTTGAGGTCTTCTGTAAAATATTCGCGCGTCGCAGGGTCTGGAAAAAGCGAGTCGCCGAGCAAGGCTATCGTCCCAGCTTTGCCTGCGAGGTCAAAGGCCGCTCCGCTATGTATGCGCAGCTTGAGCAGGACATTGGGGTCGCCCGCGCGCTGCCAGATGAGTACGTTGAGGCCGTTTAATAATTGCTCGCGGCGCGGCTGCGGCGCGTTTTGCGCCCGGCTTGCGGGCGTTGCCAGCCCGCACAGCAAAGCCAGCGAGAGCGCCAGGAGCGCTCTCTTCAGGCTGCGAGAGAGGGAAGTTTGAAAAATCATCTCAAGTACCTGTTGGGCTGCGGATTAAAAGAGAAATCAAAAAAACCTTCGCACGGCTGGCCCATCGGGGGCCGCCGGGGGTTGAGTCTCTTTCGCGGGGGAGCCGCAAAACAGTTTAGATGCGGGCTGCAAGGCGCGTCAACCGTTTGGCCGTTCGGTGCATCAAAGCTCTGGCTAAGAAGGTTTAAGGCCGTCTCGCGCGCCTGCTTCACAGGTTATCAAAGCGCAGTTATAATGCGTCAACGGTTTGTTCGGGCGCTTCAACAATGGATGCGCTCGCAAGCTGATAAGTAGTCCGAGCCAACGAAAAGGTTTCCACAGCCGCTCCAGAGATAAGCTTTGCTCTGCTGTCTCCCCTAAGCGGCCCCTAAGAGGTAAGAGATGAAAAAGTGTTCCACATGCCAGGAAGAGTTTGCCGATAAGTTTAGCTTCTGCCCGGTTGACGGCACGCCGCTCAACGGCTTTGTCGCCAACGCGCCGGTTTTGGACGAACGGTTTGATGAACCGGAAGAAACCATCCCGGCCCATCCGGCCATCGGCGAGACGATTCCCCAGAGCGCACAGGCAGCAGCGGCCAGCGACGAAGACGAGCAGCCAATCCACGCATCAACGCGGCCAGTAGACGAAGGCTATCACTTAACGATGCTCGATGATGCCGGCCTCATCTCGCGCCTCTTCTCCGAACTGCGCGCCGTCGCTCATCAATCCGAACTGACCTGGCCCGAGTTCAAACGCGACCCCAAAGGCTTTCTCCATCGCTCCTTTGCTTCTTACTTCTCTCTCTTCAAACGCTTTCTCTCTCAACCGGGCGTCGCCCTCTCGATGACCATCGCCGTCTCTGCCATGCTCATCCTCATGCTCGGCATCGTCCTTTTAGAGCGCTCGCACTCTGCCGGCACCACTCGCTTTGCCATGCTCGCCTTCGGCCTGCTGATGGTCGCCATGCTCGTCGCCATCTTTGCCGGCTGGTTCAAAGACCGGACCGCACCTTTTTCCACACAAGCGGCCACCCCTGGCACTGCCAGCGGCTCAGCGGGCGCGCTCTCGACCCACACGGGAGACTCGCAGAGCGCCGTCTTCGGGATGATTGCGGCCTTTCTCTTTATTCTCTTTGTCGTCGGCGGCTTTGTCGGCTGGAGCCTCTACACGGGATGGCGGCACAACCGCGAAGTGGCACAGCAAAAGCAGGAAGAGTTAGAGTTCCAGGGGCTGTTAGATATTCCAGCCGAGCAGGAGAAGGTCGATAAAGGGACAGCCGGGATGAACAAGGGCACCGGCGGCGGCTCGAAACCGAAACAGGAGAAGCCGCAGGGCGGAGGCGGAGGAGGCCGCGAGGAGAGCAAGCCGGCCAGTGTGGGTAAGCTGCCGCAGGCCTCGCTGGATATTCCGCAGGTCGTCGCACCGGACCCGCATCCGCCGACCATCAAGAACCCTTCGTTGCCGGTGCCTGCCACGATCAAGGCGGACCCACTATTATTCCCCACCGATACCAGGCCCTTGCCGTATGGAGACCCGAAGTCAAAGTCAACGGAGACGAGCAGCGGGCCAGGCACGGGTAATGGAATCGGGACGGGCAGTGGCGGAGGCGTCGGTAGCGGAGAAGGCGGAGGCGTGGGACCAGGCCGTGGAGGCAATACGGGAGGGGGAGACTTCCGCGCAGGAGGCGGAGGAGCAGGCGGCGGCGGCGGCGGAGATACCGATTATAACAAGACTTTTCAGGCCAAGGATGTCTCGCAGAAGGCGAGGATCTTGAGCAAGCCGGAGCCGCAGTACACGGAGGAGGCGAGAAAGAATCAGGTGAGCGGGACGGTGGTGTTGCGTGCAGTGTTTGCGAGTAACGGGAGTGTGACGAATATCCGAGCGGTGTCGAGCTTGCCGTATGGGTTGACGGAGAAGGCGATCAGTGCGGCGCGGATGATCAAGTTCATGCCGGCGATGAAGGATGGGCGAGCGGTGTCGCAGTACATACAGATTGAATACAACTTCAATCTTTACTGATACTGCCTCGTCAATTCACATAGCCTCTCAGCATAAAACAGGCGGCGCTGTTGTCATTGACAATCAGCGCCGCGTGTTTTGTTTAATGGCAGAAATTTTTTTAGACCAGCTTCTCCGCGAGACGGCGTATGCGACGAACGCCTTCCTGCAATCGGTCCAGAGATGTGGCGTAGGAGATGCGTAGATAGCCATCCGCGCCAAAGCCCGCGCCGTCCGTGACGACTAACTGTTCCTCCTTCAAGAGCCTCTCGGCCAGCTCGCCCGAAGTCTTCAGCTCGCCCTTCAGGCAGTCGTGCACGGCGGGAAAAGCATAGAAAGCTCCCTCAGGTTGAAGACAACGAAAGCCCGGCATCTCTTCAAGCGCGTTGAGCAGCCATTGGCGGCGCGTAGTATATTCGGCGAGCATGCTTGAGACCGATTCCTGTGGACCATTAAAGGCTGCCATCGCGGCCATCTGCGCGATAGAGTTGGGATTGCTGGTTGAGTGGCCCTGGACCTTCAACATGGCCCGCGTCCATTCCGCATCGGCCAGCGCATAGCCCATACGCCAGCCCGTCATCGCGTAAGTTTTAGAGAAAGAGCCTGCGATGCAGAGTCGTTTGCGCAGCTCAAGCGGGAGGCTCGCCGCGCTAAAGACCTCTGCGGGCGGATAAACGAAGCGCAGATAACACTCGTCTGAAATAATATAAATGCCGCGCTGGTCCAGCACTTCCATGATGCGCTTGAACTCTGCGGGCGGGATGACACGGCCAGATGGATTCGAGGGCGAGTTGAGGATGATGAGCTTGGTGCGAGGGGTGATGGCGCGCGCGACCGCTTCGGCTGTGAGCACGAAATCGTTCTCTTCGGTCTCTATATAAACGGGTGTGGCGCGCGCAAAGACGACGATCTCCGGAAACGTCACCCAGTAAGGCTTGACGATTAGAACTTCGTCACCTGGACCAACCAGCGAGACGATGGCGTTAAAGATGGCCTGCTTGCCGCCGTTGGTCGCCATCACCTGCGCAGGCTCGTAATGCGCGCCGAAGTTGCGTTCGTAATAACCTATAATCGCCTGCTTAAGTTCAGGCACGCCGCCGACCGGAGTGTACTTGGTCTGGCCCGCATACATCGCTTCGGCGGCGGCGCGCTTGATATATTCCGGCGTGTCGAAATCAGGCTCGCCCGCGCCCAGATCAACCACATCAAGTCCTTTGGCGCGCATGTCTGCGGCGGCCTGCGTCGCGGCCAGCGTGGAGGAGACGCGCATCCCTGCGACGTTGTCCGAGACGGGAAAGATGTCAATGGCTGGTTTGGTCATGCTCGATCAAGGAGGCGTTTGCGGCGCGCTGCTTTGAGCTTGAGAGCCTTGCGCCGCGACCTCGAAAAAAAGGCTGCTACTTGCGGCTGCTCTTTTTACTACTCTTCTTGCCGCCCTTCTTGCTACTGGTCCGGCTGCTCTTTTTGCCGCCTTTGGCTCCGCCCTTCTCGCCGCCTTTTTTGGAAGAGGCTGTGTTGCCCTTCTTGCCGCGCCCGGAGCCGCTCTTTTTGCCGCCGCCGGATTCCTTATTGACGGTGGCCCACGCGCGCTTCTCGGCTTCATCTTCGGAGACGCCGCGTTTTTCGTAGCCTTCCTCTATGTGCTCGGCCTGCCGTTTCTGCTTGTCGGTGTACGCCCCTTTGTCACCTCTAGGCATTGACTCGTCCTCCTTGTTCATTGAGTCGGCGACATCTAAAACCTATCGCCCGTTATCTGCCGGTTGAACCTAAGACAAATTATAGCATGCAGTCTGACCAGGGTTTTCAACTCTTTTCGAGCTTCCTTCGCATCCTCGTTTCGACCGAAGCGGGCACCAGGCCGTCAATCGTCGCTCCCAGTTGAAAGACCTCCTTGACGAGCCGCGAGCTGACATAAGAGTAAGCCTCCGCGGGCATCAGGAAGACCGTCTCGATGCGCGGCTCAAGCCTGCGATTCATGAGCGCCATCTGCAATTCATATTCGTAATCGGAGACGGCGCGTATCCCGCGTATGATCGCATCGGCATCCCGCTCGACTCCGTAGTGGACCAGCAATCCCTCGAAGGCTTCGACCAGCAGGCTGCACGAGCCGCAATCGATTTCGCGCATCGCTTCAAACAGCATCTCGCGTCGCTCTTCGATAGTGAATAAGGGATTCTTTTCGGGATTGACCAGAATGGCGACGATAATCTCGTCGAAAAGCTTGGAACTGCGCTCGATGATGTCCAGGTGGCCGTTAGTCACCGGGTCGAATGAGCCTGGATAGATAGCGCGCCGCATAGACAGGAATCAGAGAATGTTAAGCTGACGGAACGGGATTCAAAGTAACACAAAAGCCGCGCGGAGTGTTAGGCATCAGGCAGACGGGCGCAGCAGTTCAGCTTGAAAACCAGGGCCAATGTTGCTCTGTCTTTTCAAATTCAAATTGAACTTCCGATGGACCATCGCTTATCTTGACACGCTTGGCCCGGCAATGTTTCAATAACGATTCAACAAACGTGGTGAGTTAAGGCAACTTGCGGCCACGTAAAATAAACTGCTAAACAGCTCGGTGAGTCTTTCCCGCTTCAATTCTCTGATTGGCTTCAAGTGGAAAGCCCCGCGTTGTGAGGCGCGGGGCTTCTGCTTTGCAGCGGCCCTCGCGCGAAGGACTCTAAAACCGAGAGTGGACCAGAATAGATGAGCACATTTCTCGAAGCACTAAAAGAGCGCATCGTCGTCTTTGACGGCGCGATGGGGACAAACATCCAGACGCAGGAGCTTTCGGCGGACGATTTCGGCGGCCCGCAGCTTGAAGGCTGTAACGAATACCTGGTCATCAGTAAGCCCGAGGCGGTCGAGAGGGTTCACGCCGGATTTTTTGAAGTCGGCTGCGATGTGGTCGAGACGGATTCCTTCGGCTCGACCTCCATCGTGCTGGCCGAATACGACATCGCGCATCTGGCCTACGAGCTGAACTTCAAGGCCGCGCAACTGGCAAAGCGTGTCGCCTCGGACTTCTCTACGCGCGAGCGCCCGCGCTGGGTGGCAGGCTCGATTGGACCAACTACCAAGCTGCCGAGCCTGGGCCATATCAAGTTCAGAGAGATGAAGGATTCTTACGCCGAGCAGGTCCGCGGGCTGCTCGAAGGCGGCGTGGACATCCTGCTGGTTGAAACCTGCCAGGACCTCTTGCAAACGAAGGCTGCGCTGGCGGCCATCTTTGAATATTTTGCGGAGAGCCGCCGCCGCGTGCCCGTCATGGCGCAGGTCACGATTGAGCCTTTCGGGACGATGTTGATGGGCACGGAGATAGCCGCGGCGCTGACCGCGCTTGAGCCTTTCCCGCTCGATGTGATAGGCATGAACTGCGCGACTGGTCCAAAACAGATGAGCGAGAATGTGCGCTATCTCTGCCAGAATTCGCCGCTCCCCGTCTCCGTGTTGCCAAACGCTGGCCTGCCCGAAAACATCGGCGGCCAGACTGTTTATAAGGAGAACCCGGAATCCTTAGCTTCGGACCTGCTACACTTTGCGCGCGACCTCGGCGTCAATATCGTCGGCGGTTGCTGTGGCACAACGCCCGCGCACCTGCGCGCAGTGGTCCAGGCTGTCAGCAACGTGCAGCCTGTCTCTCGTCAAGTTCAATGGCAGCCCGCAGCCTCTTCAATCTTTCAGCAACAGCCCTACGTCCAGGATACCTCTTTCCTGATCGTCGGTGAGCGCGTCAATGCGAGCGGCTCAAAGAAGATGAGAGACCTGCTCAACGCAGAGGATTGGGACGGACTGGTCTCGCTCGCCAGAGAGCAGGAGCGCGAGGGCGCGCATGTTTTGGATGTCAATGTTGATTACGTCGGGCGCGATGGCGTCAAGGATATGCACGAGCTGGCTTCGCGTCTTGTGACTAACGTCAAGCTGCCGCTGATGTTCGATTCGACAGAGTGGCAGAAGATGGAAGCGGGGCTTGAGCACGCGGGCGGCAAGTGCATTCTGAATTCGACGAATTACGAGGACGGCGAGCCGCGTTTCGCGCAGGTCCTTGAGCTGGCGAAAAACTATGGCGCGAGCGTCGTCATCGGGACGATTGACGAAGAGGGGATGGCGCGCACGGCGGAAGGGAAGTTTGAGATTGCGCGCAGAGCTTACGAGCAGGCCAGAGACAAATATGGTTTTCCGCCGCACGACATCTTCTTCGACCCGCTGGCGCTGCCCATCTCTACGGGTATCGAAGAGGACCGCCGCAACGCGCTTGAAACCATCAAAGCCATCAGCCGCATCAAGGCCGAGCTGCCCGGCTGCTTTACCATTCTAGGCGTCTCGAATGTCTCCTTCGGGTTGACGCCAGCTTCGCGCGTCGTGCTCAATTCCGTCTTTCTTCATGATGCGGTCGAGGCTGGTCTGGACGCGGCCATTGTCAACGCGAGCAAAATTGTGCCGCTCAATCGCATAGGCGAGAGCGAGCAAAGGGTCGCGCTCGATCTGATTTACGACCGTCGCCAGTTCGAGGGCGAAGTCTGCACTTACGACCCTTTGACTGAGTTTACAAAACTCTTCGAGGGTGTTTCGTCCAAGACCATCAAGCAGGACAACTCGGCTTTGCCGGTTGAAGAGCGACTCAAGCGTCACATCATTGACGGCGAAAAGATAGGGCTTGAAGAACAACTCAACGTTGCCCTGCAAAAATATCCGGCGCTCGACATCATCAACAATATCCTGCTCGACGGCATGAAGGTGGTCGGCGATCTGTTCGGCAGCGGGCAGATGCAGCTCCCCTTCGTGCTCCAATCGGCTGAAGTGATGAAGACCGCCGTGCGTTTCCTTGAGCCTTTTATGGAGAAGAAGGGCGGCGCGACGGCTAAGGGCATCATGGTGCTTGCGACCGTCAAGGGCGATGTTCACGACATAGGCAAGAATCTGGTTGACATCATCCTGACCAACAATGGCTACAAGGTCGTCAATCTTGGCATCAAGCAACCGATTGAAAACATCCTCAACGCATACGAGGAGCACGGGGCCGACGCCATAGGCATGAGCGGTCTGCTCGTCAAGTCCACAATTATCATGAAGGAGAATCTGGAAGTCCTCAACGAGCGCGGCATCAGCGTGCCTGTCGTGCTCGGCGGCGCAGCTCTCACGCGACGCTACGTCGAAGAGGACCTGAAGTCGCTCTATCTGGGCCAGCTCTTTTACGCGAGGGATGCTTTCGCGGGTCTGCACACGATGGACCTGCTGGCTGGCGGCGAGAAAGAAGCTGTCGCGGCTGAGGCTTTGAAGTCAATGGCGGCGGGCGGCAACGGTAGCCAGCTTGCTCTTGACGATGCGGAAGAACTCATAGGCGAAGAGGCCAAGCTTGGGATACGCAAGACTGCAAAGCCGCGCGGCGCGGTTAAGGTTGCCGGCGAGACGACGCACACTACGCGCTCCGATGTGCGCGAGGATGCGCCCATCCCGCGTGCTCCCTTTTACGGCTCGCGCGTGGTCCAGGACATAGAGCTTGATGAAGTCTTCGCTTTTGTTAACGAGACGGCGTTGTTCAAGGGCCAGTGGCAGTTTAAGCAGGGACAGAGAAGCAAGGAAGATTACAACTCATTGGTCCAGGAAAAGGTGCGGCCCATCTACGAGGAGTTGAAGCAGCGCTCGAAGCGTCAGAAGCTTCTCACGCCGCGCGTCGTCTACGGCTATTTCCCCTGCCAGTCTGCGGGCAACGACCTTATCATCTACCATGAAGACGAGCGGACGGAGCGCATGCGTTTTACTTTCCCGCGACAGCCCGGTGGAAAGCGACTCTGCATCGCAGACTATTTTGCCTCGCAGGAATCCGGGCGGGTGGATGTCGTGCCGTTTCATCTGGTGACGATGGGGCGTCGGGCCAGCTCTTATTCGCAGGAACTGTTCCAGAGCGATAACTACGCTGAGTATCTCTATTTTCACGGCCTCAGCGTAGAATCGGCTGAGGCGCTGGCGGAACTCTGGCACAAGCGCATACGCTTGGAGCTGGGCATCGCCGGGCGGGATGCCACGGAGCTGGCGAAGCTTTTTCATCAGGGTTATCAAGGCTCGCGCTTTAGCTTCGGCTATCCGGCCTGCCCGAATCTGGAGGACCAGACCAAACTCTTCGAGCTGCTAGACCCCTCGCGGATTGACGTGGAATTGACCGAAGAGTTTCAGCTTGACCCTGAACAATCAACCTCCGCCATCATCGTTCACCACGAAGAGGCGAAATACTTTTCGATAGACTAGGGAACAGTCTGAGAGTCCGAGAGTCTGGAGTCTAGGAGTCAAAGGCCAACCGCTTTTTTCTTCAGACTCTCAGACTCTCAGACTCTCAGACTCTCAGACTTTTATCGTGTCTTCCGAACTTGATGTCATCGAGCCGACGGCGGAAGAGCTTTCCGTGCTTTCGCCGATGGAGCGTTTTGCTTTTCGCTTGACGCACAGGATGAACAAGGGGCGCGCGAAAAGGCTCTGGACCTGGTGCCAGCGCGTCTTCGGCGCGGGATGGATTCACCTGGCGACCTACAACCTGATGCGCGTTTACGGGCTGGAGCATCTGGAATCCGCAGACCCCGCGCGGCCCATCCTGCTCGTCGCCAATCATCGCTCCTTCTTTGATATGTATGTCGTCTCGACCATTCTCTTCCGGCGCACGCGTCTGGTGAGGGCGCTTTTTTTTCCTGTCCGCGGGCGCTTCTTTTATGAATCGCCGCTCGGCATGCTGGTCAATTTTCTGATGGGATGGTGGTCCATGTACCCGCCCGTCTTCGCCGTCAACGAAAAGCGGCTCTTCGATAAATTCTCCATACGCTGCCTCGCGGAGCTGTGCAGACACGGAGCGGGCCACTTCATAGGCTTTCACCCCGAAGGCACACGCAACCTCAGCCCTGACCCTTACTCTTTCCTGCGCGCACAGCCGGGCGTCGGCAAGCTTATCAAGGATGCCGCGCCGCAGGTCTTCCCTGTCTTTATCGCCGGACTAGGGAACGATCTGCCGCGGCAGGTGCTCGGCAACTGGACCGGAGGCGAGCCTGTCCGCGTTCATTTTGGACCACAGCTCGACCTCAAAGAATTCTTACAAAAGAAGGACCACGTCCGCACATACAAGGAGATAGCGGATTTTACCATGCAGCAGATTGCGGCGCTCGGCGCAGCCGACCAATCAATCTACGCCCTACCGCAAAATCAAACCGACGACAACAACAGCGCCGCTATCCCAACCGTCTCGGGAAACCCTCAAACCACAAACCACAAATCGCAGATCTAAAACCGCAAATCCAAAATCCCATGTCTCTTCTTCCACTCGTCATCGTCAATCCGGCTTCCGCGCAAGGGTCTACGCGCGACGCCTGGCCCGGTCTGGCGAGCGATCTGCGTGCGCATTTTGGTCCATTCGCCTGCGCCTTCACGGAAAAAAGCGGCGACGGTCGCGGGCTTGCCGCGCAGGCTGCCAGGGAGGGAAGGCCTCTGATTATCGCCTGCGGTGGCGACGGGACCATCAACGAGGTGGCGAACGGGATTCTGGAATCGGGCGTGGACGCGGAGCTGGGCATCCTGCCGAGCGGGACGGGCGGGGATTTCCGCCGGACTCTGCATATCTCAACGCATCCTGCGACCGCCGCCGCAGCCCTGCGCACAGGCCGCACGCGCCGTATAGACGTGGGCCGCGTGACCTTTCTAAATCATCAGGGCGAGAGCGAGACGCGCCATTTTCTAGGCGTGGCTTCATTCGGGATGAGCGGCAAGGTCATCGAGCGCGTCAAGGAGGGCGGCACGGACTGGCTGCCTGCTCTGCGCTCAGGGACCTTGAGCGGCAGGCTCTCTTTCGCTCTCGCGACGTTGCAAACGACGCTCTCGAATATCAACACGACAGTCTTCGTCAAGGTTGACGACCGTGCGGAGCGGCGTTTGACTGTCGCCAACCTCTGCGTCGCCAACGCCAGATACTTCGGCGGCGGGATGAAAATCGCGCCTCAAGCGAAGTTGAATGACGGGCGCTTGAATATCGTCGTCGTCGGAGACATGAGCGCGCTCGAAATCCTGGCTAATGCACACAGGCTCTATCTGGGCAAACACCTCAGCCTGGAACAGGTCCAGCACACGCTGGCGACGCGCCTCGAAGCCCGCCCCGCGAAGAAGGATGAAGAGATAACTATTGAGATTGACGGCGAGCTGCCGGGCCATCTGCCCGCCGCCTTTGAGATTCTGCCGCAAGCCCTGCGCGTGCGTTGTCCTTTATAGTCTTCAACGGTGCGGCTGTCAGTCGCCTTTGCAAGTCGCTCTGATGGTTGACGATCTTTAAAGCTTATCTCTCTTTTTTAGTTCGCCCGTTCTTCTTCGGCGGGCCTTGTGGTCCCCAGTAATACTTATGGATAACCACCTGATATGCGCCGAGGGCGACGACGGCGGCGACAATCGAGATGAGGATAAAGAGTATCACCGGTTTATTCATCGCGCCTCCTGTTTACGTCGCCAGAATCAGCTTCTATTCACGATTGAAGATTTACGAAAAGGCTTTGCTGCCGAGGAAGTTTTCGCGTATGTAGACGACCGTATCATTGAGGGTTTCGGCGGGGTCGCGCGAGGTGAAGCCCAACTCGCGTTGGGCCTTTGAAGAGTCCAGATACCAGAAGTGCTCGGCCATCTCGACGGCGGCGGCTTCGACGGGCGGCGTGTAGTTCCACTGGCGAAAGAGCGCGTCAATAAAATTCGCGCCGCTGACGGCGAAACGCCTGGGAAAAGTGAGACGCGGGGCCGCAACTTTGGTCAGGCGCGCGAGCCGACCGAAGAATTTTTCAAAGGTCCAATTAACAGAGCCGAGCAGGTAGCGCTCGCCGTGCCTGCCGCTCTTCATCGCCTTTGGAAAGACCGCCGCCGCATCGCGCACGTCAACAAAGCTCAACCCCCCGGAAGGAGTCGCCGTAATCTTGCGCGCCATAAAATCGAGCACGACGCTTGTCGAGCTGAGACGGTCATCGCCCGGACCAAGCAGGAGGCTCGGATTGAGTATGACGAGGCGTTGCCCCTTGCCGTTAAAGTTTTCGAGCGCGGCGCGCTCCTGGTAATACTTGCTGGCGTAATAGGGCCAGCGCGAGATGAGGTCGAGCGGCGGCTGCCAGTTTTCATCCGGCACGGCCTCGCCGTTTTCCGTGACCGCGATAGTTCCGCTGGTCGAAGCCATAACGATAGTTTTGACGCCGCCCGCGCGCGCCGCCTCGCACAACAGGCGCGTTCCCTCTACGTGTAGAGCGTACATCTCATGCGCATCCTCGCGCTCGCGCGAGACGCGGCCCGCCAGATGATAAATCTCGCTGACGTCTTCGATGGCGCGCTTGACGTCTTCGGCATTAGTAATCGAGCCTTCAAATGTCTCTACGCCGAGGTCGCTGAGCCACTGCGGGATGGAAGTCGCCATGACGCGCAGGTTCTTCGCGCCATCCTCAATCAGTTGGGCCAGTAGATGCCTGCCGAGAAAGCCCGTGCCGCCCGTGATGAGGGTCTTCGGCTCTTGCTTTCGGGCGATGGTCGCGCGTTTTTTGGTGGATGCTTTGCCGGAAGCTTTGCGTGGGCTGCGTGCTTTGGTGGTTGCCATCTTGAGAGTAATTTGTAGAGTTCAAAAGAGAGATTTCAGACGACCGTATAGACGGCCCTTTCTTTGCCCAGAAAATCCCTGCTCACGCTTTTTTTGAGTCGCCCGGATTGTTCCAGCTCGAAATAGGCGCGCTGGATTTCGCCTTTGTCTACGGAAAGCTTCTGGGCCAGAACGGCGGGCGCGGGCAAGGGGTCGCCGGAGCTGAGCAGGCGGTCTCGAATCCGTGCCTCTATCTGGTCGCGGACCTGCATGTAGACGGGCCCTTCGGTCAGGGGTTTTAACTGAATCTCAAGCTGCATCTTTCGTTGGTTCGCTTAGTCTCCGGTGATGGCAAGCTGCGGGGCAGTCGCATCCGGCTCTTCCATGTTTGCGGCATGGGCGCGGCGCTCGTTTTTCCATTGCCGTCGCAGGGCCTTGGCATCGAAGCTGTGCCGTGTGCCGTCACGCATGTTGATAATCTCGTGCCGGACCAGCGCGGCAATCAGGCGATAGGCTTCGGCGCGTGCCATCCCGCGCGTCATCTCTTCAAGCTCTTCATAGGAAAGGTAGCGACCGACGCGCGCGCCTATCTCGCGGCTCTTAATCAGGTTCGACCCCTTCGGCATGGCTTCGTAAGTGCCGCGCAGGTAAAGAGGCAGGATGCCGACCTTGCAGGCGAGCGCCAGATAACCGACGACAGGCTTGAACTCGACTATCTCGCCCGTCACAGAGCGCGTCCCTTCAGGGAAGACGAGCGCGTTATAACCGCGATCAAGAAAAGAGCGTGCGTGCCTCAGCGATTGACGCAGAGAGCCGCTGCGCTCAATCGGCACGGTGTTGGTGAAATTATCCATGTAGGCGCGCTTGTACTTGTTATCAAAGAAATAGTCTGCGGCGGCGAGCGCGACCAAATCTTTCCCCGCTTCTCCGAGCGCCATCTTCGCCAGACCCATGTCGAGGTGCGAAGAGTGGTTGGGCGCGACGATGAAGTTGGTATGAAGCGGAATGTTCGAGCGCCCTTCATACTTCGTCTTCATAAACTTGTCGTAGAAGAAGCCCTGCAAGACATCCAGACCCTTGTGTCCAAGATTGCTGACGAAGGATGGAATGTGTATCTCGTCCTCTTCCGGTCGCTGTTCATCCGTGCGCGTGCGCGCAGCCTCTTTACGCGCGGCGGCCTGGCGCGTGACGACGCTCGCCAGCTCGCGCAGGGATTGAACTTCGGTCAGGGTCTCCGGCGAAGTGAGCGTGCCGCCTGCGTTCTCGATGGCCGTTGCCAGCTCGACATACATCAGGCTGTCAAAGCCGAGGTCGCTTAGGCGCGTCTCGAAAGTAATCTCGGAGCGCGGGCGGTTGGCGACCGTTGCGACGACTTCGAGCAGCCAGCCCGCCTCTTTGTCACGACTATCGCGCGCACGCGCCTCGCTCGTTCTCTTCATGCTCAACTCAAGCACCTGCATGGCCTGGACCACTTCGCGGCGCTTGACCTTGCGCGTCGCCGTGCGCGGCAGCTCTCCGTCCCAAAAGTGCAAGACCTTGACGCGTTTGAAGAAGGGAAGCGAGGAAGAGATGTCGCGGAAATGCTCTTCAATCCGGCGGCGCACCTCTTCACGCGAGAGCGCGATGTCATAGTCGTAATCGGCCACGACCATGCAGGCGACCTTCTCGCCCGGCCCGTCCGGCAGACCCACGACGCTCAGCTCCTTGATAAAAGGCGACGTGTCGTAGACTTCTTCAATCTCGTCGGGGTAAACGTTCTTGCCGTTGGTGTCTATGATAATGTCTTTCGAGCGACCGACGATGTAGAGATTGCCTTCCTCGTCAAGCCTTCCCAGGTCGCCCGTGTGCAGCCAGCGGTCAATGATGGCGGCGCGCGTCGCCGCATCGTTCTCGTAATAGCCGAGCATGATGTTCGGACCGCGCGCGATGACCTCGCCGACGCCGCTCGCGTTCGGGTCGGCAATCTTTAGTTGGACACCCGGCAGAGGCTGCCCGACGCTGCCCGTCAGCATCCCGTTCTGCGGGCGCGTGACGGTCAGCACGGGCGCGGCTTCCGTCAACCCGTAGCCTTCTAGAATCGTAAAGCCCAAGCCCTGAAAATCTCTCTGGACCTTATCGTTGAGGGCCGAGCCGCCGCTAATGAAGTAGCGTATGCGCCCGCCCAATCCTTCATGAATCGGATAGAACAGAAGCTGGCCCATGTTGAGCGGCGTCTTATCGCGCAGCCAGGCGTTGGCCCGCATCAACAGCTCGGCAGTATCACCCACCCAGCGGCCCTGCTCCTGAAAACGACTCTTGATGCGGCGGTGCAGCATCTCCCAGAGCGCGGGCACGCCAACCATCCCTGTGATGTGTCCGTTCTTGATGGCGCGCGCCAGTTCTTCGCTCGTCAACTCAGGCATGTAAGTGATCTGCGCGCCACGGCTGAGCGGCGTCAGAAAGCCTGTCGAAAATTCAAACGTGTGATGAAGCGGGAGGACCGAGAGCACGCCGTCGTGCGGCGTCATGTCGAAGACGGACGAGAGCATCGAAACCATATTTGTCAGATTTCGATGCGAGAGCATCACGCCTTTTGGCTGCCCGGTCGTGCCCGAAGTGAAGATTAAAGAAGCGACCGATTGCGCCGTGACGCGCTGCGGCAGAAGCGCTATGCGCTCGTCTTCCGTCTTCTCATCCGGCATCGCAAAGAGCTCATCAAAGGTCCAGAGCCGCGTCGTCAACTCTGCTGCCGTCAACTGCGCGACGAGGTCCGTGTGCTTTTCTCTAATCTCTTCGCTGGCAATGATGGCCGCTGCTCCCCCTGCGCGCGCAAAGCTGACAATCTCTTCGGTCGAGCTTTCGGGGTCAACAGGGATACAGGTCGCGCCAGCCTTGAGCACGCCGAAATAGGTCATCCCCCATTCGGGCATGTTGTGGCTGACGAGCATCAGTCGGTCGCCAGGCTTGATGCCCTCGCTCGCCAGAAAGGATGCCGCGCGCGTCGCCAATTCGCGCAAGTCAGCATAGGTATACTGCTCTTTGCGCCCGTCGCGCTCTATGCGCATGGCGACGCGCGTTGCGTGGCGTTTGGTCGTCGTCTCGAAAAGCTCCAGCAGGTCGCGGTAGGTATAGATGCGTTTCGGGTGCGCGCGCATCTCCTCTTCGAGCGTGGGCAGCACCCATTTCTTGAGGCCGGGTAGATGTATGTTAATCCAGTAATCGTACCAATCAATCTTTTCCGGCGACCAGACGAGCAGCGATTGCTCATCCTTGCGTATCCGCGCAAAGAGCGAGCGCACGTTGTCTGCGCGAAAGACGTAAGCGTTTTCGACCGTGAAGGGGACGAACATCTCGAAAGCTTCGACCGTTTCACGCGTGATCTCTTCAAGACGGTCCACGCGCTCTTTGGCCTGGTCTATGATGTCCGTGATGCGACCGCCGCCCCATCGCGGCTTGGCCCAGTCGAGCCATGATGAGACCTTCTTGGCTGCGTTGTGGACCATCGGCGTAGAGGTCTTATCGAAACGCGAAGGCGTGACGGTGTGTGCCTCCATACGGCCCGCAATCTGGTTGATGAGATTAAAGCCCGTCTCCTTTTCCTGAAAATGCTTGCGCTTGTAGAGGCCGACCAGCGTCACTATGCGCTTCATGTCGTTCGGATTGGAATCGCCGGTGGCGGCCTGGTGGACCAGCCTCGGTTCTTCGACGCAAGCCTGTGCCGCGACCGCGAGCATGACTGAGGCAACCTGGTCCACAGGCGTAATGTCCAGTATCAGCTTCTCGTTGGCGGGAATCTGCGTCTGTCCTTTGAGCGTCAGAAAGATAATCGGGGCGGTCGTCGTAAAGCCCTCGTTCCAGCCGGGGAAAGGATAAGAGAGCGCGGATTCGACGATGCTCGGGCGGACGATGGAACGCACCATCTCGGTTTCGGCGGCGACCATCTGCTCGCCCAGGCTCTTCGTGTAGGTGTAGATATTGGGCCAGCCCCAGAAGGCCGCGCGCTCTATGCCAAGCTCCGTCAGACGATTGCGCGTCCACATCTTACGCTCGCGCGCCAGGGCCAGCCCGAGCGCGTCCGGGTCGTCCGCATCCCGCATCTCTTCGTTGAGCCGCTTGCGCGCCTGCTCGCGAAACTGCGCAACCCTCATCGCGTCCCTCGCCTCATCGCGTGCGCGCGCGGCCAGGCTGGCGCAGTCTTTAATCTCCTGCTCGACGGAAAACTCCACGCCCTCTAACTCTTCATGACGCGGAAAATAGCCGACCACAGGGTCGCTCTCCCAGACCGGGCCGGAGCGATTGCCCGCGACAAAGCAGGTCGAAATGTGGACCAACGCGGGGCGCTTCATGCGGCGCGCAAACGAGATGACATTCTGCGTGCCGACGACGTTAGTGCGCAGCGCGCTTTCGAGCGTCGGGTTGAAGGTCACGTTGCCAGCCGAGTTGATGATGACATCCAGGTCTTCGGCAATCGCTTGAGCTTCCTCTTCGGTGTGGCCCAGGTTGGTCTCGGCGATGTCGCCGCCGAGAATCACCACCTTATCGCGCAAGTAACCTTCGAGCGCGTCGCCGTAGCGCTCGCGCAAGGGGTCGAAGGGCGGAGAAGTGATGACGTTATTCCAGAAACGCGAGACGGACTCTTCGTGCGAGCGGGCGCGCACAGTGACATAGACGCGGCCCACGTTCGGAAAGCGATGAAGCAGCATGCTGAGCGTGACCTTGCCGACAAACCCGGTCGCGCCGACCAGCATAATCTTTCGATCCTGGAAAATTTCGGTCGGAGATAATTTCATCGCTTCCTAGTTTACTCCATATCCGCGATTCCAATCATCGGCTGATGCAGCATCGTAATCTCTGCGGAGCGGCCCATGTAACTGCGTGCCATGGCAATCGCTTCCGAGAGGTTGTCGGCGCGGTCCCAGTCGAGCATGGCGGGGACGTGAGCGTTCTCGGCGCCTGCGGCGATGACCTTGCCGACATGCTGGCGACCGTTCTCGCCCCAGTACCACATGAAGAATGGATGCGAGCCGTGGTAGGCATAGCCCCGCCGATACATCTCGATGTACGAGGGGTTATTGGCAAATTCGCGTTCGTATTTGTCGCGCAGAACAAACGCGTCGCGTGTCTCCGGCAACAAGCGATTGAAGAACTCGATGTAGCTCGGGTGGAAGTT
>DASWMI010000187.1:0-34221 GCA_036399835.1 Pyrinomonadaceae bacterium | reverse complement strand
GAGAACCCTGAGAATCGCATCTCGCCGTTTATCTGGATTAACGAAAAGCTGCCGTTGAGCCTCAAGCGGATTCCCATTACCTGGCCGCAGTCGAATGATCTCGCGGCCTATTCGTTCGCCGAATGGGAAAGCGCCTGCCATCTTGAGAATCTCTCGAAGCGAAAGCCGGATGTTGCCGGCAACACGGAGTTGAGCGGTAAGGTTACTGCCGCCAGCTTCAACTCAAGCGTGACGCTCACGCCCGGACACTTTTATCTCTCGCTCTACGAAGACCTCAACGGCGCGACCGAAGCCTGCCTCTCTTTAGAAAAACTGCTCGACGAAAAATGCGGGAAGGATTCTCCGAGCCTGCACCAGTTCAGGGAAACCTTGAACAACGTGCAGCGGCTCGTCGTCGAAATTCTTAACGTGAGACAGGAGAATGCCTATCTGCCGCAGGATTTTCACCCGGCTGAGTATACGGCGGAGAGCACCGAAGAGGATGCCGAACTCTGGACCAGTTGCCCTATTCGCAGCCGGGCCGAAGCCTACTGGAGACTACAGGAGGCCGCCGATTACCTGCTCAAAACAGAGCCGCACAGCCCTACGCCCTACCTGGTCAAACGGGCTGTCGAGTGGGGCAGCATGTCGCTCCATGATGTTTTCCAGCAGATCATACACAGCGAGGGCGAATTGCAGGAGATTAATCGTCTGCTGCGTTTATCGAACAAGGAGGCGGAAAAATAAAAGGAATCAATGATTCGATTTTCTAGCTCGAACGGCTGAACAAGAACCGCGCAGCTACCACCCCAAAGCCAACCATAAAGGAGACAGTATGCCAGAAAGCACACAACATAAACTGGATCGGATACGTCCCCCCAGAGTCCAGATTACTTACGACGTGGAGATCGGCGACGCCATCGTGATGAAGGAATTGCCCTTCATCGTCGGCATCATGGCCGACCTCTCAGGCGAGCCGGAAGTACCGCTTCCACCCTTGAGAGAGCGTAAGTATGTCGAGATTGACCGGGACAACTTCAACGACATCATGAAGTCCATCGGCCCTCGCCTGGCCCTCAGGACCAAGAACCGGCTCACACCGGACGGCGGCTTCATCAGTGCCGAGCTGAAGTTCAACAACCTTGACGACTTCAGTCCGGTTAATGTCCTCAAGCAGGTCGAGCCGATGCGCAAGCTCTTCGAGGCGCGCTCGCGCCTGGCGGACCTGCTCACCAAGCTTGACGGCAACGACGCGCTCGACGCGCTGCTTCAGGATGTACTTAAAAACACTGACGGCTTGAACGAGCTGAAGGCCAGTGTAGGAGGAGAAAGCAATGGCAGCCAAGGATAAAAATCCCGAACAACCAAAACCGGAAGAGACACAGCCAGCGGCAGAGGCCGAGCTGAGTCTGCTCGATAAGATTATCACCAAGGGCAAGCTGGCCCGCGACGAATCGCAGCGCGATTATGCCAAAGACCTCGTCGGCGAATTTGCCAAGCAGGTGCTCGATTCAAGCATGACTGTGAGCGACGACACCGTGGCGATGATTAGCAAGCGCATCGCCGAGATTGACGAGCTGTTGACCAACCAACTCAACGAAATCCTCCACGATAAAGAGTTTCAGCAGCTCGAATCATCATGGCGCGGGCTGAGCTATCTGGTCCAGAACACGGAGACCGGAACGATGCTCAAGCTGCGGCTGATGAATGCCAAGAAGAAAGAGCTGCTGAGCGATATGGAGCGGGCCGTCGAATTCGACCAGAGCGTTCAGTTCAAGCTGCTTTACGAAGAGGAGTACGGCACCTTCGGCGGGCATCCCTACAGCCTGCTCGTCGGCGATTATGAGTTCGGTCGTCATCCGCAGGACATCGCCTGGCTGGAAAAGATGTCGAACGTCGCGGCAGCCGCGCACGCGCCCTTTATCGCCTCGGCCAGCCCGCGTCTCTTCGACATGGACAGCTTTACGGAGATGCGCGTCCCGCGCGACCTAGCCAAGATTTTCGAGAGCATGGAGATGGTCAAGTGGCGCTCTTTCCGCGAGTCGGAGGATTCCCGCTACGTCGCCCTCTGCCTGCCGCACATCCTGCTCCGTATGCCTTACGGGCCGGACACCGTTCCCGTGGACGAGTTTGATTTCAAGGAAGATGTGGACGGCAAAGACCACGCCAAATACCTGTGGGGCAATGCCGCCTACGCGATGGCCCAGCGCATCACCAACGCCTTCTCGCTCTTTAAGTGGACGGCGGCGATTCGCGGCGTCGAGGGCGGAGGCATCGTCGAAGGGCTGCCGTCTCACACCTTCCGCACGGACGAAGGCGACATCGCCCTCAAGTGTCCGACGGAAATCGCCATCACGGACCGCCGCGAGAAAGAGCTGAACGACCTCGGCTTTATCACGCTGGTCCACTGCAAGAACACGGACTACGCGGCCTTCTTCGGCGGGCAGACCGTGCAGAAGCCGAAGGTCTACAACACCTCGGATGCGACGGCCAACGCCAGGCTCTCAAGCCAGTTGCCCTACATTCTCGCCGCTTCGCGTTTCGCTCATTACATCAAGGTGATTATGCGAGACAAGATCGGCAGCTTTATGACGAAGGAGAATGTGGCCGACTACCTCAACAAGTGGATCGCCAACTACGTGCTCTTGGATGACAGGGCATCGCAGTCCTCTAAGGCTTCCTATCCCTTGCGCGAAGCTCGGATAGATGTCTTCGACATGCCGGGCAAGCCCGGCTGCTACAAGGCGACGGTCTTTCTGAGGCCGCACTTCCAGTTGGACGAGTTGACGGCTTCGATTCGGCTGGTAGCGAACCTGCCGCCCCCCGTGGCTACCTAGAGCGGTTAGCCCTTCGCTTGAAATGAGAGCGTTTTTGTTCAAGGGCGCGGGCTTTCGGGCCTGCACGTGGTCCGCGCCGCCTGAACCTCTGCGCTCGCAGAAAAATGTTTGTGCAGACCTGACCCAATCTCAAGATTGAGAAAGTTAATGGAGGATATATGGACGTTTTGCTTATGAAGATGACGCCGGACATTCCGGGGACCAGCACGGTCAAAGATTTCACATCCCAGATTGAGCTGCTCTCGTTCAGCCACGGTGTTGCCATGCAGATCACTGGCGACCTCAGCAACACTGAGCGGACTTCCGGCAAGCCCAATCACCAGGACTTTACCGTCACCAAGTACCTAGACCAGTCATCGCCCAAGTTCAACGAGGCGTGCTGCAAGGGAGACAACTTTACCGAAGTCAAGATCACCGTCGGGCGCAATGACAAGGGGGCTATGCTCCCGCTCATCGTCTACACGCTGAAGAACGTGGTCATCTCTTCGGTCTCCATCGGCGGCGGCGGCGGCGATAAGCCCGTCGAAACCCTGACGATGAACTACAACCACATCACCTGGGACTTCCACACGCAGAAGGCCGAAGGCTCGGAGCTGGGCCATGTGGATACCAAGTGGGATTTAGCCAAGAACACCAACGCGTAAGCTTTTATCATGCGCGAGCCAAAACCCATCGAGGGGGCGCGGGCGCTGCTCTTCGAGCGACTGATGGACGACGATCCGAAGTCGCTCAAAGAGGAGCCGCACCCTTTTCGTATTCTCAATAAAAAAGAGCTGAAGGAGTCCGTGCGCCGGGAATTGGAGCGGCTCTTAAACACGCGCTGCTCTGTCCCGACGCATCTCCTCGGCGATGTCGAGCGGACGATTATCAATTACGGGATTCCTGATTTCTCGTCCTTTTCCGCACAGAACGCCGACGACCAGCGGCGACTGGCCCAGATTATACGCGAGACCATCAACGCCTTCGAGCCGCGTCTGCGGCAGGTCCAGGTGACGGTCGAGCCGTTTCAGAAAAGCAATCGTGCGCTCTGGGTCAAGATAGACGGAGTGCTCTTGATCGGTTCGGTCACAGAGCCGGTCTCATTCCCTGTGCTGGTCCAGCACAGAACCGGAGGAGCAGAGATACATGAGCACGAATCAACGTGAAGACCTGCTCCAATATTACAAAATCGAGCTGACCTATCTTCGGCGGATGGGGAGCGCGTTTGCAGAGCTTTACCCGCGCGTCGCAACCCGGCTCGAACTCGGCCATGACGAGTGCGCGGACCCGCATGTTGAGCGCCTGCTGGAATCCTTCGCCTTTCTCACGGCGCGGCTTCAGCATGATTTGGAAAGCGAGTTCCCGGAAATCACGACGGCGCTCTTGAGTATTCTCTATCCTCAACTGGTCAACCCAATTCCCTCCATGGCCGTGGCGCGCTTCGACGTTGACCCCGAACAGGGAAAGATTTCGACGGGCCACCTGATAGAGAAAGGGACGCCGCTTTTTGCCTATACGTCGCAGGGGCTGGCCTGTCGTTTTCGGACCTGCT
The DNA here is from genome assembly GCA_036399835.1 of Pyrinomonadaceae bacterium. Lineage (GTDB taxonomy): Bacteria > Acidobacteriota > Blastocatellia > Pyrinomonadales > Pyrinomonadaceae > DASYML01. The sequence goes on along the minus strand of DASWMI010000187.1, from coordinate 29,874 downwards.
ACCCGGTCACGCTCTGGCCGCTCAAGGTCGTTTACGCGGGCATCGAAAGCACAGGGCAGTTCGAGTTTCTCGATACGGAGACGAAGGTCGCGGCGGTGCTCAGATTGAAGCTGGTCTGCACGGCGGGCAAGCTACAGGAACTCTCTCTCAATCGCCTGCGTTTTTATCTCAACGGCGATTCGATACTGACCAACGCGCTTTACGAATTGCTGTTCTGTCATGTACGCGGCGTCGCCGTCCTCTCGGAGAATGGCGCGTGGCCCGTACATCTGCCGCAGGGAGCCATCAAGCCCGTCGGCTTCGGCCACGAAGAGGTCGTCCTGCCTTACCCGCAGCACGCGCACCCGGGCTACAGGCTCTTGCAGGAATACTTCGCCTTCCCGGAAAAATATCTCTTCTTCGATCTGGATTATCTGAACGCGCACCGCTCGACCGAAAGCCTCGATATTCTCATCATGCTCGACCGCCTGCCCGCGCAGAATCTGGTCGTTGACGAGAACACCTTCAGCCTCGGATGCACGCCCATCATCAATCTCTTTCGCAAGACGACCGAGCCGATTCGACTGGACCACCGCACGCTCGAATACACGCTCGTCCCGGACAAGCGCAGGGAAAGGACCACCGAGATACATTCGATTATCTCTGTCTCTGCCTCTTCCAACGCGGATGATGATACGAAGAGCTTCGAGCCTTTCTATTCCTACAACCATCACATGGAGGGCCGCGAGCAGAAAGCCTTCTGGCACGCGCGCCGCCTGCCTTCAAGACGCAAGGACGTGCCGGGCACGGAGATGTTTCTTTCGTTTCTGGACCTGGATTTTACGCCCTCGCTGCCGCCCGTCCAGACCGTCTACGCGCACACGCTCTGCACCAACAGGGAACTCCCGACGCAGCTTCCGGCGGGCGCTCTGCTCCAAACCGAAGAGAAAGCGCCGCTCGCTCGCATCGCGTGTCTGGGCAAGCCGACGCTGCCGCTCTCGCCGCCCTTGAGGGGCGCGACGCTCTGGCGGCTCGTCTCGCATCTTGCGCTCAACCATCTCTCGCTCTCAGAAGGACAGGAGAGCCTGCCAGCCCTGCGCGAGATACTGCGGCTCTACTGTTTTTCCGACCGTCCTTCGACGCAGCAGCAGATTGCAGGAATACGCGAGATGTCGTGTCGCAAAGTGATGGGCCACACCGGCGACGAAGCCTGGCGCGGCTTTTGTCGCGGCACCGAAATCGCGCTCACCTTTGACGAGGATATGTATGTCGGGAGCGGAGCTTTTCTGCTCGGCGCGGTCTTGAACAACTTCTTCTCTCTCTACGCTTCGGTCAACTCGTTTACGCGGCTCGTCATCAAGAGCAAGCAACGCGAGGGAGTCTGGAAACGATGGCCTTCTATGGCTGGGGACAAGATAATCCTGTAGACGAATGGCTCTTTGCAGAAGGCTACCGCTTCGACTTTTTCCAGGCGGTCAGACTTTTGGAGATGTCCCATTCCGCACAGGCTTCGGTCGGCGAGGGCGCGGACCCGGGCCTGGAGGCCGTGCGTTTTAAGTCTGGCGTCGGGCTGGACTTTTCCGCGAGCGATGTGGCCGAGGTCAAGCCGCCCTTGATGAAGGGCAAGCCCGCCGAGATGACCGTCAATTTCCTGGGGCTGGCCGGTTGCCTCGGACCGCTCGCCATCCCCTCTACGGAATTGATCCTTGAGCGCACCTCGAAAAAAGACACGGCCTTTAGAGATTTTCTGGACATCTTCAACCATCGTCTCGTCTCGCTGCTCTACAGGATTCGCAAGCTGCATCGCGTCGGACTCGAATCGAAGCCGCCCGGACAGGACCGCATCTCTCGTTACATCTATTCGGTGATGGGACTCGGGACGCATGGCCTGCAAGGGCGGATGCAGATTAGAGACCGCGCGCTGCTCTATTACGCCGGACTTCTGGGCCAGCAGCCTCGCTCTATGACCGGACTCGAATTTATCCTCGCGGATTATTTCGAGGTCCCTGCAAGGGGACATCAATTCGAGGGTCGCTGGTATCGTCTGGAAGAAAGCCAGTGGACCACCATCGGGGAGGCCGGGCAGAACCATGTTTTGGGCCGGGAGATGGTCGTCGCCGGAACGCGCGTCTGGGAGCAACAGGGGCGGTTCGAGATCGCACTTGGCCCGCTCACGCAGGAGCAGTTTCTGGATTTTCTTCCGACCGGATGGGGCTTCGGCCCGCTCTGCGACCTGACCAGATTTTACATCGGCGACGAGCTTGAGTTCAGCTTTCGACTGACGCTGAAGGCTAATGAAGTTCCCGAAGCGCGCCTCTGCATGAAACACGGACCGAGACTCGGTTGGACCTCCTGGCTCAAGACGGAAGAGTGGACCGAAGACGATTCGCAGGTCGCCGTCAGCCCCTACTATCTGCGTGCAAACACGCAGGCGCTGAGGATTCCTCTCTTCTTCGGGCTGCCGCCCGACAAGCTCTCCGAATTAATCGCGAGGATGACCCCGCGCAAGTATCCGAAGCACAGCGTCATCATCCGGCAGGGCGAGCCGGGCGCTTCGATGTTTGCCATACGAAGCGGAGCGGTCCATGTCGTTCGCCGCGAAGATGACGGGAAGGAGCTGCTGCTAAACACTCTGCGCGAGGGAGATTGCTTCGGGCACAGGGCGCTCATCTCGGGCAAGGTACGCAGCGCGACCATCATCGCGATAGAGAACAGCGAGATTCTGGAGCTGGACAAAAAAGACCTGGATGATTTCATCGCCAAATACCCGCGCCTCGAAAAAGCTTTGCAGGCTTACTACGACACGCAGCTCTCGAATTCAAGGTGATGATTCGGCCTTTGATGAAGGATAGATAATGTTTTCGGGTTCAGAGAAAAAGTAATGAGCGCAACATACACACAGGATACGGTTCACCTGAAGGTCACGACGCCGCTCGGCGAGAACAAGCTGCTGCTGCGTTCGCTGACGGGCGAAGAGAGCATTTCGGGTCTCTTTCATTTTCATCTGGAGATGGTCTCCGAAGACAACAGCCTGGATTTTAGCGCCATCGTGGGCCAGAGCGTGACCGCTACCATCAAGCTCAACGACGGCACGGAGCATCACATCAACGGTCTTGTCGGGCGCTTTGTGCAGGAAGACAGTGATGTGCGTCTGACGACCTACTACGCCGAGCTGCACCCCTGGCTCTGGATGCTGACCAAGACGGGCGATTGCCGCATCTTTCAAAACAAAACGGTCCCGCAGATTATCGAGACCATCTTCAGCAATCTGGGCTTTACGGATTTTCGCAACGACCTCAAGGCCACTTACGCTGCGCGCGAATACTGCGTGCAGTATGACGAGACGGCTTTTAACTTCGTCTCAAGGCTGATGGAGGATGAAGGCATCTTCTATTTCTTCGAGCACACGTCGGACAAGCACACGCTGGTCCTCGCAGACGACGCGGACTCTTTCCAGTCTTGCCCCGGATTGGACGCGGCCAAGTATCGCCAGAGCGACATCAGTCACACGGACGACCACGCCATCACGCGCTGCACGATTGAAGAGCAGGTCGTGACAGGCAAGTTTGCCCACGACGATTTTAACTTCGAGACTCCGAGCACGGACCTCAAGGTGGAAGTCGCCGGAACTGGCAGCGAGATGCGCATCTACGAATATCCGGGTGGCTTCGCCAAGCAGGACGGCGGCGAGCAGCGTGCCAACCGTCGTCTCGAAGCCTGCGAGCATCCGGCGAAAACGCTGCGCGGCGAAAGCTACGTCCGGGCCTTCGTCTCCGGCTATAAGTTCGATCTCAAGGACCACTATCGCGCCGACGCCAACAAGACATACGTCCTGCGCTGGCTCTCGCACGCGGCGACGCAGGAACGCTACACCAACAGCTTTGAAGCCTTCCCTGTGGACCTGCCCTTTCGTCCTCAGCGCACGAGTCGGAAGCCCGTCATCGCCGGAGCGCAGACGGCCATCGTCGTCGGTAAATCCGGCGAAGAGATTTGGACAGACAAGTATGGGCGTATCAAGGTCCAGTTTCACTGGGACCAGAAGGGGAAGAACGACGAGAACAGCTCCTGCTGGATACGCGTGGATTACGGCTGGGCCGGAAAGCAGTGGGGCGGCATCTTTATCCCGCGCATAGGGCAGGAGGTTATCGTCAGCTTTCTCGAAGGCGACCCTGACCGACCAGTCATCACAGGCGCGGTCTACAACGCCGAGCAGACAGTCCCTTACACGCTCCCCGACGAACAGACCAAGAGCACCATCAAGACCAACACCTCTAAGGGCGGCAGCGGCTTTAACGAGCTGCGCTTTGAAGACAAGAAGGAGAGCGAGGAAGTCTACCTTCACGCGCAAAAGGACCACAACATCGTCGTCGAGCACGACCGCACCAAGAAGGTGCTCAACAACGAGACCAACACCATCAAGACGGATCGCTCGACGACCATTCAGGAAGGCAACGATACCTATGTCGTTGAGAAGGGCAATCGCACCTTCCAGGTCAACACGGGCAACGAGACTTACCAGGTCAAGGGCAAGCGCGACCTCAAGGTGACAGGCAACGAGACGCACACCAACGAGGCAGACTTTACGCAGAAGGTGACAGGCAATTACGAGTTGAAGGTGACGGGCAATTTGACGATAGACGTGACAGGCTCCGTGACCTTCAAATCCGCGCAGGCGATGACGCATGAGTCTCAAATGTCCATGACGAACAAGGCCGGCATGTCCATGACCAACGAAGCGCAGCTCGCCATCACCTGCAAGGGCAACGCCTCGAACACTGTCGAGAGCGGCGGCATCACGAGCATCAAGGGCACACTCGTTAAGCTCAATTAAAACGGCGAGCGGCTCGGAAGATGAGCGCTCTCGCTCTCTTGATTACTGATTACTGACTAACGATTGCTTCTGGACCAGCGGGACTCCGGATGACTGAGAAGGCAGAGCAAGTTAAAGAACAGAAGGACGGCGGGACGCAGCCGCACGCCTTTGCGCTCAAGGACGGCAGGCTCGATGGCGAGGTCGTCACTTATGACGATGCCGGGCGCGTCAAAGAGCGTGCCAATTTCAAGGATGGGAAGCTCGACGGCGAGACTGTTATTTACGATGACAGTGGCCTCGTCGCTCAAAGGATGATGTTCAAGGAAGGGCTGCTCGATGGGCCTATGCTCATCTACGCCGAAGGGCGCATCGTGGCCGCTCTTCAGCATCAGGGCGGAAAGCAGCACGGGGAATCGCTAATCTATGGCGAAAGCGGAAAAGTGGTTCACAGGGCGCAGTACAGCGACGGGAAATTGAACGGCGGAGCGCAGTGGTATGGCCCGCAAGGCGCTCTCATCAAGAAGTCGCAGTTTAGAGACGGCAAGCTCGAAGGCGTGACTATAGAATATTATCCGAACGGCAAAATCCAAACGGCGTCGCAGTACAGGGCCAATAAACTGCACGGCGAGGTGGTCGGTTATTCACCCGAAGGGAAAGTCGCGCTGAGAGCTTTTTACAAAGACGGCGAACCCGCGCCCTTTCCTCCTCTGCCATTACAGCGCTGATGATTTTGAGAGCCTCAGCCAAAGGATGGTCCACGAATTTATGGGAATGCAAGTTTGCATGGGAGCCATGTTGCAGTGCAGCTTCGGGGCAGCGCCCAGCTCGCTCGTCGTGCTGCCGCAAAATCGCGTCATGACGAGCGTACCGGATGCCAACATTATGGACCACGCGCCGATGGTCAACATCATGCCCTTCGGGATGTGCTCGTCTATGGCTAACCCGACGGTGGCGGCGGCGACCGCTGCGGCGCTCGGTGTGCTCACGCCTATGCCCTGCGTGCCGGTCACGCCAGCGCCCTGGATTGTTGGCGTCCCAACAGTGATGCTCGCCAGCATGCCCACGCTCGACAACAAATCCAAGCTGATGTGCGTCTGGGGCGGCGTGATACAGATTACCAACCCCGGCCAGACATCCGTCATGACTCCCTGAAGACGCCCATCCTTCGCGGAGGAATCAGAGCATGAACTACGATTTTTCTTTAGATAAACAGTCAATGGGCTTTCTGCTGGCAGGCTCTCTGGTGCTCTGCGCGGTGATTTTCTTCGCGGGCCTGCTGGTCGGCGCAAACTGGGATACGGATTCTTCGCTCGCCGACAGAACCCCGAACGCGCAGACTAAACCTACGAAGAAGACCACAGAAGAAGACGCAGCCGCAGAGCCTGCCCTGCTCAAGCAGGATGGCTTGAGGCCGACTAACACAGCCTTGCGTGGACCTGCTGGACCAGCGGGCCAGGAAGAGGTTGCCCCCCCTGAAGAGGGCGAGCCGGAGGCAGCCAGACCTTCAGCCGCGAAGCCCGACGCCGAGGCCAAGGTTATTCAGGAAGCAGAGACGACTCAGGGCAAGCCTTCAGCCGCCGCCGCAGCAGCCGCGAACGAAGCGATGGCTGCGGCGAAGCCGACGGCCTTCGCCATACAGGTCGGCGTCTTTATGGAGGAAGAGAAGGCGAACAAGCTGGTCGAAGAGATGGAGATAAAAGGTTATACGCCGAGCGTCTTTGTCGCCAGCGATGCCGAAAACCGTCTCTGGTATTCCGTCAGGATAGGAGCTTATACGGACCAGGCCGAGGCCACACAGGCGGCTGCCAGCTTTGCCAAACAAGAGAAGATCAAGGCTGTCGTGCGCCCTCTGGATTCTCTTTAGCCGATCTTTCATACGCATCGGGCTGGTCCAGCCCCGCGCGCGCCCCGGAGGTGACAAAATCCCTATGAGATTCCGGCGAAAGGGTGTACACTCCAGCGGGTTTACGGAACCGAAGACGGTCATCTCCAGTAGTCTAGTCCTCGCAAAGGTTAAGACAACACGGAGGATTTAAAGTGATGGGCAATACATCGCGAATCCACAAAAGTGTCTCTCAAGCTCGCACCTCCTCGCCTGCGCAGCCGAAGAGCGGCCCGGCCCGGCAGCCAGTAGTTCAGCCCTCGCGTGCCGCCGTGCAGCGTGCGCAGTCCGCCAATTCACAGCCCCATTGCCAGCCCCTCGCGCCTCGCGGCCCGCAGGCAGCAATGCGAACTGTTCAACCCAAAACAGCGCGCGCCGCTCAGCCGACGCGCGTGGCGACGACGCGCCAGCCGACAGGTGTGGTCCAGGCAAACATTATCGGCGGCACGCATGCTCTCCAAGCGCGTCTCGCTGGATGGCATCGGACCGCCGCCCAGCCTCAGTCTGCTTCCAGACACACGCCTGCCGCGCAGGGCGCTGGTCCAAATTCGAGAAAGGCCGTTGCCATACAGGAGAAGCCGCAAGCAATTCAACGCAAGAGCGGCCCTGGCGTCGAAGCCTTTCGCGTCCCGCTCCAACCCAAGAGCGGCGGCCAGCCTTTGCCCGATCAGGTCCGCACCAAGATGGAAACCGCCTTCAACACGGACTTTTCGGATGTCCGCGTGCATGTCGGCCAGGAGGCTTCGGCCATCGGCGCGATAGCCTACACCTGGGGCACGAACATACATTTCGCGCCGGGCCAGTATAACCCTCATACCATCCAGGGACAGAAACTGCTCGGCCACGAGTTGTGGCATGTGGTCCAGCAGAAGTCCGGCAGGGTCAGCAATCCTTTTGGCGGCGGCGTGGCGGTCGTGCAGGATCACGCGCTGGAAGCCGAAGCGGACCGGATGGGTGTCAAGGCTGCGATGACTCCGCTCGTGCTTAAATCAGAATAATCTCCCTACCAGAGGGTCAGGCTGTTGAAACGGGAAAAGGATATGCTCGCGCCAGAACGCCGTGTGCCGACTGCGCCTGCTCGCTCGACGGCCCACACGCACGCACACAGGCCCAATCTCTTGCAGCCTCAAACAGCCATCACTCTGCTGGTCCAAAGGCGACCCGTCGCTCCGACGCCTTATCGTCCGCAGCCCACACAGAAAGTCTTGCAATTAAAGGCGGCTGGCGCGCAGACTACCTCAACAGCGGCTGGCAGGAGCAACCAGGCGAAGCTCCATTGCCAACATCAAGCAACGCACACGACGAGCGCCGCTGGTCCACAGACAAACTCGGGAGGACAGCAGCAGCAGCGCCTGCCAGCGGCGTCGAATCTACAGGGGTCAGGTCTCACGCCGCAGTCCTCCGTGCAGCTCAAGGCTTTGACCGCTTCGCATAGCACCCTTGCGCCACGCGCGCAGACTATACAAATGGCACACCGGGTCGAGACTGTTGTCCCCGTTTCTCTACGCCAGACAGCGCCGGGGAGTCTGCGCCGCTCGGCATCTCAAGTCATACAGCGCACGCGTTGGAAGTGGAAAGAAGCCAGGGAGGAATGGAAGGCAGTTGGAGGCTCAAGCTCGACTGCCGTGCCGCCCAAGCACAAGGGGAGTGAGGACGGGGAGATATACGACGATAAGACGGGCCGCACTTACGCTCCTTCAAAGGGGAACAAGAGAAAACGAAATCAAACGGATGACCTCGACATCAACAATAACAATACCGGCAACAGAAAGCCTCAGATCAGGAGGAGTCGCCGTCTGTCTGTCAAGAAGGCGAAAGATGACGAAGAGAAAAAACAGAGACAGGAGGCGGATGAGAAGATTGAAGTAATAGACTCTCTACTGGTCCAGGCTTACGAGCACATGCGCACTATGGTCGAGCCGTACAGCAAGGTCACTGGCAAGGACAAGGGTAATCTGAAGAAAAAGGATTTTGAAGCCTGGAAGAGATTTGCAAGGGGTGCTTTATACCAGAAGGTAAACGGCAAACCGAAAAGAAAGACGGAACCTAAACCGGCGATGGATTGCGTGGCTTACTGCAAGACTCCATCGGGCTTTCGCCTGTATGCCGCCAACTCGAATTCTCTGCCGCTGCCGCAGCGACGAAAGCTCAACAAGAAATATCCAAGCAACTGGGCCATCATCAAGCCAAACAGGAATCTGAGCTGCACCCCACAGGTCCACGCCGAGATACAGCTTTGGGAAATGTGTCCGAATACGAATTACATAGGCATCCAGCAATACTGCTGCTTCTTCTGCGCCGCGCAACTGCTGGCCGCCGGGTTCACCAAGTTTGCCGGATGCCACATGTCGCTCTATTCCAAACCCTATACCTTCTCAAATAAAATCTGGGGGAATCCTCAATACCTGAAACGTTTACTCGGAGCCAAGGTGTATAAGGCGTATCTCAAGCTTGATGACGGCGATAAGCAAGTCTTTAGAACCTGGTTGGGCGAGCTTGGCAAACGCGCTGGCACATTGGGTATTACAAACCAAAAGATCAGCTACGCTCATCTTGATGGCGTTTATGAAGAAGAGGATTGGAGTTCTTCGGATGAGGAAGAGGATGATATGCTCTACACCAGGGAAACGACCGAAATCTGGGATGAACGTTTCGACGAGAAGAAAGGGGTCAAGGATAAACACGTCTTCTACTCATACCATGAGGCATCTCAGATTCCCATGCCTAAGAGCATGGAACTGGATGAGAGTTCAGAGTCGGATGATAGCTCAAAGTCGGATGATAGCTCGACTGAAGACTCTCTTGACCATAAGCGTCGCAAGCTGAATTCAAAGGACCAAAGCTCGAGCCTCAATCCGCAGACGCAGAATCAGGAACGGCCAAAGCTAATGCTGCGTTTAGGTCGCCGCAACAGCAATTCGACGACCCGGATAAATCCAACCCCGCCGCAAACGAACGAGGAGAAGCAAAAGATAATACTGCGTCTTGGTCCATTTAATCGCGACACAACATCACAGGTAAACACGACGCCGCAGGTCATTCCAACGCCGCAGCAAACGAATCAGGAGCGGCCAAAGCTGGTGCTACGTTTAGGCCGCCGCAACCCTAATCCAAATCCGGAGCTTAATTTCACGCCGCAGCTAGCGCCAATCGTCTTCCAGCCCGCATCTCTGACGCTCAGGGCGGATGAGGTTTTCAATAGATTCGGCGTGCAGGCAAATAATTTACAGGCGCGGCAGGAATACCTGGACAATCTGCTCATGCCGTACATTTACGAGGGGCCGGAGGTAAACAACGTCAATCCGACAGTGAAGTACGTGTTCAAAAAGAAGGGATGAGCAAACGGTTTGCGTTGACGCGATTGTTTCGTCGCGCCGGAAGAGTTGAAGAGACATTATCCGCGATGGCTTGAAGCTTCGGATAGTGTGCGAGCAGAACTGGAAAGCTGATGAACGCGAAAAAGAATCCTCCTGCACAGGGCTTTCAGACGAGGGCTGTCTGGCAACCAGGCCGGACGCCTTTGGCCGGACTCGTGCAGCCTCAGGCAGGGCGGCAGACGGCGCGTCAGTCTGTCGTCTCTCAGCTTGAGCATCATCGGCAGCCCGCTCCCTCTCTTCAGCCAAAGATGGCCTCCAGCGCACCTCTAGCTCAACGGACCGGGGCAAATGCTTTATCCCGGACCGTTCAAACGCCGCTTCAACACGGGATTCCGCAAACAACTCTACAAAGAACCGCGCAGCCAAAAACCCTTCCGGCCCGCCAGCCGCAAAGACCTCTCGCGCCATCTCCCGTCCGCACGCATCAACAGCAATCACAACAGGGCGCGCCGCGAGTAAACATCCACGCCAGACCTGTTATGGACCATAGACCTGGACCAGCAGCGCGCCTCGCAGGTTCAAGCCCGACGATCCAGCGGGCGGTCAGGCCCTTTACTAATTCGAGAGTCATACAGGCCGTCAAGTATTATCCTAACCTGCATCCGGGAGCGGTCGAGCCTGTCAACCGGAGCAATATTTTCCGGCTCGAAAATTTTACGGACCAGTACAGGCTGCACAGGGTTGACAGCCACGGCGTCAATGTTCCCAACCAGCAATACAACTTTGTGCGGACCAGGGAAGGGCAGACGCTGCTCCACAGTCGTTACAGGCATCCTTCGATAGCCGAAGGGCAGCAGGTGCTCTATGCGGGCGAGGCGTTCTTCAATAACGGCAAGCTGGAATGGTGGAGCAACGGGTCGGGCCATTACCAGCCCGATGCAGACGGCGCGGAGCAGGCCGGACTCCCTTTGGATTCCTTCTACAGCTACCAGCAGATTATCAAGGGCGAGCACAAGCGTAGGCCCGGTCCGGTCCAGCAACGCAAATAATCCTGGACCAGTTATGATAATGATTAAGAGTCAGCTATTGCTCTGGCTGTTCTCTTCTAAAAAGGTTAGACTCTGCACGTCGAACTCCGGGAAGCAAATCTTCAAGGTCGCGAAATCCCTCGTCCTTTGTCCCGCTTGACCTCACGCAGCCAGTTTATCTGGTTGAACTAGGTTCCGGCCCGGGGCGCTTTGCTTATCTCTTTCTAAAAAAATTTCTCGGCGTGCATCGCAACTCCGTCCTCAAAGATATTCGCGTCAAGTACGTGATGACGGATTTCACAGAGCGCAATGTGGAATACTGGAGCGCGCACACCTCTCTTCAACCCTTTGTCGAAGAGGGGCTGCTGGATTACGCACGCTTTGATGTCGAGCGCGATGAGCAGTTGAAGCTTGTCAATTCCGGCGAACTCCTCTCGACAGAGAGCGTGCGCAATCCGCTGGTCCTGATTTCCAACTATCTCTTTGACAGTATTCCGCAGGATGCCTTTTTCGTCTCTGAAGGCCAGCTCTTTGAAACGCTGATAACCGTCAACACGCCGCACAAAGAGCCTGACCCTGAAGACCCTGGCATCCTCTCGCGTGCGGAAATCTCTTATCACAATAATCTGGTCCACGAAGATTATTACGAAGATGCCGTGTGGAATCGTCTCCTGCAAGACTACAGGCAGCGTCTGCCGGAAGCGGCCTTCCTCTTTCCCTTGGCTGCGCTGCAATGCATGGACTATTTCCATCGTCTCTCAAGCGGGCGCATGTTGCTCTTGTCAGGCGATAGGGGCTATCACATCGACGAAGCGATCTTGCGTGGACAGGGTGCGCCGACGATGGTCGTGCATGGCTCTCTCTCGATGATGGTTGATTACCAGCTTATCGGAGAATATTGCCTGCAACAGGGCGGGCAGGTGCTCCATCCCGCGCACCGCCCGGAAAAACTCAACCTCTCCGCCTTTATCTTCGGCAATCCTTGCGGCGGCTTTATAGAGACGCGGCAGGCCTACAGTGAGGCGGTCGAAAAATTTGGTCCAGACGATTTCTTTACTTTGAAAAGCGGCGTCGAGCGTGTCTACGAAGCTTTGAGCCTCGAACAGCTTCTCGCTTTTCTCAGGTTAAGCGGGTGGGACTATAAGAGATTCTGTGAATGCCTGCCCGTCTTGAAGACTCATCTCTCGGAGATTTCAGAGATGCAAAAGCAGGAGCTATCCGAGGCCATCAAGCAGGTCTGGAATTGCTATCTCCCCATAGGCGAGGAGGACGACCTGGCCTTTCAACTCGGCACGCTGCTTTTAGAGATGGAGTTTTATACTGAAGCCCTCGAATTTTTTCAGCATTCGGTCCGGCTCTACGGGATGGAGGCGGGGACGGCCTATAACATGGGCGTCTCTTATTACGGTCTCAGGCAGATGGAAAAGGCGCTCGAATATATCAACCGGGCGCTGGAATCGGACGCGGAATTCGATGCCGCCAAAGCCCTGCGCATCAAGCTTCAATCCTCCTTCAGCGGCCAGCCTCAATAGCCGCGTGCGCGTGCGGCGAATTAAATCATTGTCAAAGGCGAGGACTCCTGATACATAATGCGTCTGAAGTTTTCGGATGTTGTCTGCTTGAGGAGGTTGACTTCGGATGAGCAAACGCCCAGGCGGTGAGCTGGCGACTCGCCCGCTACACTTTATCTGGATTGCGGACTGTTCCGGCTCGATGGCTGTTGACGGCAAGATTCAGTCTCTGAATATGGCTATCAAGGAAGCTATTCCGAACATGCAGTCTGTAGCGGACGAAAACCCCAACGCGCAGGTACTGGTCCGCGCCATCAAGTTCTCTTCGGGCGCGCAGTGGCACGTCTCGCAGCCGACGGAGATCGCGGACTTCCGTTGGGAAGACCTCAGCGCCGAAGGCGTCACGGACATGGGCAAGGCTCTCTCGATGGTCGCCGAGCAGCTCAGGATTCCGCCGATGACCGAGAGGGCCTTGCCGCCCGTTCTCGTCCTCATCTCCGACGGACAACCGACAGACGATTACGCCGGCGGTCTCAAGGCTTTGATGGAGCAGCCCTGGGGACGCAAGGCCGTGCGCATTGCGATTGCCATCGGCGAGGATACTGACACCGAAGTCCTGCAAAAGTTTATCGGCAATCCCGAATTAAAACCCCTGCAAGCTAACAATCCCGAATCTCTCGTCAAATACATCAAGTGGGTCTCGACGGCTGTCCTCAAATCCGCTTCCTCGCCCTCCAGCCAGACCGCAGACTCACACGCGCCCGGCCTCAACGTGCCCATCCCTGCGTTGCCGGATGCAGGGCCTTCTTCGGCGGATGACGTGTGGTAAGCGAGGAAAGATGAAGGCTGATGAACGCGCAAGACTCTGGCAGGCGACGGGCCGCAGCGTGCTCGGCGCTCTGCACGAGCGTAGCGGTCGGCCCAACCAGGATGCCATCTCTTGGCTACCGGAATCGGGCCGCGGGCTGCCGCTCGTCCTCGCTGTTGCCGACGGGCACGGGAGCGCGCGATATTTTCGCAGCGAGGCGGGCGCGCAACTGGCCGTCTCTACGGCGACGCAGGTCGTGCGCGACTTTCTGCTCGGACAGGCAGGCACAGAGAGCCTCTCTGTAGCAAAGCGCGCAGCCGAAGAGTGGCTGCCGAAGGCGCTCGTCCGTAGATGGCTCGAAGCCGTCTACGAGCACCTCGCCGCGCATCCTTTGACTCAGAGAGAGCTTGAGCTGCTCGCCGCCGCTAATCTTCCGGCGCTGGACCAATCCTCGCCAGCCAAACTCTCTTTAGCCGATCTCTCCGTCATCTACGGAGCGACGCTGCTCGTCGCCGCCGTCGCCGAAGGTTTTATACTCTACCTGCAACTCGGAGACGGAGAGATACTCGCCGTCTCCGAAAAGGGAACTGTCACGAGACCCTTGCCCCAGGACGAGCGGCTCTTTGCCAACGAGACGACCTCGCTCTGCGCGCCCGACGCCTGGCGCGATTTCAGAATCTGCTTCCAGACCGTCAACGCCGCGCCGCCCGCGCTCATACTCCTTTCGACAGATGGTTATTCAAACTCTTTCCGCGATGACCGGAGCTTCCTTCAAGTCGGCTCGGACCTGCTTGAACTCATACGCCAGCAGGGACTCCGCAAAATAAAGACGGACCTCGCCGCATGGCTCTCCGAATCAACCTACGCGGGCAGCGGCGACGATGCCACGCTCGGCCTGATCTGCCACGCTCCCGCAATCGAACTGGACCAGCAACGCGCATCTCAAGTTCAAACAGCGCAGCTTGATGATGAAGAAGACCAAAAAGAGAAAGAAGATGAAGAGGAAGCTCAGGCTCATTCTTCCGTTCAGGCTGCTTCGGCTGATGCTGCCGCCGTGTCAGAGGTTTAATGCATGAACCAGATTCTTGAGCCGGGCCAGAAGGTGCGCACTGAGCTGACGGGCATGACCTGCGAGGTCAGGGAGTTTCTGGGCGGCGGCGGGCAGGGCGAGGTCTATCGCGCCATCCGCGATGGAAAACCGCTGGCCCTCAAATGGTATTTCCCATCCTCCGCCACCGGCGAGCAACGCAAGGCTCTCGAAACTCTCGTCAGGATGGGCGCGCCGAGCAACAAATTTCTCTGGCCGCTGGAGCTTGCTTCGCATCAGGGCGTGCGCGGCTTCGGCTACATCATGCCGCTGCGAGAGCCTCGGTATAGAAGCATCGTGGACATGATGAAGCGACGCATAGAGCCTGGCTTTCGCGCGCTGGCGACCGCCGGGCTGGAGCTTTCACACAGCTTTCTTCAACTGCACGCGAAGGGCCTCTGCTATCGAGACATCTCTTTCGGCAATGCCTTCTTCGACCCTGACTCTGGCGAGATTCTCATCTGCGACAACGACAACGTGGCGGTTGACGGCCAGGCCGCATCCGGCGTCTACGGCACGCCGCGCTTTATGGCCCCGGAGATCGTGCGGGGCGAGGCCGTGCCCGGAATTCAGACGGACCTCTTCTCTCTTTCGGTGCTGCTCTTCTACATGTTTATGGTCCATCATCCGCTGGAAGGAAAAAAGGAGCTGAGCATCAAGTGTCTGGACCTGCCCGCGATGAAGAAGCTCTACGGCACGGAGCCTCTCTTTATCTTCGACCCTTCGGACACTTCCAATGCGCCAGACCCCTCGCAACACAGAAACGCGCTCGAATTCTGGCCCATCTACCCGAAATTTTTACGCGAACTCTTTACACGCGCCTTTACCGAAGGCATACGCGACCCCCTTCATGGCCGCGTGCGCGAGAGCAACTGGCGTGCGGCGATGGTCCGGCTGCGCGATTCGATTATTTACTGCGGCCACTGCAAGGCCGAGAATTTCTACGACTCCGAATCCGCGCAGGCTGCGAACGGCAACCAGGCTGCCTGCTGGTCCTGCCGCCAGCCGCAACGCTTTCCGCCACGCATACAGATTGGAAGGGCCGTCATTATGCTCAACCACGATGCGCAGCTTTTCCCGCATCATGTCAATAACGAGCGTCCTTATGATTTCGCACAGCCTGTGGCAGCCGTCACCAGGCATCCGCAGGACCAAAATCTCTGGGGTCTCAAAAATCTCTCAAGATACAACTGGTCCACAACAAACCTTAAAGGCGAGGTGAGGGACGTTCTGCCCGGACGCAGCGTCACGCTGGCGATGGGCACGAGGATTAACTTCGGCCAGGCAGAAGGCGAAATCTCGTTCTGAAGATTAAGAACAGATTTCAACATCAGCCACCGCAGACGCGAGAGGCACAGAGAGAGAGAAGACAAATCAGGATGTGATAAGACTGTTCAATATATCTTTCCTACTTATGCTCTGTCTCTCAGTTTTGTTCTCCGTGCCTCTGCGCCTCTGTGGCAGACGTTCCGGTTTTGAAATACTCTCTTAGCGTGTCTCAACTTCTTGATGAACGAGCTGGTCAAACAAAAACTGCGCGAGGTCGTTGCCAGGCACGGTAGGCCGCTCTTGACGGACGCGCGGCTCTGCGAATCTCTCCTCAAGGATTACTGCGGCGAGTTTAAGAAAGAGATTTTCGTCCTCGTCTGCGCCGTCCGCGAGCAGGTCGCCGCAGACCTCGCGGCCTCGCGCGAGAGCATGCCGCGCGAGATGCTGCGAGGGCTGCTCGTCAAGCGTCTTCAGAATAACCTGTCGCTCACAGAAGAAGCCTCGCGCTGGGCGGTTGAAACATGGTCCGCCGCGCTTCATGCTCTGCCAAAGACGGAAGCGGAAGAACAGGACCAGACATCTCCTGAAGGCCCAACGGTTAACACCCATAGCTTCGCTTCGTCTTCAAACCAAACGCAACGCGAAGCTCCCCAGCCTGCCATGCTCAGGGAAGGCTGGTTGGTCGGAAAGTGTGAGAGGGCTGTGCGCTCTGTCGCCGTCTCGCCGGACGGATTGAGCATCGCTGCCGGAAGCGACGATGCGCGCGTCCGTCTGTGGAATCTACGAACGGGGGAGGAACTGTTTGCAGGCGAGTGTACTGGTCCAGTCTCTTCCGTCGCCTTCTCTCCCGACGGAGCTTGCCTGGCCTCCGCCAGCGAGTCGCAGCTTCCGGGGGCAAACTCGCAGATTCGTATCTGGGAGCTTGAGGCTGGAGAAGCTGTTGAGCTGGGCGGCTGCGGCAATCGCGCTCCGGCGCTCTGCTATTCGCCCGGCGGGAGGAGTCTCGCCTGCGTGAGCGCCGAAACGGGAAGCGGCCTGCGTCTCTGGAATCTGCAAACAGGACAGTTGCGGATTTTCAAAACAGAAGGAGGCTCTTTCCCCTCGCTCTCTTTTTCGCCTGACGGAAAAAGCATTGCGACGGGCGATGCTAATCTGGTCCAGGCGACGCTTCGCATCTGGAATTTAGAGACGGGACAGCCCCGCTCTCTGGGCCAATGCAGCCGACAGATAACTTCAGTCGCCTTCTCTCCGAGCGGCGAAACGGTGGCGACCGGAAGCTGGGATGAGACTGTCAGGCTGTGGAACACGAGGACGGGACGGGCAACCGTGCTCGGAAAAAATTGCTCGTGCGTCTGCTCGGTAGCCTTTTCAAGCGACGGCGAAAGAATAGCCGCCTGCTCGCTCGACGGCAGGATTCGCGTCTGGGATGTGCGGAGCGCCAAATCCAGAACCATCGGTGAATACCAGGGCATCAACTCGCTCTCACTGCTGCCCGATGGCACAGGCATCCTGACAGGCAGCCTGGACGGCGCAGTCCGCTTCTGGACCATTCCTCTGCGCGGCTAAGATGCTTAAAAGAATGGATGGCTCTCATCCATCCAGACATCTTCAAAACAGGTCTTGAATATTCCCTATCGTAGTGTCTTAATGCTAACCGCTCTCCATCGCGCATGCTTGATGCAGGATTTTCCGGCTCGCCCGTTCTACCTAACGCCATGAAAAAAATTGCCACCCTGATTATCCTGATTCTGTCCGGCACGGCCTTCGGGCAACAGCCTGATTATGTGCGTCTCAAAACCGAAGCGGAAAAGTTCTACGCCGAAAAGTCTTACTCGAAGGCGCACGAGCTATACGTGAAGGCCGGGGCGATGAAGCTGCCGCCGGTTGAAGCTCGCTGGACCAGCTTTCGTTTGGCGGACACGCTCTGGCGCGCCGAGGCGGCAACCGATACGGATGACTCGACGAAGTTTGAAGAGGCGCGCACCAGGCTCGAAGCCTTAGTGCGCGACATCAAGCGCGAAGATGAGAAGGATCGTGTCTGGGCCGAAGTGCAGGAATCGCTCGGTGATTTCTGGTGGTTGCGGCGCGATGCGCAGGATTGGAGCACGGCCTGGCCTTACTACGAACAGGCGCTCGATTGGTGGGCCGGACAGCGCGAGCTAAACCCTGCGCGCGCGCGTTATTTGCAGATTGTCTGGAAGACCTCATCGCCCGCCTGGGCCGATCAAGATTACTACCCCGGATATTACGGCAACACTCTGCCTGCCGAGGTGCTCGAAAATGCCGTCCGCATCGCGCTGGACCAGAACGATCAGGCGCACGCGCATTATCTCTTAGCCATGCGGCTGCGTCTGGACGGCGCATGGGAGCAGAAGCAACGCGTGCCCGAAGAGTTCGAGGGCGCGCTGAAGGCTGGAAGAGAGAGCGACTGGTATGACGATGCGCTCTACTACTACGCCGAATGGCTGGCCTCCAATGGACGCGTCACGCAGCTCGACACGGGCGAATGGCAGCAGCAGCCGGATTACGTCCGCGCGCTCGAACTGTTTCGTCGTCTGCTCTCCACCTACAAAAAGGCTGAGACGCGTTATTACGACAACGCGCAGCAGCAGGTTGAAAATATCACCAAGCCGACCCTCGGCGTTTACGTTTCAAACATCTTCCTGCCTGATTCAGAGATTCAACTTAATCTCTCATGGCGCAACGTCGAGCGCCTTGACTTCGCTCTCTACAAAGTCGAGCTGCCGCGCGATGTGCGTTTTACGGATAAGGACCAGACGAGTAGCGGTTGGGTCGCGCAGGTCAGACTCGCTGGCCGCGAGCCTCTCAAAGCATGGTCGAAGCAGACCACAGACGATGGGCTGCATAAGCCCGGGCAGGAGGCCTTGCGGCTGGACCAGCGGCTGCCTGCCGGGGCTTATCTGATAGAAGCGCGTAGCGGAAACACGATTGCCCGAGATGTCATCCTGATTACGGATGCTTCGCTGGTTCTCAAGACGGCGGGCAAGCAGGCGCTGGTCTATTTCTGCAACGCCATCAGCGGCGCGCCGCTGGCGAGCGCGAGCGTCAAGCTCTGGGAGAAGAGTTATCACACCGGCACACAGCAATGGGTCTGGCGCGAGAGCGAGAAGACGACGAACGCGGACGGCCTAGCCCTCTTTGAACTCGTCAACAATAACAACTATGAAGAGCTGTTCGTCAGCGCCGGAAGCGGCGCGCGTCAGGCTTTCAGTCCGGGGCAGAGCTATAACACTGCGCCGAGCGATCAGCCCTGGCGCATCTACGCTTTTACGGACCGCCCCGCCTATCGCCCGCAGGAGACCGTGCAGTGGAAATTCATCGCGCGCAAAACCGGCGAGTCCGTCTACACGACTCCGGCCAACCAGACTATCGAATACGAGATTAAAGACCCGCGCGGCAATAAGGTGAAGGATGACAGGGTGACTCTCAATACTTTCGGGAGCGCCTGGGGCACGCTTGAGCTGACGGAAGCCATGCCGCTCGGCGCTTACGAGGTCACCTTTTATGATGCTGGCCGCCATCAGACCATCGGCAGCGCCAACCTCTTCCGGCTCGAAGAATACAAGTTGCCGGAATTCAAGGTCGGCGTCCGAACGCCCGAAACCGACGGGCATAAGAGAGCCTTCCGCCTCGGCGAGAAGGTCGAAGTGACCATCAATGCCGACTACTACTTTGGTGGACCAGTCAGCGGCGCAAACGTCGAGGTGGTCGTTTACCAGAACCCCTTCTATCACTACTGGACACAGCCGCGCGAATACGCCTGGTACTACACGGACCTCTCGCCGCAGCGCTCGCAGTATGGCGGCGGGCGCGGACAGGTTATCAAAAAGGAGACTTTAAAAACGGATGCTACGGGCAAGGCCCATCTCATCTTCGAGACGCCGCGCGGCGCGGGCCAGGACTGGGAATACTTCATCGAGGCGCGCGTCACGGATGCCTCGCGCCGTGAGGTTTTAGGCAGCGACACCGTGCGCGTCACGCGCCAGCGTTATTACGTCTACCCGCGTGCCGCTCACAACATCTATCGCCCAGCCGACGAGGTGCAGGTCAACCTCAAATCGCTCGACGCTAACGAGCAGCCGATGGAGGTCGCGGGCCAGGTCAAGGTCACGCGCGATTACTATTACGAAATCTGGCAAGACCCTGCGGGGCGCGAAGTCAAAGGCGAAGAACTCAAGCGCCTGCGTGCGCAGTCGAGCGAGCGCGGACGCCCCTTTCCGCCCGCGCCCGGCAAGGATGGCAAGCCCTGGGTGCTCAAGTTTAGCGGTTATCAGCATGAAGAGATTCTCACTGAGAGCCTCAAGACAGATGCCGAGGGCGAAGCTCTGCTCAAATTCACGCCCGCGCGCGAAGGCTACTATCGCATCGCCTGGACCAGTCCGGATAAGGGTGGACCAATGATTCAGGCCGAGACAGCCGTCTGGGTGACGAACGACAGCGTCACCGAGTTGGGTTATCGCCAGGGCGGGCTTGAGATTATCGTTGACCGTGACACTTTTCGCGCGGGCGAGCGCGCTCCCGTGATAATTAATACGCTCGTCCCGGATCGCTACGTCCTCTTCAGCATAGAGGGAGACGGCCTTTACAACTATCAACTGGTCCACCTCACGGGCACGTCCAGGCTAATCGAGATTCCGGTCGAGGAGAAATACGTCCCGAATATCTTTCTCGGCGCACTGATGGTCTCCGAGAGCCAGCTTTTCATGGACACCAAACAGGTCGTCGTGCCGCCCGTCAACCATTTTCTCAACGTCGAAGTGAAAGCCGACCGAGAGCAGTATCAACCGCGCGAGGAAGGCACGTTGACCATCACGACGCGCGACCGTGAAGGGCAGCCCGTCGCCGCCGAAGTCGCCCTTGGGCTGGTTGATTCTTCCGTCTTCTACATACAGCAGGAGACGGCGGGCGACCCGCGCCAGTTCTACTTCGGCACGAAGCGTACACAGCGCACGCAGACGCAGAGCACTTTCCAGCAGAAAGCTTATGCGCGTCTGGTCTGGGGGCCGGACAAGCAGTTGATTGACGAAAGGGTTTTGGAGCAGCAACGCCTCTACGCAGCGGCGGGCGGAGCACCATCGAATCAGCCTTACGAAAGACTTCAAGTGCTCGGAGGTTTGGCTAGAAGAGAGCGCGGCGCGCAGGGAGCCGCCGGGCAGTTAGCCGATGCGGATAACGCGGCGGTTATCTCCAGGGAAGCGAAGGATACAGCCGAATATTCTGTCAAGAGCCTGCCCGCCAACGGGCGCAGGGTTGATTCGCTTTCGACAATCGCTCCGATTGTTAATGAAGCGGTCGCTATCTCGCCAGAGCCAGCCGTGCAGGTGCGTAACGATTTTCGCTCGACGGTCTTCTGGCAGCCCGATGTCATCACGGACCGCAACGGGCTGGCAACCATCAAGGTCAAGTATCCCGACTCGCTGACAAACTGGACCGCGACGGCGCGCGTCTCGACGGAGGGAGACAAGTTCGGCGTCGCATCCACAGAGACGCGCACCAAACAGCCGCTCATTGTCCGACTGCAAGCGCCGCGCTTCTTCGTCGTCGGCGATACGGCCACGGTCTCTGCCGTCATCAATAACAACAACGAGCAGGCGATGATGGCGACCGCCTCGCTCGACGTTGACGGCGTAGTCTTGATGGGAGTGGTACTTGACGGGCGCACCGTCAAGGCAGAGCCGCAGCCCGTCAATGTGCCCGCGGGCGGCGAGGCACGCGTGGACTGGACCATTGCCGTGCGCCAGCCGGGCGCGGTCAAGCTCAAGGTCGCTGCTCGCGCACAGACTCAGGCCGACGCGATGGAGCGCGACTTTATGGCTTACGAGCACGGCATCGAAAAGTTTGTCGCCAAATCCGGAAAGCTGCGCGGCAATGAGGTGGCCGTCAATCTGGACATTCCCGCCGAGCGCAAGCGTGAATCCACACGTCTCACGGTGCAGGTCGCGCCGAGCATGGCCGTCACGATGCTCGACGCGCTGCCTTACCTGATTGATTATCCCTACGGCTGCACGGAGCAGACGATGAGCCGTTTTCTTCCGGCTGTTATCACCGCCAAGACGCTCAAGGAGATGGGACTTTCGCCCGAAGCGGCGATGTCAAAAGTCTTCGGCGGGATAGAGCCTGCGACCGCCGCCGAGGTCAATCCCAAAGGCAAGCGTGATCTCAAAGAGCTTGAACGCATCACTAGACAGAGCCTGGACAGGCTCTACGGGATGCAGCACGAGGACGGCGGCTGGGGCTGGTGGAAAGAGGACGACTCGGACCACTTCATGACGGCTTATGTGCTCTGGGGACTGACGCTCGCGCTTGAAGCCGGAATCGAGGTCAGGCCCGAAGCGATGCAGCAGGCCGCGGAATATCTGGACGGAGAGCTGGCAGAGGAAGAAGACAATCAGGACATGCAGGCCTGGATGCTTCATGCTTCCGCCATCTATCTGGCTTCAACCAATCGTCGCAGCGCAGACGCGGGCGAAGCCAGCGAAGCTCAGGCCAAGGCTCTGGAAAATCTCTGGACCAGACGCGAAAAGCTGAACGCTTACACGCGCGCCCTGCTGGCCTTGAGCGCACATTATTACGGCGATCAGGCGAAGGCTCAGACGCTCGTGCGCAACCTCGAAAACGGCGTCAAGATAGACCGCACGCCGGACACTTCAATCGTCCAGCGTGTGGGCCAGCAATCGGATGCTTCCGTCATCTCTACGGCGCATTGGGGCGAGGATGGTCTTTATTATCGCTGGTCCGAAGGAGGCGTCGAGGCCACTTCGTTTGTCTTGCGCGCTCTGCTCGCCATTGACCCGCGCAATAAGCTGATTGAGCCTGTCACAAACTGGCTCGTCAAGAATCGTCGCGGCGCGCAATGGAGCAATACGCGCGATACGGCCATCACAGTGCTGGCGCTCAACGACTACCTGCGGCAAACGGGTGAAGCCAAGGCCGAGCTTGAATACGAGCTGCTCGTCAATGGACATTCAATCGTCAACAAGCGGCTGACGGCGGAGGATGCCTTGAGCGCGCCGAGCCGGTTTGTCATTGACCCCGCATTCATACGCGACGGTGCAAACGAGATACGCATACGCCGCAAGGCCGGCAATAGCCCCTTATACTTTTCCGCCGAGTCGCAGTTCTTCAGTCTCGAAGAACCCATCCGGGCAGCCGGTCATGAAATCTTTGTGCGGCGCGAATATTACAAGCTGGTCAGTCATCCGACGCTGCTCAAGGGTTACGTTAATGAACGCGTTCCCCTGCGCGACGGCGAAGTGGTCCAGAGCGGCGAGCGCGTAGAGGTCGTCGTCACCATAGAGGCGAAGAACAGCTACGAATACCTGCTCTTTGAAGACCTCAAGCCAGCCGGGCTGGAATCCGTCGAGCTGCGCAGCGGCGAGCCGCTCTCGGCCAGGGAGCTGAAATCCGGCGCGCTCGAGCGTAAGTTATCAGCCAGCAACGCAGGAGGGCCGCGCGAAAGCAAACTGGCCCACGCTGCAAAGCAGGATGAAGATGGGGAAGAGGATGAAGCCAGCGACTACACAGGGCGCGACAGCTTTGTTTACAGGGAGCTGCGTGACCGCAAGGTGGCGCTCTTTATTAGCCAGTTACCGCAGGGCTTCTGGGAGATTCGCTACGAGCTGCGCGCGGAAGCGCCCGGCGCTTTTCATGCGCTGCCGATGCTCGGCCACGCCATGTACGTGCCGGAGATTCGCTGCAACGACGCGGAGCTGAGAATCAGGGTGTCGGATAAAAAGGGATAATGGGCCGGTTTTCAATGAAATTCAGGCTCAATCTCGATTGGTCCGGCATCCTCTGCGGCCCCGTTTGCATCTAAAAGCCCGAATGCCACGGAAAAGACTATCCTCGAAAAATCCGTCATAAGCTGAAGGAAAAAACCAACGAGCGCGGCTCGCTCTCAAAGCTCTTTGTGAGCCTTGTTTATCCGGTTGGACTGGTCCAACGCCGCCTGAGAGGTTGAAGAATGTCCGGGGATTTTGCTGACGGCGGCCATTTAGATGGAACTTGAGAGGCGCGCAGGGGCGTATGACGGCACGGGTCGAAGGGAAAGGGCAGGCGGATTGGTCCGATTCAAGCAGATGCGTTATCACAAAGCACTCTTTATCTTATTGACGCTGCTCTTGCTGGCCGCGCCTGCGGGCGCGCAGCGACGCGCCGCTGCGAAATCCGGCGCGCAGGAGTCGCCCAAAACCACAGAGGCGGATGAGCGAGAGCGTTTCAGGCAGGAGTTCATCAACTCAAGCAGGGAATACAAGGCCAGCCTGGAGAGCCTCGTCGCGCTTTATGAGAAAAGCCTGAAGAAGCAAACGGAAGAGAATGCCACGCTCAGGGAACTCTACAAAGACGGCCTCATCGCGCGCCGAGACCTTGAGCAGAATGAGAGCTTGCTGGCCGAAGCCCGCGCCAGGATCGAAGAGGCCCGTGGACAAATCGCTGCGGCGCAAACCGTGCTCGAAGCGGCCATCAAAGGCCCTGCGCAGACGGAGGAAGTGGCCGTGATTGGTCCACAAGCTCCGCGCGTCTGGTCCACCGGCAATAAAAGCGTAGACTCTCTGATTCGATATTACGGCGGGCGTTATGGCGTTGACCCTTATCTCATCTATTGCGTGATGCACCAGGAATCCAGATTCGGCTCGATGGCCGTCAGCTCAAAAGGCGCGCAGGGGCTGATGCAGTTGATGCCGGGCACTGCCGCCCGCTACGGTGTGGCGAACGTCTATGACCCGGCGCAGAACATCATGGGCGGGACACGTTATCTCAAAGATTTGCTCAAGCTTTTCAACGGGCGTGTGGATTTAGTTTTGGCGGCCTACAATGCCGGCGAGGGCGCTGTCATGAAGTACGGCAACCGCATCCCGCCTTACAGGGAGACGCAGGATTACGTGCGCAAGATTAACTCGCGCTATAGCGGCGGCCAACTGGTCCAGCCCGCGCTCAAAAGCATACCTTCGACGATTCAGAAAAAACGTAAATAGTTTAGGCGGCAATTAGATTGAACAAGAAGGGGCAGGCATGTGTAGCCTGCCCTTTCTTGTTTTGGTCCTTGTCCGACACGGCGCGGGCTGAATTTCATGAAGAGGCCGTCATCTCTTCTTCGCTGATGGGCTGGACCTGCGCGGCTGCGCGCTGCGCGTCGGGCGAGGTCATGGGCCGGACGGCGAATCTTTGCGCGGCGCGCGTCACTTCTCGGCCCAGCGCGTGTAGCTGTTCGTTGACGCGCTCATCGTTTGTGTGGCCCTGCTTGTCAAAGACGCGCCATGCCTGTGGAATCGGGATGACGAGCGGGACGGCCCAGCCCCTTAAAGCACGCACGACGAATTCCATAGTGTTGACGGCCTGTAACCCCTGTGTGCCGCCGGCAGTGCTAATCAGTCCGACGACCTTGTCGGTCAGATAGCCAGGCTCGCGTTTGCTCAACAGCTCAAGCCAGTCGAGCGCGTTCTTGAAGGAGCCGCTAATCGTACCGTGATAAAGAGGGCTGGACCAGAGCAGGCCGTCCGCCTCGTAGACAGCTTCGCACAGCCGCCGGACAGATGCGGGCGTTTCCTCCAAGCCGGGCGCGTACATCGGCAGGTTCAACTCGCGTATGTCTAGCAGTTCTGTTTGCGCGCCCGCTTCGGCAGCGCCTTCGAGCGCAATCTTCAAGGCCGCCAGGCTGTTTGAGGAAACGGCCAGGCTCCCGCCGAGGCCGACTACCTTGAGTTGTTTTATCATCGCGCTTGACCTCACTTTGATGTCTGCTTTTCCTCACCGAAAAACGGTTCGAGTTGTTTGCGGCTCGGCGCCGGAGTCAGCAGCGAGACGATGACAAGCGTCAGGACGGAGAGCGTGATGGCAGGGATAACGGGGTCAACGCCCGTTCGCTCGCCGTAGCCGCCGAACTCCCAGACGAGCGTCGTCGCCACGCCGAGGAAGATGGAAGAGACTGCACCCTGCGCGGTCGCGCGTTTCCAGATGAGCGCCGCCACCAGCGAGGGAGTAATGCCCGTCCCGTAGATCGTGTATGCGCGAAGCGCAACCTCCAGAAACTTTTCTGAGTAAGTCGAAATCACGTAAGCGATGAGACCCAGCCCGAGGACCAGAGAGCGTAGCATCCAGACCAGTTTTTTTTCGCTCGCCTTCGGATTGATAAAGCGTTGATAAAGATCTCGGACCAGTGCCGTCGCAGGGACGAGCAGGTAAGAGATGGCCGTCGAGATAATAATCGCCATGATCGTCGTCAAGACTAAAGCGCCGAGCCAGACGGGCAGGTGGTCTCGCGCGACATAGGCGATGACGCGTCCGGGCCTCTCAAGCTTTCCTCCCTGCCAGACAATCGCCGACGCGGCCCATGCCGTAAAGATAATCATCAACTCCATGTAGGCTACGCCGACAAAGAGCCAGATGGTCGCCCGCCGCGCCATGCCTTCCGTGCGCGCCGAGAAGAAACGCTGGTACATATTCGCGTCGCCGAGGATGAGCAAGCCCGCCGGTAGCACCAGACCGATGGCCTGAACCCAGCCGATTGGACCAAAAAACTGCACGTGGTCGGGCGGGAGCGCCGCCAACATCCCTGCATAGCCGCCCGCCTTGAAGTAGACGTAAGGCAGCGTGATGAAGATTCCAATAATCATCGTCACGCCCATCACGAGGTCCGTGTAGGCGACCGAGAACATCCCTGCCAGCGCCGTGTAGATGATGATAAAGACTGTGACAATGATAACGGCGGTCTTGAAATCAATGCTTGGGAGCGCGAGGTTGAGGACGGCAGCCGCCGCGCGATACTGGTAAGAGACGATAGTCACAGCCGTCAGGACCAGCGTGATGACGCCGAGCACACGCGCCCACTTGTTATAGCGCGTCTCGAGAATATCCTGCACCGTGATGGCCGGAAACCTGCGCGCCCTGGCGGCGAGAAAAGAGAGAGCAAGGATTCCGGCCAGACCTCCGAGCGGGAGTATCCAGGCGGCGATGCCGACCTCGTAGGTTTTGCCCGCGTTGCCAAAGATAGAGCCGGTCCCGATCCACGTGGCGAGCATCGTCCCGAAGAGGACGAAAGTTCCAAGCTGGCGGCCCGCGACGGAAAAGTCTTCCTGATCTTTGACGCTCCGGCTGCGTATGGCTCCCACGCCGATGAGAAAGATCATGTAAGCCACAATGGTCCAGAAGTAGATGGATGTCATTTTCTATTCGGCCTTCCACTTTACTATCTCATCAATGGTCGCCACGGCGATGGGATGATAGGTCGGGCGTGCGCGCCTGTAGATCGCCAGCGCACGCTCGCGTCCCTCCGGCGTTTTAGCCATCTCTTCATAGAGCGGCTTGAGAAACTTTCTGCGGCCCATAGAGGTCAGAAATTCTTTGAGGCGTGGATACGCTGCCTCGTAGCGATTACGTATCGCCATCATCAGCCACTGAAAAGCGATCTCGGAATTGCCCGAGCGCGTCAGATGAAAGGCCTGGTCCAGCTCGGCCATCTTTTCCGGTCCAAGATTCTCAGGCATGCTCTTGAGAAAATGTAGCCACTCCTGCGTGGACCATGAAGCCGTCCGGATTCGCGCGGGCGTGATGCGTCCCTGCTGCCAGCGGCGCGCCTGGCTCTCGACGCGAGCGAAAGCGTCGGATTGAGGACGCGGCGCACCTGGCGGAAGCCCCGCCCTGTAAATCCATTCTTCGACGGGCACGCGCGCCGACAGTCGCGGATACCTATCGAGCAGGTGCGCCTTCAGGTAGGAGTTGAAATCTTCGGTCGTGATGCTCTGGAAGGCGAAGTGGTTGAAGTAGCCGCGCAGGAACTGGTCAAAGCGCGGGCGACCGAAAGTCTCTTCGAGGTGTCTGAGAAAGAGCGCGCCCTTTTCGTAAGGGACACCCGTAAAGCCTGCGTCAGGGTCACGCCCGTTGAGATCAACATGAAGAATCTCGTCCCTTTCATCAAGCGTCTTCATCTCTTCTTCAACCGAGCGCCGGCCAAGGGATGCTTCCATCTCCGCGCGCGCGCGACCGTAGACAGCTTCAATAATGCGGCGCTCGATGTATGTCGTAAAACCCTCGTTGAGCCAGAAGTCGCTCCAGGTAGCGTTGGTCACGAGATTGCCGGACCAGGAGTGGGCCAGTTCGTGCGCGATTAGAGAGACGAGGCTTTTGTCGCCCGCGAGCACGGTCGGCGTGGCGAAGGTCAGGCGCGGGTTCTCCATGCCTCCGAAGGGAAAGCTCGGTGGCAGGACCAGAATGTCGTAACGTCCCCAGCGATAAGGTCCGTAGAGCCGCTCCGTCGCGAGGACCATCTTCTCCGTATCGGCAAACTCGCGCGCCGCCCGTTCAACCACAGAAGGCTCTGCGTAAACGCCCGTCCGCTGTCCCATCGACCTGAATTGAAGATCGCCGACGGCGAGCGCGATGAGGTAAGAGGGAATCGGCTGTGTCATCTTGAAACTGTAATCACCGTCGCGTCGCGCGCGCGGGTCATTCTCGGCGCTCATCACCGCCAGTAGATTATGCGGCGTGCGCACACGCGCCGTATAAGTGACGCGCACTTGCGGCGTATCCTGAAGCGGAATCCAGCTTCGCGCGTGTATGGCCTGCGACTGCGTGAAGATAAAAGGACTCTTTTTGCCGGCGGTCTGCGGAGGGTCGAGCCATTGCAGGCCGGAAGCCGCGGGGCTGGTCCTGTAACGCACGCGCACGCGCGTCGCGTTCTCAGGCAACTCTATGTTGAGAGGCGCGCCCAGCACGGCATCCGTCTGGCCCAGTGTAAACTTCGTCTCTCTAAAATTCTTCCCGTCGGCGGAAGCTTCAACCTTCTCTATGCTGAGCGCCCGCGTATCCAGAATCAGCCGAGCACGGCTCTCCCCGGACACCCGCTCAAAGCTCAGCACAGCGATGCCCTTGAGGACTTTGGCGCTAAAGTCCACTTCACAGTCGAGGTCCAGATGGCGGACCCTGGCTTCCTGCGGGTTTGAGTAGGAATGAACATCTCTGGCTGCCATCATCTTTGAATTCGACAAGTGTTCAAGGCTTGCCGGGGTCATGTTTGCCTCCGGTCCAGATGCCGCGGCGTTGTTTTCAACAGCCGTGGCAATCGCGCAGACGATGAGAAAAAAGCTCAGCGATAGAATGTAAAGCTTCATGACGAACTCCTCAAACTGCTTTGGTCCGAACTCTCTTTGATTAGTTTTGCTGACCGGATAATAGAATATTCGAGCAGGTTGTACACGTCAAAATTCCCCAACGCCCACGCAGCCCGCGCGAAAACTCGCGGATAAAAGTGCGGCGCTCGCATCCCTTTCAATCCGGCGCGGGTGGCCTTCGAGCCGAGGGGCAGAGCGCCAGCGAATCTGGCTATCCGCCCGCCTTCGCCAACGGCCCAGCCCGCCTTGAGAGAGCCTGCAAAGCTCAGGCTGTGATAGCCATCCGTGCCGAGGCTGGTCCAGCTTCTGCCATCGTCCAGAGAATAGTCCGAGCCGGATGGGCCAACCGCGACCAGCACGCGCCCAGACCTCTTGACGTAAGCTACGCAGGACCTGTACCCGTCAGGTTGGGACGATCGGACCAACTCCCATGTTCTTCCGCCGTCCTCGGTCAAAGCCGCGTTGGCGTTCGCATCCTTCTCTTTCTGGTAATCGCCGCCGACCACCATTCCGTGCTTCGCATCCTTAAAGGCAATCGAAAAAATGCCAGCCGTCCGGCCAGCTTTGACGGGAGTATTTGAGACCTGCCAGGTGCTGCCTCCGTCTGTCGAGCGAAAGACGCGCGCGCCTTCCGGTCCACCCGTCCCGAACCAGACATGAGACTTGCCACGGACCGCTAGACACGTCCCGCTCGCGGCGAAAGCGCCCTCGCCTGTCAGTGCGGGCGGCATGCCCTGCGGCGGCATCTCCCTCCAATTTGCGCCGCCATCGGAAGTAGAGATGATGAGAAAGCGCCCGTTGACGGGGTCGCTTACGGCGATGCCGTGGTCTTTATCCCAGAAGGCCATCGCATCGAAGAAGGCCGACGGCTTGCTGTTCTTAAACTGCATGGTCCAGTTCTTCCCGCCATCAATGGTCTTGTAGATTCTGGACTTTTCACCCTCGCCGATTGAGAGCAGGTAAGCCGTCTGAGCGTCGAAGGCATCCACATCGCGGAAGTCCAGCTCGGCTGCTCCGGCGACGCTCGATGCTTGCCATGTCCGACCGCCGTCG
>DASWMI010000186.1:0-10192 GCA_036399835.1 Pyrinomonadaceae bacterium | reverse complement strand
CCCGCAGACGCAAGCTCAAGCTTTCTCCGGGCCGGAATCGAAGGCCGCTACCCAGGCCGCCGCGCGTATGGAAACCGTCAGGAAAACGGAAGGCACGCGCCGCGTGCTGGCTCTCCCCTTGATGAATCATGACAGGGTGATGGGCGTGCTCGAAGTAGTGCGTGAAGGAAAGGAGGCGCGCCCCTTTTCTCTGAAAGAGATGAAGCTGCTCGCGGCGCTGGCCGTGCCCATCTCTTCGGCGCTCGCCAACTCCGTGCGTCTCGCGGATGCCGAGCGTCTCTCGCAGACGGACGATCTGACCAAGCTCCATAACGCGCGCTACCTGCGCCACTTTCTCCTAAGCGAGCTGCGCCGCGCCAAACGCTACGGCTCAAGCGTCTCGACCTTCTTTTTCGACATTGACAACTTCAAACGGATTAACGACCAGCACGGGCATCTCGTCGGCTCGCATGTCTTGATGGAGATGGCGGCTGTCATCCTCAGCTCAGTGCGCGATACGGACATGGTGGCGCGCTACGGCGGCGACGAGTTTGTCGTCGTGCTGCCGGAGACTCCGCTGGACCAGGCCATCTTCGTCGCCGAGCGTGTCCGCGAGAAGATCGCGCAGCACGCCTTTCACGGTGGCCGCCATCTGGAGCTTCACATTACAGCGAGCTTCGGCGTAGCCGCCTTTCCGCAACTCGCCCCCTCTCCCCAACAGCTCGTCGCCGTCGCCGACGCAGCCATGTACGAAGCCAAAGCAGCCGGGAAAAACTGCGTCAAGAGTCCAAGGGTCTGAGAGTCTCGGAGTCATGAGTCTAAAGAGAAAGCTTTTGGCCTTTGACCCCTAGACTCTCGGACTCTCAGACTCTAATTACGGCTTTTCATCGGAAAATCTAATTTACAGATGGCATCCCGGCGCGCGTTCGTGTATCTTATTAAGTTCGCTCTTTTTCGGTGAGGCACTGCTGCCCTGCCATCGCGTCTGGCGGACCCGGAAAGCCGACCGGCGCGCGTAAGGTGCGAACTGCTCATCCCTCCGGGCGTATTCATCCTAAAAAGAAGTAGGTGTATAGAAATACTCGATGCCCTTTAAATCTCTTTTCAGCCTGTTCTCAAGCGATCTGGCAATAGACCTCGGCACGGCTAACACACTGGTTTACGCGAAGGGTCGCGGCATCGTCGTCTCCGAGCCTTCCATCGTCGCCATCAACAAGATTACCAACGCGGTCGAGGCCGTCGGGCGCGATGCCAAGGAGATGCTCGGACGCACGCCCGGCAATATCGTCGCCATCCGGCCCATGAAGGATGGCGTCATCGCCAACTTTGAAGTGACCGAGAAGATGCTTCAGCACTTTATACGCAAGGCTCACAACGGCAAGACCTGGGTCTCGCCTCGCGTCGTGATAGGTATCCCTTCGGAGATTACGCAGGTCGAGCGCCGCGCCGTCGAAGACTCCGCCTATCGCGCCAAGGCTTCCGAAGTCTACCTGGTTGAAGAAGCGATGGCGGCGGCCATCGGCGCTGGCCTGCCCATCACAGAGCCGCACGGCAACATGGTTGTGGACATCGGCGGCGGGACCACTGACATCGCCGTCATCTCTTTAAGCGGCATCGTCTATTCGCGCGCCGTGAGGGTCGCGGGCAACGAGATGGACGAGGCCATCACGCAGTACATCAAACGCAAGTACAATCTTTTAATCGGCGAGCGGACAGCCGAGTTGGTCAAGATCGAGCTTGGCTCTGCTTTCCCATTGGATGAGCCGCTTTCGATGGAAGTGCGCGGGCGCAATCTGATTGAAGGCATCCCGAAAACCATCTCGATTTCGGATGAAGAGGTCAGAGAGGCACTGGCCGATTCGGTCTCGACCATCGTCAACGCCGTGCGCGTCGCGCTTGAGCGTACCCCGCCGGAGCTTTCCGCGGACATTGTAGAGCGCGGGATAGTGCTGACGGGCGGCGGCGCGCTGCTCAAGAATCTGGACCGGCGGCTCTCGATTGAGACGGGCCTTCCGGTCTCGCTCGCCGAAGACCCGCTCTCTTCGGTCGTCCTCGGCACGGGCAAGATGCTTTCGGACTTCAACCTGCTCAAACGCGTGAAGTGGGACAACACGCTCACGAGCGGAACGTAAAGAACAGTCCGAGAGTCTGAGAGTCTCGGAGTCCGAGAGTCAAAAGAAAAAAGCTTTTGGCCTTTGACTCTAGGCTCTCGGACTCTCAGACTCCCGACTCGAAAATGGTAGCTCGCTCGCAAAAAGAGATACGGCAGCGCGCCCCCTTGTGGCTCGTGGGGCTGCTTCTGTTGAATGTCGTCTTGATGCTGATTGATGCGCGCGAGAGCGGCGATGCCACCAAGCAGCGCATGATACGTGTCTGGGCGCAGGCCATCGTCGCGCCAGTCCAGCAGGCCACTTCGGCGGCGGGCGGCATCGGCGCAGACTTCTTCCGCCGTCTCGCCAACCTGCGGACCGCTTCCGCCGAAAACGAGGCGCTCAAGAAGCGCGTCGAAGAGCTGGAAGTCGAAGTCCGTGATGCGCGTGAGCGTTCGGACGAGAATGAGCGGCTCAAGGCCCTGCTCAATCTTAAGGAGAAGAGCGGATACCAGATTGTCCCGGCGCGTGTCATCGCGCGCGACCCCTCCATGTGGTTTGATACGGTCACGATCAATCGCGGCAGGATCAACGGCATAGAGCTAAATATGCCGGTCGTGACGCCGGGCGGGATTGTCGGGCGCGTCGTCGCCACCAGCCCCTGGACCGCACAGATTATGCTCCTCACGGATGAGCGTGCGGCGGCGGGCGCGGTCGTCGGACAGCTTGGCGCGTCGAATGCGCTCGGCTCTGTCAGGGGTCTCGGCGAAGACGGTCTGGTCGAGATGCGTTATGTCTCAGGGATGGAAAAGGTCGAGCCGGGCGATTACGTGGTGACGACCGGACAGGACGGCATCTACCCGCCGGGTCTCAACGTCGGCACGGTGGTTACGGTCAAGCATGGCTCGGCCACGCAGCCGCACGTCATACACATCAAGCCGGGGGCGCGGCTGGACCAGTTGGAAGAGGTCGCCGTCCTCCAATATCATCCCCCGCAACGCACGGAGCCGGACCAGGTTTTGCCCAACGTGGAGAAGAAAAAGTGATGAGTGATGAATAAAGAGCGATGAGACAGCAGCTTTTCACTCATTATTCATCACTCATCACTCATCACTTTTTTTAATGCGTCAACTGAAAATCGCGATTGTCCTTGCGCTGGCAATCATCCTTCAATCATCATTAAGGCTCGTCTGGCATCCTTTTGTTTACGTTGATCTGCCGCTGATTGTCGTCGTTTATTTCGCCTTGCAGCGCGACCCTTTGCAGGCGCTGGTGGTCGGGATGATAGCGGGGCTGGGCACGGATGTCTTGAGCGGCGGGCTGCTCGGCGCGAGCGGCTTTACCAAGACCATCATCGCGTATCTCATCTCGGCGATTGCCAATCGCGTGATGCTTGACAACCCGCTGATGAGAATCCCCGTCTTAGCAAGTGCGGCCCTCTTGGACGCCGCGCTTTACGTCCTGCTCCATCGCATGCTCGGCCAGCCTTCGCTGATTCCCTTCGTGCAGATGGCAGGTTTTAAGGTCATCGCCACGACCATCGCCGGAACGCTCCTCCTGTACGTGCTCGACCAGTTCTTTAGCGAGCGGGCGCGACAAAAGCGGCAGTTTGCCTTTCGCCGCAAGGTGGCGCGGCGTACCTTGAGAAGAAGGTAAAGCCTTTCTCTTTAATCTTGCAGCTTGAAGAGAAAGCCGCTTTTGCTATTTACGATTGACGATTAACGATTTACTATTCATCAGGCTATGAAATTCGAGGATGATTCACAAAACCTGCGCGTGAGGCTGAGGCTGATACAGATAGCGGCTCTGCTGCTGCTCTCGATTCTGGCCGTCAGGCTTTATGTGCTTCAGGTAGTCAACGGCAAGCGTTACGCAGAGGTCGCAGAGAACCAGCGCATACGCCTGCTGACGATTCCCGCTCCGCGCGGCGTGATTATGGACCGCGACGGGCGCATTCTGGTTGACTCGCGCCCGACCTATAACGTCATCCTCTCGCGCGAGGACATCAAGGGAAAGGATTTGAACGGGATGGTCGCGCCGCTCTCGGCGGGGCTGGCCGTAGACCCGGACATCCTGCGCGAGCGCTTCGACCAGATTAAGACGCAGCCTGCCTTTGAATCCATCCCGATTAAAGAGAATGCCTCGCAGGCGGACATCGCCTGGGTTGATGCGCACCAACTAGAGTTCGGAGAGCTGCGCGTAGAGCCTGCGCCGCAGCGCCGCTATCCTGAGCACGGGATGCTCGCGCATGTTCTAGGCTATGTCGGCGAGATTAGCCCCGAACAGCTTGAGCAGCCGCGCTACCGCGACAACAAAGAGAATCCTTATAAGCCGGGCAGCGTGGTCGGGCAAGAGGGTCTGGAAAAAATCTACGACGAATTCTTGCGCGGCAGGGACGGCTATCGCAAGGTCATCGTGGATAGTCGCGGCCATATACAGGACGAGATCGAAGTGATAGAGCCGCAGCCGGGCCAGGACCTCGTCACGACGATTGACCTGGATTTGCAGAAGATCGCCGAAGAGCAGTTGCAAAGCACGCCTTCCAAGCGCGGCGTGATGATCTCTATGAACCCGAACAACGGCGAAATCCTCGCGCTCGCCTCGGCTCCGACCTACGACCCGAACATCTTTTCGCAGCGCATCAGGACCAAAGAGGGGCGCAAAGAGTATGCGGCGCTCAAGGCAGACCCCAGAACGCCGCTCATCAACCGTGCCATACAGGGGCGCTACCCGCCAGGCTCGACCTGGAAGATTCCGATGGCCGTCTCAGGGCTTGAGCAGGGAGCGATTACCCTTCAAAACTCGCACCTGCTCTGCGGCGGCGGCATCACCATCGGCAATAAGTTCACACGCTGCATGGGCAATCACGGCACGCCGGATGTCGTCTATGCCATCACGCATTCATGCGACGGATATTTCTACCGTCTCGGCTTGAAGATGACCCTCGACGGCATCATGAAGATGGTTGACGATTTTGACATCAACAGGCGGACGGGGATAGACCTCCCGCACGAGATCGTCAGTTGGACGCCTTCGCGCGAATTTAAGGCGCGCTGGAATCCGCGCGACCCCGAATGGCGAGACATAGATACGGTCTACGCTTCCTTCGGGCAGGTCTATGATTTTGCCACGCCCATCGCCATGCTGCGGACCATCGCCGGCATCAGCGTCGGCGGAAAACTCTATATCCCGCATCTTCTCAAGGAGGCCAAAGAGGTCAGCGAGATTGGACCATTCGCCGCTCGTCCTTTGCGCACCTTTACGCCGCTCGATGCCAACCGCCCCAATCCGAAGATTGTTCCTATCAGGGAAGACGTACATGAAACGGTCGTGACGGGCATGTGGGGCGTCGTCAATAATGGCGGCACGGCGGCCCGCATCAAGATGGCCGGATTCGACATCGCTGGAAAGACCGGCACGGCGCAGGTCGTAGAGCTTGGCAAGGACGTGGGCGAAAATAAGGACCACTCATGGTTCATCTCTTTCGCGCCCGCGCACAAGCCCGAGATTTCCGTGATGGCGATTATCGAGAACGTCGGTTTTGGCTCAAGCTACGCGGCGCCAGCCGTGCGCGCCGTCTACGACGAATACTACCGCAAGACGCGCGGCGAACAACCGCCCGGCTCAACACAGATAGCTAAGAAATAGTGACAGGTAACGGGTCACAGATGACAAGATAACTGCTTGTTCTTTCCTGTCACTTGTCACCCGTCACACACTTATGGTTGCAATTATAGAGAAACGAAGTTTTCGAGATTTCGATTGGCTGCTGGCGCTGCTGGCGACGGGGATCGTCGTCTTCGGGACATGGCAGATTCGCAACGCGCTCCCGGCGGAGAACTACTGGCAGAAACAGCTCATCGGTCTCGGCATCGCGCTGGTCGCCATGCTCGCCATAGCCTTTACGGATTATCGCAAGCTGGTCCACTTCGCTCCGGCCCTTTACGTCTTCGGGCTGGTCCTGCTCATCATCGTGCTGATTCCGGGTATCGGGATGAGGGTCAACGGGCAGCAGTGTTGGATTAAGCTGCCGGGCGTGGGCCAGTTTCAGCCCTCGGAATTCGTCAAGATTCCGACTGTGCTGATGCTGGTTTACTACTTCGGCAGGGGGCGGCAGGGTGTGCTCAGATGGAAAGAGATACTCATCGGTCTCTTCATCCTGGGCCTGCCCGTCGGGCTGATTCTGCTTGAGCCGGACACGGGCCAGACCCTGACTTACCTACCGCTGCTCGCCGTCGTGCTCTTTCTTTCAGGGATACGGATGTGGATTGTCACGGCGGGGCTATTGCTCTGCCTGATCGGCGCGCCGCTGGCCTACAAGGTGGGCGTCTCGACGGGCGTTCTGCACGGCTATAAGCTCGAGCGCATCAACGTTATTCTGGACCCTGAGAACGCTGATAAAAGAGGCTACGGCTATCATACCTGGCAATCCATCGTGACGGTCGGCAAGGGCGGGCTGACAGGCTCGCGCGTCTCTTCAGACTTTTCGCAAAGCACGCTCAAGTTTTTGCCAGAGCCGCACACAGATTTCATCTTCGCCGTGACAGCCGAGCACACGGGCTTTCTCGGCTGCATCCTCTTGCTGCTAGCCTACGCCATACTGCTCTCAAGGCTGATTATGGGGGCGCGCCGTGCGCCAGACCGGACAGGGATGCTCGTTATCATGGCGATTGTCGGCGGCCTCGCCTTTCAAACCTTTATCAACGTCGGGATGGCGCTCGGACTGTTGCCCGTCATCGGCGTGCCGCTCCCTTTGATGAGCGCCGGACTCTCTTCCGTGCTCGCCACCTTCATCGCCATAGGTTTCGCCATCAGCGTCCAACTGCGCAGGTTCGTTAACTAGCAACTGGTCCAGGAACGACAAGGCGCAAGGCCAGGAACGACCGCCAGGTTGAGCTGGATAAAAAGAGAGACCACGGCACAAAGCCAAACATCCGGTACGGCGATGTCTCTCTCTGGACACGTCTATTCCCTGATGAGAAGCATCAAGAGTTAACTTTCCGGTTTGATTCAGGCCGGAGCGCCGCACGCCAGCTCAGCAAGACTGAATGCCTCGCCCTCTGCGCATGTCGCAAACGAACATGAAGACAACTCACATCATCTTTGGCTTTTTAACGTTTCTCATTTTCCTGCTCACAGGACAATACATGGACCACTTTTACCAGCACCTGCGCGGGCTTGAAGACGGGCCGAGGCTGCTCTTTCGCACGCGGCATATCTTTATTCTGCTCGCGGGCCTGCTCAATCTGGGAATCGGAGCGTACTTCAGCTTCAGGCCGCAGCTCTGGCGCAGAATCTTGCAGCTCATGGGTTCTGCCCTCATCATGCTCGCTTCCGTTTTATTCATCATCGCCTTCTTTTATGAGCCTTGGCTGCAAAATCTCTACACCCCTCTGAGCCATTGGGGAACGTACACTATTCTCGCGGGCACGATGCTTCATCTGTTTAGCGATGCCAGGCCGCGCGATACAGATTTCAAAATCAGCCACAGAGGCACGGAGGCACAGAGAGAAGAAGAATAAGGATGTGATAAGAATTTTCAACACCTCTTTCTGATTCTCTGGTTCTCCGTGTCTGCGATGGCTCATCTTCGGTCAACGATTTCCCACCAGCCAGTGTCTTACGTTAAGCTTAGTGTCGAATATGAGTTCACGTCTGACATCGCTTTTTTTCGGTTTGCTGTTCTGTGCCGGAGCAGCGGCCCTGCCCTGCTCTGCGCAAAGCGTCGAAACCTCCCCTGCCGCGCAACAGCCCACGCCTGCCGCTCAAGAGCAGGACCAGGATTCCGTCAAAGTCTTTACGGAAGAGGTGCGGCTGCCCATCTTCGCCTATGACGACAACGGGCGCTTCGACCCGACGCTTGAGCTTGAAGACCTGCTTGTGCTCGAAGACGGTGTGCCGCAGGAGGTCAAGAGCCTGCGTCACGTTCCGGCCAGCATCCTCCTGCTGCTGTGCACGAGCGGCGACCTCAACCCCATGATGCGCACCAGCACGACGCGCGATGTGGCGCTCAAACTTGTCGCAGCGCTGCGCACTGGCGACCAGTTCTCCGTGCTTCAGTTTAACAGCCGCGTAGAGTTGCTACAGGACTGGACCACAGATAAGAGCGCCGTCGAGCATGTACTTAAAACAAAGCTCCATTCAGGCAGGGGAACGCGTCTTTCCGAAGCCGTCAGGAAGGCCATAGAGCAGTTGCAAAGTAGGCCCGTCGGCAATCGCCACCTGTTGATTGTCACGGACGGCGTGGACGTGCCCGCCTGGGCCGATGACCGAGAGCTGATGAAGGCTCTGGCGATTGAGGGCGCGCAATCACAACAGGCACAGGCGGCCTTCAGGGAAGCCGTCAAGCAGTTGATGGCGGCGCAGGCCACAGTGCACGTGGTCAACTACAGGTCGCTTCTTGACCCTGCGGTTGCGGGTGAGCGCAATCCCGGCAGTATGACCTTTACGGGCAGAGGCTTCAGGTTCGACCCGGCCATGAAGCGGCTGCACAAGGCTTATCTGAAGGCCATGCAGAAGAGCGCGGAACAACTATCGCGGCTCGTCGAAGAGACGGGCGGGCGTATGTGGCTGCCTTCATCCGCCGAAGAGATGATCGCCGAGGGCAGCGCCATCGCACGCGATATAGGCTCGCAGTACGTCATCACCTACAGGCCCAAGCGCCCGCTCGCTGCTGCGGCCACGGGTGAATATCGCTCCATCAATATCGCGCCGCGCCGTCTGGGGCTGCACCTACGCACGCGCAGGGGTTACATCGTCAACAGGGCCTCATAAGAGAGCGACAGAAGAGTTTTCAACACATCTTTCCTGCTTATGCTCTGTCTCTCAGTTTTGTTCTCTGTGTCTTTGTGCCTCTGTGGCTGATTTGAAATTTCTTCCAGGTCTCCCGGTTTGAACTTTGGGCAGGCCAGCGTAAAACTTTAACCGAATCAACAATCAATTCAACCAGCCAGTTTGAATTTCCAGCCCGCCAGTTGAAATAATCAACGCACCAGTTGAAAAGAACCGACGCCCGGTTTGAATTTCCAACCAGCCTCCTCAAGCTTCGGGAAAGCCGTTTGAACTTCAAACCGGACTGACTAAAACTTGGGAAGCGCGGTTTGAAACTTTAACCAGGTTTCCCAAGCTTTGGGGAGACTGGTTTGAAACTTAAACCGTCGAGTTGGAAATTCAAACTACGGGTTTGAAATTCAAACCGCCAGTTTAAGTTTCAAACCAGCCCGTTGATAATTCAAACCGGCTTTATCAAAAGAGTTCGATGCTCACCTTACCCGACGCAGGTCGGATGGCCGCAATCGCAGACGATAGCCTGGTTCTCATCCACCGTATTGTTTGTTCTATGGCCCACCTGCGAGCAATATGGGCTGCAATAATCGCTCTCTTCATCTGCACGGCAGTTACAGACCCCGTGGGCGCAGACCTTCTCTGCGGGTTCACTAATGCTCATCGCTCTTTTCCCTTAATCTGCTATCAAGACGGTCAACTCTTTCAAGGGGGCTGATTCCTTCTGGTCCATTTGCGGCGAAGCCTGGCGCGTCACGTGACGATAGAGAATGTCGCGCTGCTGCGGGACAAAGCCCGCTTCGCGTATCAGGTAGCGCAGCATCTTCTCGTCTGCGCAGTTGCTCGCACCCGCTGCTGAAACGACGTTCTCTTCGATCATAATCGAACCCATGTCGTTGGCCCCGAAGCGCAAAGCCACCTGGCCCAGCTTCAACCCCTGCGTCAGCCAGGAGGACTGAAAATTCTCTATGTTGTCCAGAAAGAGACGCGAGACCGAGAGCATCTTGAGATAATCAATCCCCGTCGGCTCCTCCTTAATGCGGCGGCCCAGGGCAGTGTTTTCGCGCTGAAAGGTCCAGGGAATAAAGGCCGTAAATCCTCCGGTCTCGTCTTGCAGGTCGCGTATGCGTTGCAGATGCCGGACGCGATGGACCAGCCTGTCGCCGATGCCGAACATCATCGTCGCCGTCGAGCGCAGCCCCACTTGATGCACAGCGCGCATCACAGCCAGCCACTCATCCGTCGTACACTTGGTAGAGACCCTCACGCGCACTTCATCATCCAGAATCTCAGCGCCGCCGCCGGGCAAACTGTACAGCCCGGCCTCCTTGAGGCGCGCG
>DASWMI010000185.1:0-7186 GCA_036399835.1 Pyrinomonadaceae bacterium | reverse complement strand
GTTTTGCGCGCGCGTCTCTATGAGCTTGAGCTGGAAAAGCGGCGCGCCGAGACAGCCGAGCTGGAAGCCAACAAGGCAGACATCTCCTTCGGCTCGCAGATACGCAACTACGTGCTCGCGCCCTATCGCCTCGTCAAGGACGCGCGCACCAAGCTCGAACGCGGCAACGTGGACGCCGTGCTCGCTGGCGACATAGACGACTTTATCAAGGCTTACCTGCTAACACGACGCGCAGCATAAGAACAGTCTGAG
Organism: Pyrinomonadaceae bacterium; assembly: GCA_036399835.1. GTDB lineage: Bacteria > Acidobacteriota > Blastocatellia > Pyrinomonadales > Pyrinomonadaceae > DASYML01. Next base: position 6,934 of record DASWMI010000185.1, on the reverse strand, counting down.
AGTCTGAGAGTCTTGAGTCTAAAAACAAAAGAGGCTGATGGCTCGAAAGCTTTTGATTCTCAGACTCTCGGACTCTCAGACTCTAGACTTGTTTTGGAGAGCTTATGGCAGCTACACAAACAGAAGCACGATTGAAGACGCCTCAGCCGAAGAACACGCGGCGCAATGAGATTATCGCGATCACGCTCTTTGCCGTGAGCGCGCTGCTCATGCTCTGCCTGGCTTCTTACAACCCGAATGATCCTTCATGGAATTCAGCCGGGGCGAGCGGGACGCGAAATCTGGTCGGGCCGTTCGGGGCCAACATCGCCGCCACTCTGTTTCAATTCATCGGCCTCGCCGCTTATCTGCTGCCGCCTCTCTTGCTGGCCGCCGCCTGGCGACGCTTTCGCACGCGGCGCATACATGCCCCGCTCTCGCGCGTCATAGGACTCTTGACGCTCTTGCTGGCCCTCTCCGCGCTGCTTGCGCTTTCGAGCATTCGGCCTCTCTTCGACGCCAGTTTCCAGCCCGGCGGTCTCGCCGGAGCGATTATCGCCAGCGTCCTCGCCAGCGGTCTCAATACTGTCGGCGCGATAGTCCTGCTCACGGCGCTGGCCGCCGTCGGGCTGCTGCTCGCCACCAACTTCTCTTTCGCCATCGCCTACGAACGCATCAAGGGCGCTTTTGGCGACCGCTTTATTTTCTTTCGCACGCTGCCTGAAAAATTCGCAGCCTGGCGCGAAAGCAGGCGTGAGCGGGCGCAGGCTCGCATAGAGATGCGCCGCGCCGCGCAGGCCGAGCGAGAGGCCGTGCGCCAGGCCGACAAAGCTTCGCACGAGTTGACGCCCGCCGAGCGCGTCGCCAGGTTTATGAGCGAGACGGACGAGACGGACGAGCAGACCTCAGCCGCTTCCGCCATCAGGCGCTCCGCCAATGTCTCTCAGGGCACAACAACGCTGGTCCAGAAAAGCTCTGAGACCGAGACTCTTAACATGGCGCTGGCGGAGAGTCCCGCGGTCGAGCGTACAAGCGTCAAGCAACGGACAGTTTCAAGCAAAGGCTCGACAGCTTCGACCGCAAGTCGTGAGAGCCTGGAAGAGGATGAAGTCTCTGCTGTGGCGGAGATGGTCAGCACGGCTTCCGTCGTCAGGACGGATGTCGAGGAAGCGGAAAAGGGCGGCGTCGCCGTCTCGACGAATACTCGCGCACGTCGCACGATGCCCGCGGCCATCACTGATTACCAGTTGCCGCAGGTAGACTTTCTCAATCCACAGCCGCCGCACAGCGAGCAGGCTGATGAAGAGTTACTTAATCTCGCCACGAAGCTCGCGGAAAAGTGCAAGGAGTTTAACGTCACAGGGCAGATCAAGCACATCTGTCCTGGTCCGGTCGTGACGACCTACGAGTTCAAGCCCGACCCGGGCGTCAAGTATTCGCGCGTCACGGGTCTCGTGGACGATCTCTGCCTGGCGCTCAAGGCCGAGTCCATACGCATTGACCGTATGCCCGGCAAGCCGCATGTCGGGATAGAAGTTCCCAACCCGCACCGCGAGACGATTCATCTGCGCGAAGTCATCGAATCCAGGCAGTTCCGCGAATCGGAATCAAAGCTCACCATCGCGCTCGGCAAGACGATTGACGGCTTGAATTATGTCGCGGACCTCGCTCGTATGCCGCACTTGCTGATCGCCGGCACGACAGGCTCCGGCAAATCCGTCGGCGTCAACTCGCTTATCGTCTCGATTCTCTACAAGGCGCGGCCTGATGAAGTTAAGTTCATTATGGTAGACCCTAAGCGTCTTGAGCTTGGTCTTTACGCGGACATCCCGCATCTCGCTACGCCCATCATCACAGACCCCAAGCGCGCGGCCATCTCGCTCAAGTGGGCCGTCTCCGAGATGGAGCGGCGTTACAAGGAGCTGGCCGGTTGGGGCGTGCGTAATATTGACGGGTTCAACACGGAGGTCGAGCGCCGCAATCTCGTCAAGGATTACGACGAGCTAACGGGCGAGCCGCACAAGCGGCTTCCCTACATCGTGATTATCATAGACGAGCTGGCCGACCTGATGATGGTTTCGGGCCACGAAGTCGAAGAGTCAATCACGCGTCTGGCGCAGATGGCGCGCGCCGTCGGCATACATCTGGTGCTCGCCACACAACGTCCATCCGTTGATGTCATTACAGGACTCATCAAGGCCAACTTCCCTTCGCGCATCTCTTATCGCGTCTCATCCAAGGTTGATTCGCGTACGATTATTGATGCCAACGGCGCCGAACAACTCCTCGGTCGCGGCGATATGCTTTTCTTGCCGCCGGGCACATCAAGGCTCGTCCGCGTCCACGGCGCTTATCTTGACGAGGTAGAGATTGGCCGCATCGTCTCGCACGTCAAAGCGCAGGGCGAACCCGCTTATGACGAGAGCATTACGCAGTCAGAAGAAGAGGCGCTCGGTCTGGAAGGCTTGAGCGGCGAGCGCGATGAACTGTTTGAAGATGCGCTCAGGATTTGCGCCGAGATGAAACGGGCTTCGACCTCCGTCCTGCAAAGACGCTTACGCATAGGCTATGGCCGCGCCGCCGCGATTCTCGACATGATGGAGCGCGAGGGTCTCATCGGCCAGGCAGACGGCGCTCGCCCGCGCCCCATCCTCAGCCGCGCCTTCGAGCTGGTCCGCGAATGGGACGAAGGAAAAGATTCGGAATAAACGCGGGAGTCAGTAAAGTATTTCAAAACCTGAAGATGAGCCACAGAGACACGGAGGCACAGAGAGAGAAGACAAATCAGGATGTGATAAGACTGTTCAACTCATCTTTGTTGCCTATTGTCCGTCTCTCTCTGTGTCTCTGCGTCTCTGTGGCTGATTCTGAAACTGGCTTCTGTTTTCTGTCTTCTATTGCCGAAACATTTTCAGAAGATTTTTCCACAGTTCTTGTGGAAAAGCCTGTGGAAAACAGCCCTTTTGAAGTTACAAGTTCCTGAAAATTTTAGACTTCTAGCATTTTGCACATAATCGTGGCATAACCTTCAACCTCACTGCACGCAAGGGTTTGCACTTATGAGTCGGAATCTCTCTGCGAGACGGCCTCTTTTTATCGCCGCCGCTCTCTGCTGTGGATTTATCATCACGGCCTCGTGCGTCAAAGTGTCACAAAATTCGCTGCGGGCAGACAATCCGGCTGGTCAGAACAGAGCGCCAGCCGCTTCGAGCGAAGCTCAGGCCGCGCCGCCACGCATCAACATCAACACGGCGACTCTCGCAGAACTGGAAAGACTGCCGGGCGTAGGCCCCGTCCTGGCCGCACGTATCATCGCGCACCGCGAGCAGTACGGGCGCTTTCGCCGTGCCGAGCACCTCATCCTCGTGCGCGGCATGAGCGATCAACGCTTTCGCCAGATGAGGAACTTCATCACAGCGGAGTAAACGGCATGATGGAACTTGCGGCCCTGCGTCTGGCCGCGCTGGAAATCTTCAGGCAAGCGCTCCGCAGCGTTGATGCAGGCGAGGCTGTCCGCCAACATCTGCGGCTTAAAGGCTCAAGCCTGTCCGTGGTCCAGACAACCATAGAGCTTGAGCAAGAGCGCCCAGTTTACTCAATCGCCATAGGCAAGGCTGCTTACGCGATGGCAGCGGCGCTCGACGAAGCGCTCGGCGAGAGGCTCACGGCAGGAGTCCTGACCGGCATCCGGCCAGAGCAGGCGAAGGACGATGATTCTGCCGATGACTCTTCGGGCAATCCGGCTTCCATGGCCGAACTTTCATCCTCAGAGCCTACATTACAAGCTCGCTGGCGCTTCTTCGCCGGCGGCCATCCTCTACCCAACCGCGCGAGCCTGGAAGCGGCCCGCGCCTCTCTCAATCTTTTACGCCGCGCCGAAGAGGAGCGTGCGCTGGTCATCTTTCTCATCTCAGGCGGCGGCTCGGCCATGTTCGAGTGGCCTCGCAATGAGCGGACGACGCTCTCTGAGTTGCGCGAAGCGAATCGCCTGCTGGTCGCCTGCGGCGCATCCATCTCGGAGATTAACGCCGTGCGCCGCGCCTTCTCATCAGTCAAGGGCGGCAGCCTCGCGCAGGTTGCTCCACAGGTGGACCAGCTCACCCTGATTATCTCGGACACAACCCCGGGCGATGAAGCCAGCGTCGCCTCAGGCCCTACGCTTCCAGCGCCCGTCTCTGCCCCAGATGCCAGGGACACTGTCGAGCGCTACGGGCTGGCGAAGCGTTTGCCCGCGTCCATCATACAGGCCATCAACCAAGAGCCTCTCAAGCGTCAGGCCGTTTCCGCCCGCACGCTGCGCGAGTCTTATGTCCTGCTTGATAACGGGCATGCTATCGAAGCCGCCGCGCTGGCCGCTTGTGCCGCAGGTTTCCAGGTCGAGACGGCCCGCGACCTACTGGACCAGCAGGTCGAGGAAGGCAGCTCGGAACTCCTCTCAAGACTCCTCGGCCTGCGCCGCCGGACCGGAAACGAGCGCCGCCCTGTTTGTCTTATCTCCGGCGGCGAGTTCGCCTGTCCGGTGAGAGGCAAGGGCATCGGCGGGCGCAATGCCGAAACGGTCCTGCGTTGTGCGATTGAGATGGACCAGCTCGCCAGGGTGCAGTTGACAGGTGAACGGACACGAGCGCAGATGCTCGCGCTCAGCGCGGGCACGGACGGGATTGACGGCAACAGCCCTGCGGCTGGCGCGCTCGCAGATGAGACGACCGTGAGCAGAGGCCGCGCCCTCAATCTCGATCCTCAGCAATATTTGAACGATAGTGATGCTTTCAACTTCTTCGATGCCCTGGGTGATGCTCTCCTGACAGGACCAACGGGGACGAACGTGCGCGACCTGCGGATTCTGCTGGCAAGCTAGTGGCCCAGAGAGAGCCGCCGGTTGAATCTCTCTGAGATTGAAATTGCCAAACCTACCAATCTCGAACATTGACTCGCAACCCGCGCAAGGACTATAAAGACGAGACGCCTTCGGGCGCTCCGGTCGCGTCAACCTGTTAGCCTCTTCGCCTTGGAGATTGAAGCATGTCAACCAGTGTCACAAACAGGCAGGGCCTTTCGGCTCCGATTGAACACGAGCGCGACCGTCTGACGTTTCAGGCGCTCGCCCAAACGCTCAAGGCTCTCAGCCAGCCTCCGGCCCTAAGAGACCTCGACGACTGGCTCAGACGCGTGCAGCTCACGGCTGAAGACCTGCGCCCCTACCGCTCCTTCAAGCCCGGAACATACGCGCGCCATCGCGTCGTCCGCAGCGAATACGCGGAGCTCCTCATCCTCTGCTGGCATCCGGGCCAGCGCACGCCCATACACGACCATAACGGGTCATACGGCGCCGTGCGCGTCTGCGAGGGCGTGATGTGGGAGACCATGTTCGAGCTTGGCGAGGGGCGCAGGCTGTTCTACAAATCCGGGCGCGACTGGACCAGTGGATTGGTGACGGGAGCCGACGTGCCAGACATACATCAACTGGGCAATCCGGAAGTCAGCGGACAGGACCTCGTCACGCTACACCTTTACGCGCCGCCGCTCGGCGTCCTCAACACCTACAAGGTCGGCAGCTCCGATGTCGGCCACTACACCCCGGATGAATTCATGGACGGAGCGGGAATCTGAAAGTCACGGTTGAAGACGGAAGGGTGAATAAAGCGAGCATCTTTTATTCATCGCTTACCTTTCGTCGCCCGTCGTTTCTCTTCCTCGTCATTGTCTGCTTGCTCTCTCTCATCAGTTGCGCGCGCAGTGTGTCTGAAAGCGATAAAGAGTCTGTGACGGAGATTAATGTCGCCGCCGCGGCTAACCTTTCCGAAGCTTTTGGCGAACTGGGCGAGCGATTCAATAGAGAGACGGGGATTCGTGTGGTTTACAGCTTTGGCGCGACGGCTGAGCTTACGAGGCAGATTGAGAACGGCGCGCCCTTTGATGTTTTCGCCGCCGCCGACACAGAGCACCCGGACCAACTCAATCGCGCAGGCTTACTCAAGCCCGGCTCGCTGAGCCTTTATGCTCGTGGACGGCTCGTCCTCTGGATTCCACCCGCCAGCCCCGCCAGAATTACCCGCCTCGAAGAGCTGACGCACGGCGAGATAGAGCGCATCGCCATAGCCAAGCCGGACCTTGCGCCCTACGGGCGGGCCACCGTCGAGGCCCTGCGCGCTCTCAATCTCTGGTCCAGCGTCGAGCCGAAAGTGATTTACGGCCAGAGCGTCACGCAGGCCCGCCAGTTTGCCGCGACGGGCAACGCCGAAGCAGCCTTTATCCCGCTCTCCCTGGTCCACACGGGCGAAGGCCGCATCATCGAAGTGGACGAGCGACTCCACCAGCCGCTGGACCAATCCATAGCCGTCATTAACAGCTCAACCAAACAGCAAGCGGCGCAAAGCTTCGTCTCATTCGTCCTCAGCCCCGAAGGCCAGACCCTGCTCGAACGCTACGGATACAAAAGAGCGGTGACAGGTGACAAGTAATAAATGATGAATAATGAATGATGAATGATGAGAGAAAAGCTGTTCTTACCTGTCACCTGTTACCTGTCACCGCTCTTAAAAGTTTCCACTCTTAAATCCCGTCCGTCAGTGCTGATGGTGATTGTGCCGCGCTGGCCTGTGGTGAGGACCTGTGCGCCGGATGCGAGCCAGCGTTGGACGACCGTTTTGTCCGGGTGGCCGAAAGGCGAATCAAGGCCGACGGAGATAACGGCCAGCGAGGGATGCGCGGCGAGGATGAAGGGCTGCGTGGAAGAGGTCTTGCTTCCATGATGGGCGACCTTGACGACATCGCAGCTTATATCTTGAGGGGCAAGCGCGGCCTCCGTCTCTTTTTCGATGTCTCCGGTCAGTAGAAACTTCCGTTGGTCCAGACGGACAAGGAGCACAACGGAATCGTTATTGCGCGACGGTGCGTTATCGTTTGCTCCGGGGCGAGGCCAGAGGACATCAGCCGTCACTTCGCCGAAGCTTAA
>DASWMI010000184.1:0-21908 GCA_036399835.1 Pyrinomonadaceae bacterium | reverse complement strand
GCACCCCGCACGGACAATGCCTGCTTTTACAGTCTGAGGCCAGCTTTATCCCTGACTCTGAATATCAACCGCCCGCCACAGAAGAAGAGTACGACAACATCAGGTTAAGCATTACGGACGGGCGGCTATGCGTCTCGTGGGAGAGCGGAGGGCAAGCCAATGGCTAAACGAACTCTCACACCGAAGGCAGAGCCGAAGCAAGGCGAGCTAATCACCCTCAAGGAATGGAAGCGAGTAGATGAGACGGAAACGGCGCTGGATGATGTACCTATTCCACTCCCGCAGGGTGCAGAGAATGACGACTCGTTTACCGCTACCCGACTGCGCGGCATCAGAGCGTGGAAGACATGCAAGGGCGACATGGCTATTGCCCTCAAAACTGACGATATTCAAAAGGGCGATTACGTCAACATCGTTGATGAGCGAGGCCCTGAGCCGCTTTCGTACATGGGTTTCCTCCTTGATTGCGACGAATGCTACTACTTCGTGGAATGCAACCCCGCCTGCCGCACCGATAAGTTTCACAAAGCGCACTACCGGATTACAGGCCGCGTCGTAGAGATTCAAAGAAACGGCAAGCCTGTCCAGACCGCTTTGAACCTGAGACCGATTCACCCGACAGCGCGGATTTATCAATTCAAACGGAGAGCATAAGAGAAGCGGGCGCGGTTAGTTTCAAGGCCAGCCGCGCCCGTCGCCCACAACCCAACCACGAAAGGAAAGATTATGAGTCATTCTTGTAGGCTGCTTGTTAGTTGCGGGCGATAATCCACATCAGATGGTAAGGCGCATTTAAGCCTCCGCATCCGTAGCTCGACTGATATTGACTGACGAAGTGCCACCCGGCAGGGATGGGTGAATTCGCGCATATGCTGAGTGAGGTATCAGAGGCTGCAACTGCCCTTATTTTTGCCATGTTTTTGCTGGCAGGGCTTCCTCCACACTGAGTAGAGTTCCAATAAGTTTCGAACAGCACCCAGTTGGTAGGAATGAAATTGTCGTTGCAAACGCCCATGACAGAGCCGCCCGGCTTGTCATAGTAGGACTCAAGGAACGACGTGTTAGGATACTGAGGATAATTCCCACAGTTGTAACTGAAGTAGAAATTGGTCCTGATGTATCCTGACGGCCAGGCTTGTCCAAAACAGACGCTGGTTGTAGCAGCCGAAGTGTTTCGTGTGGTAGGCGGCGTAAAAACCGCTAAGACGCCAAGTGCAAGCACTATGGCTGCTGAGAGGATTACTCGATTCATTGTGTGCTCCTTTTGTGAAGACAGTTGGTCCTGGTTGTAAAGTTACGCGGCTTTGCGCGTAACCTGGTGAGTGGTTTTGCAATGGTCATGTGAGGCGCGAAGGTTAGACATAGGCCAATTAACATGACCTGCTGGAATATCGGAACACATGGCGGTCATCACAGTATATGATCGCACGCTCTTTATCGCTGCTAAAGCATATTCCTCATCAATGGAGTATGTCAATCTCGTGGCTTTGCCTAACGATTCACTCTTGCCCACCGGAATTTCACCTTGCCCAACGATTCATGGCTACGGTCGGCGAACGATATTTCGGCGTAAGCTTGACCCGCTTCCCTTCCTGTGATACATGCGGCGCATAACTCAGTTCAGCCTTAGACACAGAGGCGGATTTAATCATCCGTTCCTCTTAGTGTCTTCTGGTTTTCCCGCCCGACCATAGCAGGAAGGTCTCACCCATGAAGAATCTTCTTTATTGCGGCGATAATCTTGATGTTCTGCGTAAATATGTTGATGCTGAATCCGTTGACCTTATCTATATTGACCCGCCTTTCAATTCCAAGCGCGATTACAACATCTTCTTTGATGAGAAAGATTCTCAGACACAGCGTATCGCATTTGAAGACACTTGGAGTTATAAGAATATTCAAGATTCGCTTGCTGAGCTTAGAACACTTCAAACCCATAATCTCTATACTTTGCTTGAGTCATATAGGATAGTTGCGCCCCTAGCCTTCCCTTATCTTGTGGTGATGACTCTACGGCTTGTCGAATTGCATCGTGTTCTGAAAAGAACAGGCAGCTTCTATCTACACTGCGATTCCACAATGAGTCACTATCTGAAAACAATTTGCGATGCCATCTTTGGTGAAAAGAACTTTCGCAATGAAATAATTTGGAAGCGTACAAGTAGCCATAACGACAGCCGAAAGTGGGCGCACATTCAAGACACAATCCTTTTCTATGCGGGAAAGGGCTTCACATGGAATCCGATATACTTAGAACATGACCCTGTATATGTAAAGAACTTTTACCGCTTTAGCGACAATCGTGGGCGCTATCGGTTGCACGAAATTATTAGGACAGCTTCAATGGGGCCACGCCCGAATCTCGCCTATGAATACAAAGGCTATACGCCGGAATGGGGCTGGCGTATGGTGCGCGAGAAAGTGGAAGCGTTAGATAAAGATGGACGGTTAGAATGGTCTGGCACGGGCAGACCATATCTCAAACGTTACCTACACGAGCAAGAAGGCACGCCCGCATCAACAATATGGCTTGACATCCCGCCGCTTTCAGCCGCCGCTGCCGAGCGGCTCGGCTATCCTACACAAAAACCTAAAGCCCTCTTGGAGCGCATCATTCAAGCGAGCAGCAATGAGGGAGATGTGGTGTTAGATGCCTTTTGTGGTTGCGGGACAACCATAGATGCTGCCGAAGGCTTACACCGTAGATGGATTGGTATAGATATTTCTCCAGTGGCAATATCGCTGATGAAGCGTCGGATGACTGAGACGTACAAAAACCAATTATCTAGCTTTGAGATTTTAGGCGTTCCCAAAGACGAACCATCTGCAATAAAACTCTGGCAAGAGAATGCTTTTGCTTTTCAGGATTGGTGGTTGATGGAATACGATGTGTTCTCAACTACGTTTGGAACTAAAGGGCCGGATAAGGGTATAGACGGCTTAGGACTTTTTGCTGAAAGGAACAGTGAGCCAGCCCGCATAGGATTCCAAGTGAAAGGCGGCAAGCATATTTCCTCGAAAGATATTGATGCCTTTATGGGAGCGATGCAGAAGTTCCAATGCTCAATGGGAGTGTTTATGAGCATTAACAATCCAACACCGCCAATGATGGAAACCGTTGCATCCTCAGACTTCATTAATATAGGTAAGAAACATTACCCGCGACTGCAACTGATAACATTGCACGATCATTTTTTGAACAGGCGGCCCAAGCTGCCGCCTGTCAATCTAACTTTCAGAAGTGCGCAGTACGCGGGCAAAAAGCTCATGCAATACACACTTGGCTTCTGACTCATGCAGCCACAGACCAGAACTTCGGCTTCAATCCAAGCTCATACCATACTCTATATAAGACATCAGATGTTATGACAGAGTACCTTACATAAAGCCTCATTTATCTATGCTCTCTGTCTTACTTTTTATGTCATTCCTTTTTCGTTTTGGACGGTTTAGCTCTCCGATGCCTATCTATTGCCTTTTCCACGTCGTTCAATCCACCTATCATTCCAAGTATCTGAGCTATTACCCCAACATCCTTAACCCAAGGCACAACACGGGGCGACGCAGATAAGAACTCTCCGATCTTAAAGATGGCGTAGGAATTTGGCGAACCTGTCTTCCACTTCTCTTCAATGGCTATTCGCAACTCCCTGAGTAAGGTCCCCCAAAAGTCAGGACTAACCGACAGCTGAGTTGCTACAGGTTGGATAAGTGGCATCGTTTGAGGAAGAAGACGCTGGTTTAATATGACAGGCGGATACTTAGTGCTAAACCGTGATGTATCTACTATAGACTTGAACTCAACAGGCTCCAACGGCTCCATAAATCTCGCTAATGTTAAAGGGTCTGCCTGCATGGTTGATACCTCCCTACTTGAAGCCCAGTATCTTCCTGCGGCTTATATTCTGTCAACATATACTGAACTACTTATGCGGAGTACCAGAGCCTCTTTTCATTGAGTTTTGCTTTAAATAGAGGTAAAAGACAGGTCTCTTTAGAGAGGAGGCGATAATACGCCAGATGAGACACTTTGAGATAGTAGACTTATACGAAGAGAATAGGCGTTTGCAAAATGAGTTGTACCATGCTCGATACAATATTATCGACCTGATGTCAAAGGAAGTTAAAGAGCTTTTGCATAGCTTCCATTCCTGTAAGTCCCGCGAAGAGACATACATTGGGGAACATAGCGCCGCTGAAACAATCATCAGCCTTGCGAAGCGAATCCCACCAAAAGAGGGAGCTTATTTTTCACATCGGGCATATTGTCCTCTCTGCGGGGACGGCAGCTCCTCACCTTACGCGAGTGGTTTTAGTATTCCTGAGGGACTTCGTCGCCACCTTGTGGGATGGGGCAATAACAGAAACCAGTGCCCAGTGTTCGGTGCTGCTATGAGCCTTGCGCGAGACTACTGGTACGAACAGTTTCACGAGCAAGAGGAAGCGAAGGCGGCTGAAAAGGCGGCACACATATTAGAGCGGAGAAAGACCGAGACTCTTTACAATACCGCACCGAATGAGAAACCTGAATTAATTGATGAGAATATTTATCATGATGCCCCTCGCAATGATGATGAATTAGCTTAGGCCGAAGAGCGTCTTTCAGCGTTAGGTTTCCAAATTAATTATGAAGCAAATGTTAAGTCCTATACCAGCGAGCAGGAGAATTTCGTAGTATATGCCGACCCAAGAATGAAAGGTGAAATTAAGTTTAAGGTTTACAAGAAGCCGCTCCCAAAGCGAGGTCGGGTGTCATGGAAACGGGTTCGGAATTTCAGTTTGAGAGATAACTGGAGGAATGATATTCGGGGGAAATATGAAAGTCGGCTCAAACAAGCAACTGAAGCATTTGGAATTACAAAATAGAATCTCAAAAACTAAAGGTTTATACCATCTAACAACTCATTCAACCGGACGCGCCGATAGCCATTCTTTCATGCTTGATTTCTTAGATGCTAGTTGAAGGCTTCATGCGGCGCGTCCGGTTAATTCGGGGGTTAGGTTGTTACTGGTTTTCCTTATGATAGACGGGCGGCAGGACCATGTACTGAGCGATTGTCGCGCTGATTTGAGAACCATTATTTTCAAGAATGGCCTTCAGCAAATTCTGACTGGGCCCACTCTCTACTTCCAGTTGGAATCTACACTCTATGAACTGGACCCGGTTGAGGGTCAGATTGTTTTCTGGTTTGCTTATTCTAATCTTGCAGTTTTTGAAAATTACCTCTTCCCAGTTTGTCTTCTCACTAAGATCAACATCAGCATTTTCAACATACTTTCCTGCCGCTCGCGCCTCCGCTATTTCTGTCTCAGACAAGGGATGGGTAATGGCCTCCGTACTACTTCGGGCGTTTGCAAGCTCAACCAGCACCTCCCATAATTGATGCTTAAGCGGCGGCTTTGAAGAGTTGTAATGATGCGCTAATGGCTTGGAAATCTCTCTGTAATCCCTGTCCGGCAGCGGAACCTTTAGAGTGGCGATTTGGTGTGTAAGCCTTTTCACGTCAGGCAGCCTCTTCGCCAAAGAAGCTTTGTCCCCGGAAACTGCATCCTTAAGAGCCGCTGAAATAAACTTAGAGTCCGCGAGCCCTCTTATGTCATTGCGCATTTCCGCCACTTCATTACGAATCTCTTTTAAAGCTCCGTCGAGTTCATCTAAGTGTTTATTGAAACCGCCAAAGCTCTTTGCCAGTGACGTGCTGTTCGAGATACCGATCTCGATTTTTTCTGGTAGCATTTCCTTATACAGGAAACCTGCCACCACCAACGTGCTCGTTACCATGAGACCTAGTAACCATAACAACGGCTTCCACGTCACAGTCCTGTCAAGTGAGGTTTCGGCTTCAAGCTCCTTTCTGAGCTCATCTACTTTACCTTCAAGCTTTTGAACCATCTCGTAGGTGGTATCGAGCTTGGTTTCTAGTTTTATAGTTCGGTCATTCAATTGTTGAATGTTAGAAGAGTTGTTGGTGGGCACGATGAGGTGAATCTCCTCTAAACCTAGATGGAATAAAGTAAGAAGAGCATTATGGCCTGCGGCCTTCCCAAGGAGCTGAGTTAAATTCATTATGTTCCTAATTCGGGAGATGCGGATCGCAGACCTCCTAAAGACTTATCACACTTTTTCTAAAGAATGCAAGGCTTAGGTGAAATTGGAGCAGTTTCAATAATCCCCCAATTGGCGGATTAAAGCGGGGCCTGTGGCATCTTTTCAGAGCAGAGGCAGGGTGATTGCATTCATTTCTGAGGCTCTTTTTATAGCGTCTTGCAATTCTGGCTTTTCTCGCCTCTTTAGGTGTCAACGCAGGCACTTTCAGATGACGGCCTGTGCCGCATGAAACCGGAAATAATCAAAAGCTAAACACACAAATGATAGAGGCTTAGACCGTTCAACTGCTTTCCGCATGATCGCTTATATCGGATGCCCCTGACGGTCACGGAGTTGAAAGGGATGCCCCGTGAACTCTTCATAAGCTTTAAACCACACATCGCAGCGTGCGCGGAACACAGCCGCGTCCCAGAGAGCCGCCCCGCGTGCCTCAATCTGTTCGGTAAGCCCCGCGCGACTCGCCGGAGAGTCTATTATTTCATCTGTCTTCTTTTTCAACTCCGCAATCATCTCCGCATCATACCCGCGCAAAGTTTTTCAGGTGCTATGCCTGACGTGTAATCAAGCCAAAGGCGACCGCGAGACTTGCCCTCACCAAATGGCCGCATGAGTCATGGTCTCATTCGCAGGACGAAAGCGCGAAGCCGCGCCCTTTGCTCTGCCGTCAGTTCAAAGCCGATGCCCGATAGCTGGCCGTCAATCTTTCGCGCCCCGCCAATCCTTCGGAACGTCTCAAAGGGAAGCATGATAAACATGCTCTCGGCGTACAGTCCATCGGATGCGCGGAACATCTCTCGCCGGATGCGACCCCGCGAAATGGTCTCGCCGTCCGCTCTCAAAACCAGCTCCCCGCCTTCGGCAAAGTGCCAGCCGTCGCGCGAGAAGGCGATCAACTGGAATGAGGCGAACCCAACGGCCTGCGGCGAGCGCCCTGTGTGCGCTAAGACCGTGCTCCAATCAATCTCCGTCTGCCCGCCCCGCGCAATCGTCACCGGGCGCATTCTAACAGTTGTCTGGTCCTTTGCCGCGTCGTAGACAGAGACGATCTCGCCCGGTTGCCCATCCTGCGCAGCGAGAGCCGAAAAGAGCAGGGCAATAGTTACGAGCGAGGCCGCGAGGCTCTTTAGTCTCATCGTGAAGTCTCCCTTCAGGCGGGAATGCTATCACGGCCCTTCTAGCCTATGCCACTGGCGAGCTTTGCCGTCTCAGGCTTGAGATTAGAGGCGAAAAGTCGCACATAGGCCAAGTAGTTCTAGGGCGATTCTCGCGCGAAGTTTAAGACGGTATAATGCTACTTCGATATTTACCCAGAGCCTTTGGTGATACACTTCGCTCGCTCCCAAACGTAACCCAGACCCAGTACCCTGAGCCTGGTAATTGGACCACTTTATCCATTGACTTTGTTTCGCTAATGTTCATACAATTAGTTACCCTTGCAATATTGTTGCAAGGGTCAGGTTGTAATATCCATGATTTAATAAGTTGATTTGTTTAGCTCTCTTAGGTATTTGAATAAGAGGGTCAGCCGTATACCCTGGTCGGATGCGGCTTTTATTTTCTACGGGATGGGTTGCTATGCACCGCTTTGAAAAAAGGAAGCTCTTGGGAACAAACATGAGGCATGTGTGTGACAAGTGTGCTTTTTACTTTGCGGCAGACACTAGAGATCGCCCTAAAGAACTTCTGGATATAGTTAAAAACATTAACTCTCTCCATGAAAACGGCGTGGTTGGTGAAGAGGCTTACCAGGACCTAATCCGCCTTGCGATCTCACTTTATATTCAAGGCACAATAGAGAATAAAATTACCCGCAAATTAGACGAAACTCTGTGCGAAAAGCTGTCTCCCCATAATCTTCTTGAGGCGTTGGCATGAGCAAAGAGGAGGGTCAGGAAGCCGCTCTGCCTGAAAAGAGAGAAGCCGAAGACAAGAAAGATGTGCGGCGAGATGTTCCTATAGAGCCAGAGGTCTTGGAAAAACTCCCACCCGAAGTGAAAAAGGTAGTTGAATCCTTTTCGCTTTTCTCCGGTTCTGTTCCCGTCTTTAATCCTATATACAAGAAAATAAATGAAAGTCATATAGATAAGATACTGGATCAAGCCGACAAGGATAGCCAAAGAGATTATGATGAAGGGGTATCAACTCGTAAGTATAGCCTTGTTTATACCGTTATAGTGCTAATCTTCCTTGCTGGAATGACAGTCTTTTTAGTGAATACCGATAGGGAGCTTTACAAGGAAGTTCTAAAACTCATCCTTCCCTTTTTAGCTGGCATGGCAGGTGGTTATGGCTTAAAAGCCTACCAAGACAGGGATAAAGAATAAACCAGTTATCGCGCCTACACGACTCAACGCTTTTCAAGATGAAACAATAGCTCGTTGTTTGTCTATTATTTCATCCCTTCCAAGTGTCTTCGGGTCTTTATCTAAATATTAGGATGAGACGCTTTCGGGAGAGAGGCAAGGCGATGGCCTTCTTTTTATGTGGCCTAAATTCGCCACTCAGGATTGATTTATTTTTCAAAAAATCAAACGGCGCGGCATTGGTTTATTTACCCAAAAACCTAGCCCGTAAAACTCAGTTTGTAGCTTCCGCCCTCAAGCCATCGGAAATGATGAGCCTTCATCTGGACATCAAAGGGCGCAACCATGCGCCGGAAGTTTCGCCTGAGTCGCTTGATAAACCGAAGATCGCGGCTGATAGTCGCTTCGTGTACCTCCATCAAAACGGCCAACTCTCTACCCGTCAACTCTTCACTATCAAGCAATCGGAGTATGCGAGCTATGCGGGCCTCGCGCTCAAGTCTGCGCTTTCGGTTATAAGCCCTGCGCCCTGCCGCTCTCTTGATTGCCTCATCAAAGGTTTTAGGTGTCCAAGACATCTATTCTCTCTCGCGTGTTGCACACTTATCGTTGAATCCGTCCTAGAATCTTGTCACATTTTGGGACATTACTTGCACACTTATTGGCGTCTCTTAGAGCTTGAAATCTAAAGTTTTCTTAGGTAGTCATGCTCGACGGGCATGTTTTTCCATGTTTTAAAACATCCGAAGGTTTCACCTGGAAAGCCGCCGCACTCTGGCTAACGACTCGGAAGCCCGCGCATACCGCTTTTGCGCTTCCGTCAGTCTCTTTTCGTAGTACAAACCCTCTGTGATTCTGTGTTGTCCGCCGACAGCCAGAGTGTATTCAAGCTCCATTATGTTGAGACGCAGCCAGCATTGCGCGACGTGCTGAATTAGAAGCCGCTCAAGGCGCGTGGCTTTCTCTATTCCTAGCTCCTGTCGGATAGCCTCAAGGTGATGTCGCCATGTGGCTTTTAGCGCCTCAGTAGTTATCCGGCTCAATTCCAGCGTAGCGTTTTCAGCTACCCCGCCCGGACCAGCAACGCGCCGCCACAACTCCATATCGCTGTGCTGAGTCAGTTTTGCGGTGTTCTATTTCGCTTTCAGGTAACGCCATATTCTTACCCCTTTGCAATAGCACGTAGCGGCCCGCCCTCGACAGCAACGGGCGTGCGGACCTGTGAGAGCATCCGGCGAACGCGGGCCAATGATTCAATAGAGCGAGTAAACCGACGCTGCGCCTGCGTCAGTTTCATCTCATTAAATGCGCCCTCATCGAACCTATGCGAGCGTCGCATGACCCATGAGTATTTGACTTCGGCAAGACCCAGACGGACATAACTCAGCACGGCATGGTCAATTAAAAGACTCTCGACGGGCGATGAGTGTTCGTAGCCTAAATCAGCCCTGAGAATTTCCGCGCCCTGCTTCACGGACTCATGCCCCGCGAAGCCTAGATAAGTCTTAGCGCAGACCGCATCATCCTGCGCTTTGGCTATCATATCGCCTAGCGTGCGCCACTCTTCGGAGTTGGCCTGTAGCCGCTCAAGATACCACTTGCGCGAATCCTCAGAGGGCCAGTCCTTAGCCATACACTCAGCCGTGCGGCGCGCAATCTCTATTAGTTCTCCCTGCTCCGTCTCGCCTCTAATCGGAACGACCTTCTTTGACATCTCGCTTTTTCCTCCACTGTCTTTTGTGCTGATGGAAACCCGCAGCCTCAAGAATTGAAGCCGTGAGAGCCTTAACACGCTGGTCTATCTCGTCAAGATGCGCCTCTTCACGCGCCGCCTTTGCCCGCTCTAGCTGTATCTGTGTACGCTCTTTCTTTCGCGTGGCCTGCTCTCTCTGGTCCATGCTTGCGGCCAGTGATGCCGCAGGGCCAGCCCCGACATAAACAGAGCGCACGGTATCGCCTGACCGCTCTTTGCGGTAGTAATACTCGCGCCCGTTTCTGTTTTCCCACGCCATCGCTTTGTGCTACACCTTTTTACTTGCCCCGCTTCTTAGGGGCGAACATTCGAGCTATCGTCTCTCAAAATCTATCAAAGTCTCTCATTCCGGCCCTGCCGTTATAGGGGTTTCAAAATGCTTGCCCCTGCCATTGTCTTCCGTATCCGACTGTGACACCCTATGCGCCGGAAGGAAATCGCCATGAAAAAAATACTGCCCGCTTTATTCATCTGTCTTATCAGTCTCAGCCTCGCCAATGCTCAAGGGGATGACATACCCGCACGCGGAAAGTATAAACACCATAAGCCGATTGAAACCAAGTATGACAAGTTCAAAGATGAAACCCGCGTGCGCGTCAAATATCTTAGCGTGACCAACAAGAAACTTGGCGCGATAGACATCTCAGCAACCTACTACTATCAGGGTCAAACCCCTTCAAAGCCTGATAGTATAACGCTCTCTTTTTCTTCCACATCGCGGGAGTGGGCCTTTCTTAATAACAGGGAACTTGCCATCATAGCGGACGGACAGCGATTCCTTTATGATGACGCTGCGCTGGTTAATGCGCGGCTTAATTCCGGGCCTTACGTTGAAAGCGTGTCGGAACGGCTTTCCGTACCCTTGCCGCTTGCTGATTTCCTTAAAATCATTAACTCAAAGAGCGTTCAAATGAAACTTGGTCGTTTCGATTTCAGCCTTGCCCAAGACCACCTTGAGGCATTAAGGGACTTTGCAAGCCGGATGAATCCATAACACACAGCCTAAGCCACGCCCGTACTGCCTAGCGAAGTTATGTCTCGCCTGATACCGTGCGAAGATTGGATAGCCTCTTGTAAGCTATCACCAACAGCATAAGGGTTGGCTCTGATAAGGTCTCCACCCGGAATACTGCCAATATGTTGTTTTAGCGCAGCCACATCCTGAGCTACTGCGTAGTTGCTTCTCACTACCCGCTCATTGCTTTCAATGATGCGCTCTGCCATCCTCCCGAACACGCCAGTATTACGCGAGCCTTCGCCCGCAACGGTTGATGATACGAAAGTTGCGCCGCCGTAGTTGAATCTCTGCTCTTGCGGTTGCTCGCTGCTGCCGCCCGAATAAGAGCCGCCGCCCGCCGCAGATTGCTGGCTTTTGAATGAGTCGCCAGCAATCTTACGACCGCCTATAGCAATCCCTGCCGAGACAGCGCCCCACGCTAACGCCGCAGCCGTATGACGCGCTGCGCCGCCGAAGTCGCCCGCCGCAAATGATGACGCAGCAAGCGCGGCCTCTCTCAACGCTTGCAAGAATGCCTCTTTTGATAAATCCGCAACAAACATTACGAGAGCTTTCTTGAATGCCAGCCCCGCCGTATCTCCGTACAGAATGAAGGCATCAATAGACTCAAGCGCGGCCTGCTTAACCTGATCGAATGCATCCTTGAGGGCCATAAGCCCAAACTGCTCCGGTGAGAGTTTGGGTATGTCTTCCCCTAGCTTCCTGAGTGTTCCTATAAGGGTAGTATCTTCCGAATCTTCGTCACCTTCTCTCTGCCTTCTTTCTCTTGCTTTATCGTGTCGGTCATTTTCCTGCTCGCGCAGCCTGTTATACTCTCGCTCAATTTCTAGCTTCTTTGCTGCGGTCTTCGCCAGTAGTTTAAGCGAGCGCTCCTGCTCATCTATATCAGCAAGTATGCGCTTATGGCGTGCGTCCTCTTCTTCCATATCAAGCCGCGCACGCTCTGCGATTACGTAACGCTGAAGACCGAGCGACATATCGCCATGCCGCTCAGCCTCCCGCACTAATTCATTAAGAGCCTGTTGCTCTAAATTCAGTTTCCCTTGATTGTATTCTTCGTCTATCGCTTGCAGGCTCTCTCTAAATTTTCGCTCTTTCTCTATATCCTTGTCGTGGCCCGCATCAATTTTTCGCTCAGCCTCTTCCTGCGCTTCGGCTTGCCTGTTTTGCAGAGCGGCTATTCTGTCTCCGATGGCGTTGAACTTCTCTAGGTTGAGCTTGGAAAAATCCCCTGTTCCCGCGACGGCTTGGCCGAACTCATCAAACTGCACGCCGACTTTTTCCAGCATCTCGCGTTCTTCGGCAATGAGAGCGTCAAGTCTACTGTTAAAGGCAGATGTTTGGACCTCTAATATCTTTCTCTCGGCTTCTTCAAAGGTGATAGCTCCGATTTCTGCCAAGCGCCCGTAGGTGTCGGCTTGTCGCTTGGCATAGTTATCAATAATCGCCAAGAGGTTTTCTTGATGTGCTGTTAGCGCATCAACCTCTTTACGATTGCGATTGTCTTGCGCACTCTGAATGTTCTTATCGCGCTCATCCTCTACGCTCTTAATCTCGTTTGCGTATTTATCTTTCTCGCTCTGTTTTTTGGCTGTAGCGCGTTGTTGCTCAAGGATTGCTATTCGCTCACTCGCCCGCTTCTTTTCAGATTCAATGATGCGCTCCGTGCCTTCTTCCAAACTTGTGTTGTATTGGTCTAAATCCCTCTTTGCGTCATCTATCTGCTTTTTGTATTCGCGGTCAACGGCCTTGCCTTGCTGTTCTAATTGTCTAATACGTTCCTGAGCCGCCTTGTCTGCGCCGCTCTCATCGCTGCCCGAAGCTTTATCCCTGCCGCCCTTTCTGGCCTTTGCGACTTCCGCATCAGCATCCATCATCACTTTAGCGCGGGCCATCGCTGCTTCACTGGCCGCTTCGTCAAAGTTGCCGATAATTCCCAGTATGGCGGCGGCAGGAGAGAGAATCGCTAACACTCCCTGCTGGTCAACCGTCTTTTTAGCAGCCAATGCGAGCGCGTATAACCCGCTAATTTCATCTGCGATAACATCTCCCCACGTTCGCCAGCTTCCTTTATTCTTTTCGAGTACGCTGTCAACACCCTCAAAGGCTACGATCATTGCGGGCAGGAAGCGAGAGGCCATCTGGCGCTCTGCACCCTCTAGGCACATCTTTATCTTGTCTTCAAGGTCTCCGAAGCGGTCTGCCATCTGCGCTGTTGTGCTGTCAATCAGGAAGCCAGAGTCCTTTAAGTCTTGCTGGAATTTCTTAAAATCCCCGCCCGCTTCCTTTAGTGCGCCAAGCATGACAGGAGCGCCACGCTTGCCGAATAAGTCAACGGCACGATTAAATTGATTAACGCCTTCGGGCATTTTCGAGAGCGAGGCGAATGCTTGATTAAGAGCGCCGTCAAGAGTTTTAGAAGTGATGCCGAGATTATCAAACGTGGCGACGGCCCTTTTATTCCCGCTCTCGACCTTGCCCATAGTTTGCTGGAAAGTGCTGAGCGGGAATTGGGCATCTTCAATACTCTTACCGCTACGCCTGAGAGCTACATCAAGCGCGGACAGAGTTTCGACGTTGACATTAGCACGTTGATGTAAGTCCCAAAACTTCCCCGCCGCCTCTGATACCCTTTCGGTCATCCGTAGAACACCAACGCCAACGCCGACAGCCGCCACGCCGACAGCGATGAGTGCGGCTACCGCAATCCCCGCCGGACCTCCGAAGGCGGCTAACGCTCCCGAAGATTGCTGCAAATTTGCTAGTTCGGTTGCGGCATCCTTGCTCTTTTTCTCAATAGCAGAGAGCGCCGCGCCGCCGTCGCGCTCTAGCTTGGCAAACTGGAAAGCCGCCCGCTCCACCTTTGCCATGTGGTCAGAGCTAAAACCTTTTGACTGTAAAAGCTCGACGCGCTTGGCATAGTCTTCGGCTGCTCGAAACTGTTTGAGAAAGTTAGTATCCAGTTGTCCGCCGAAGTTGATTTTTAGGGCTTCGTTGAAATCGTGGAATCTATCTCTAACTCTCCCCGCTTGGTCTTCTAATCCTTTGAGCCTGTCTTTAACCCTCTGAATGGATTCCGAGTTGCCCTGTAGTGATTGAGTCAATCGGGACACTTCATTACTAATAGAGCCTAGAAAGCCGCCGCCCGGAACTAGCCTGACAATGTTGTTGATCTCCGTGCTATAGGCTTGACGCAAGCTCGCAATGTCAGCCTTCGCGTCTGACGAATCGCCCCGCACTTTAAGCGTCAATTCAAGATTTTGAGACATCGGCTTTACTCTTCACTCTTTCCGAAAATCGCACTTGCTACCTTTTCGATTTGACTCGGCTCTGTTAGTTCAATGAATCTGTGTGCGGCTATATCAAGCTCAAGTGCTACGGTCTCATCAAGGATTCCCCAGATGTCACTCAAGGGTCTCCCTGTCCGGTCTGACACCCGGGCCATCACTGGAAACCATCTGCCTTTGACGAAAATTCTCGACGGTGTTGTAATCAACCGTCTCTCCATTTCTCATGCGCACAGGAACGGTAGGACATCCAGCCTTTACCCACCCGTACACGCCTGCGGCAAATAGTGGGAATTTGACTAATACGTCCGCATAGGAAAACTCGCCGGGCTTCGGAGCGTCGGACGGGGTTATGCGAGGCTCAACACAAACTGCGCAGACGGCTATACGCATAAAATCGGATTCCTCTTGTTGCTCTTGAGGCGTGAGAGCGGAGTCCATATCCAGCGTGCCGTTGATGCCCTTATACATCCACGCTGCAAGATTCATTGGCACTTGATCGGCGCGAAGGAAATCAAAGACGGAGATACGCCTTAAGATACATGGCATCCCGGCAAACTCCGTTTCAACCAGTGGCGCATCGTCCGGGAGTGCTCTTTGTTCTTTTATGTGTTTCTGCCAAATTGAAGTAATAGCAGGCGGCCCGCCTGCTGCTGCGACCTTTCGCGGCCCTTTCTTCTTTCTCTTACTTGCCTTCTTCATTTATTCACTTCCTTTCTCTTGATGGCTTCTTTCCGCCGCCCCTGTTGACCGCTTCACTATCCCCGCAAGAAAACCAAACTCCTGCGCGAAACGGATTGCACTCGTTACCATGAGAGGCGAAGCAATGGCGAATGTAGAGGCGAAGACGGGCGCAATCGCCTGTTGCGCCAGAAAAGGCGAAGGCATCAGGCCAAGACCAGCACGGACGGCCTTGATAGCATCCTGCGCTACCAGCGAGTGACACATGCGCCCTAGTTCTGGAAATGATTTGAGCGCGGCCCTGTATTGCTCGCGCATCGCCTCTGCCTCTTGCTCTGTTAAAGCGGTTGATTTACGTTCCGGTCCTTTTTCGTTCATTGCTTCACTTCCTTTCTCATCTGCGCTTGCTCTCGCTGCGCTGCTTCATATTGCAAAACCCTGAGCTGTGAATCCGGCCTGAGCGCGTCCAGTGTCATCCGGCCCTCTCTCCTCAGCCTCAAGATGAGCTGGCACATCGAATCATTGATTGACTTCGGCTCTTTTCTTTTGCTGCTCATAATGTTCAAGTGCGAGCCTGCACGCTTCACTCGTGCGCTTAAAAAATTCCTTCGGGTCTAGCTGCCTGCGAAGTTTTAGAAGTTGCTCGTAGTAGCTGGACCGTTTAAACTCCGTTTTGCGCATTGGCTTAAATTTTCCTGTCCACTTAGTATTAACAAGAGAGAGTACATATATGCGGACAAGTTTAGATTTCGAGTTCCCGCCTGATGTCTAGTTGTAAACAGTTGCTCGAAGCCGGACAGTTCACGGTGTAAAGACAGGTTAGCAGTTTTCAGTTTTGAGTTTTCAGAAAAAGCAAGTTGTCTTTGCTGAAAACTCAAAACTGAAAACTGCTTTATTGCAATCCGGTAGCAAAAAGATAATTAATTGTCTGTCAAACGGCGTCGTCGGCGATTTTCTGTACGGGCTTTCTTGACTTCCCCCGCTTGTTCGATAGAATCCGAATCATTCGATGGTTAACTCTGTAATGACGGCTTCCGGCGCGCAACGCCGTTGGAGTCTTTCATCGTTCCGAGGTTGATGAGCCATGCCGCGCGGCTGCGGAGAGCAGATGCGGCAACTCTCTCGGCCTTGAGAGCGAGCTTCGCGAGGGTCAACTCGTAAACTACTAACAATGGAGTTTGATGATATGAGTATTGAACAATCCCGACACTTTAGCTTGCTTGCGCTCGCCTTCGGGCTGGTGCTGGTTGCCGCGCCTGTGGCTCTCTCGCAGGATGCGACGGGCGTTTCCGCGCCGGGCATCAAGCCGCCGCAGACCGGGCAGGGCGCTGTCGCTTCGCAGGGCAGCGCGCAGACGCGCACCGTCTCCAACGGTGAAAAGATGAAGATTAGAGGCGTCGTCGTCCGCCGCGACCCGGACACCTTCGTCGTCCGCGACCTGAACAACGTGGATACGGTCGTGCGTCTGACAGACCGCACGAGCGTCAAGACCAAGGGCGGCTTTCTGCGTAGCGGCTCGAACTACGGGCAGACTGGCATCCTGCGCGGCCTCAACCTCGAAGTCGAAGGTCGCGGCGATGCGACGGGCCAGCTTGTCGCCGACAAGATCAGGTTCAACGAATCTGATTTCAGGGTAGCGCAGACGGTCGAATCGCGCGTCAACCCTGTGGAGAATCGCGTCGGCAACGCCGAAGGGCGTCTTTCCGATGTAGAGCAGAACGCGCAGCGCATCTCGGGCCAGATTGATGAGCTGGCGGCTGTCTCCAATGCTGCGCGGGGCGGTGCGAGGGCTGCGCAGGAGACCGCGGACGCAGCCGTCACGGGCGTCAATGCGACCAACGAGCGCATCTCCGCGCTTGACGATTACCAGGCGCAGGACATGGTTGCCGTCAACTTTAGAGTCGGCAGCGCCGTGCTCACGCCGCAGGAGAAAACCAAGCTGGACCAGATTGCGGCCAAGGCTCTCAACGCCAAAGGCTACGTGATGGAAGTTCGCGGCTTTACGGATACGACCGGGAGCATGGAAGCCAATCGTCGCCTGAGCCAGCGCAGGGCCGATGCCGTCGTCCGCTATCTGGTCGAGAATCACAACATCCCCTTGCGCCGCATCATCACGCCCTTCGGCTATGGCGAAGCGCAGGCCGTCGCCGAAAACACGACCCGGCAGGGACGCGCGCAGAACCGCCGCGTAGAGGTCAGTATCCTCGTCAATCGCGGTCTCTCGCAGCCCGCGCCGACCATCACGACGCCCAGCAGCGGCTCATCAACCAACCCGGAATAAGAGTCTTGACTGATGATTGATGAGTGATAAGAAGAGCCTTGCATCGTCAGAGCGTGCATCGTCAATGGAGAAGGAGCTTTTTTCCCATTGACGATGCACGGTTTAAGATTCACGCGCATCTTATCAACGGCTGAGGGCGAAGATTGATGAGAGGGAAACGAATCCGCAGGCAACGGAGATTAGAGGTCTCAGGGCTGGCGCTCCTCCTGTGGGCGCTGGTCCTGCTCTGGTCCACTTCGGGCGCGCAGGGGCAAAGACGCTCGACGCAGCAAAAGCCCGCGAACTCCGGGCCTGCTCCGACCCTTGAGCAGCTAGGCGATGCGCCGCCTCCTCTGCCTACTCCGACTCCAAAGCCCACACCGACGCCACTGCCGCCCGAGGACAAGGCCGAGAACTACGATGTCGTGCGCGTGACCTCGAATCTGGTGGTCGTGCCCGTGGCCGTGACGGATGCTGTGGGCCAGCCTGTGTTGGGGTTGTCGGCCAAAGATTTTCATCTTGAAGAAGAGGGGCGCGCGCAGGAGATTGCCGAGGTCGGCAGCTCGGAGCAAGTCCCGCTTGACATCGCCATCCTCTTCGACGTGTCGAGCAGCGTCAGCGAAAAGTACAAGTTTCAGCAGGAGGCAGCCGCGCGTTTTCTCAAGGAGGTGATGAAGCCCGTGGACCGCGCCGCGGTCTTTGCCATCAAAGACCAGCCGTATCTCGAACAGCCTCTGTCTCCCGCCAACGTCGCCGCGTCAAAACTTCTCACGCTTCCGGCTGCCGTCTTGCCGACGCCGACGGCCTTCTATGATGCGGTCGCCGGCGCAGCAGAATACTTGGCGAAGAATGCGCCCGAACGCCATCGCCGCGTCATACTCGTCATCTCAGATGGCGAAGACAACTTCAGCAATGAGATTAGGGATGCTGCCGTGGCGGAAGCTGTGGCTTTGAATAAGGTCAAGAAGGAAGACAGGACCAAGGCAGAGATTGAAGCTGAGAAGGCTGCTATCCGCGCCTCCAGACGGTCTACACAGCAGACGCTCCATCGCAATGCTCTCGCCAGCGTCCAGCAGGCAGTCGAGCGCGGCGATGTGGTCTTCTATTCGATTAACCCGACTGGCCCTTCATATCGTCTCAACGAGATCAGTACGCGCGCTCAGCTCGGCATGCAACAACTGGCCGACAGGACCGGCGGCACGGCTTTCGTCCCACAGACGACGCAGGATTTGGAAACGGTCTTTCGCCAGATTGCCAACGAGCTGCGCGCGCAATACCTGCTTCAGTATTACTCCAACGACCAGTCGCAGAACAGCGGCAAATTCCTGCGTATCAAGGTCAGCGTCCCTTCAACCGCGAACCTGCGTATACGCGCACGCCAGGGTTACTACTCCAAGAAGTGAAAACGCTCGCGCTGGACCAGCGAGCATTTCGACCAAAGCAAAAAAAAAATCAGCGCATGGCGAGCAGGGCGTCCGTCAAACGGTTCATCACGTCGAGCATGGATTTGCCCGCCTGGTCATAACGCCCTGCCGCGACCTGCTCCTCTGCGGCGGCGGCTCTGGCCGCGACGCCCAGAAGCTGCGTGTAATACTGCCTCAATTCCGAAGAGCCGCTAAAGGTCGCTTCGAGGTTGTCCATATTCTGTCGGTAAGTGCGAAAGGCTTCCCTCAGCTTCGCCTTGTTTCTTTGCTGCATCTCTGAAGCGGCGGGCGGCAACTGGTCGTTCCGCCCGGCTGCGTCGTCGCCCTGAAGGTCTTTCGCGATTGGACCAAAAAGGTAGAGAAACTGTCCGAGAGATTTAATCTGCTCGGCCACGCGCTGAGCGCCCGCGCGCACGGCATCCGGCGCTGGCGCGCTCGTGGCAGAGCGAGAACCACCGCGTCGCGTGGTAGTTCGGCGTCTGGTCTGGGAAAAAGCTGTCGCGGGCATCATCACAATCAAGGCAAGCGTCAAAACGCAGGCACGTTTCAAACAAGCACGTTTCAAAATAGCTTCTCCTTCATCCGCATCATTCAAGGCCACTACCTTCTAATCAAGCTACTACTGCCGCACATTATGCCGCAGTCCGGCGCGACGCGCCAATGGCCTTTCGAGGCGCGCTCTTTCCCGCGTCTCGATTAAAAGGCCGCCCATGTTCGCCGCCCTCAGCCCCTTGCTGCTACAATATGCCGGATTCACCCGGTTAATACGCTAAAAGAGACGGCCTGTGAGAGAGAGAAGCTTAAAGGTCAGGCGGCTCGGCCTTCTGGAATACGGCGCGGCGCTCGCCTTGCAGAAAGAGACTGAGCGCGCCGTCCATTCGGGCGAGCAGCCCGACACGCTGCTTCTCGTCGAGCACCCGCACGTCCTGACGCTCGGACGCAAGGCCACGCACGCGGGCATCCTCGCCTCCGAAGAGATGCTCGCCTCGCGCGGCGTCACTGTCTTTGAGACCAATCGCGGAGGCCGCATCACGTATCACGGGAGAGGGCAGTTGGTCGGCTACCCCGTCATCAACCTCAGCCCCGAGCGCGAGGACGTTCACCGCTACGTGCGCGATCTGGAAGAGGTCTTGATGCGCGCGCTCGCGGATTTTCATCTTGAGAGCTTTCGTCTTAAGGGGCTGACGGGCGTTCACACCTCGCTCGGCAAAGTCGCCGCCATTGGCGTCCACATCGCGCGCTGGATCACGACGCACGGCTTCGCGCTCAACGTCAACACGGACCTCAGCTACTTTAATCTGATCATCGCCTGCGAGGGCGAGCCGGTCACTTCAATGCAGCAGTTGCTCGGCCATGAGGTTGACATGCGAGCGGTTGAAGACCGTCTCATCGCACGCTTCGCGGAGGTCTTCGAGATGTCTCTGGAAGAGGTTGAGAGGCCCGAAGCGAGAAGCGCCGGAGGCTCTTAAACCGGGCCGCTCTCGAACCGGACCAGTCTCTACGCCAATCTGTCCGAGGTCTCTTATCACGTTCGTTTGTCTGCAAAATAATTTATGCTCACGATTCAATTAATACGCGAAGCGCAGGAGCGCATTGGTCCACTGATTCACCGCACGCCCGTTCTGACTTCGCGTGCCTTTGATGAGGCTGCGGGCCGAGAGGTCTTTTTCAAGTGCGAGAACATGCAGCGCGCCGGGGCCTTTAAGATGCGCGGCGCGGCGAACAAGATTCTCTCTTTGACAAAGGAGGAGTTACGGCGCGGCGTGGTCGCCTTCTCTTCAGGCAATCATGCGCAGGCTGTGGCGCTGGCCGCACGCGAATCCGGCGCACGCGCAGTCGTCGCGATGCCTCTGGATGCGCCGCGCTCCAAGATTGAAGCGACGCGCGGTTATGGCGCTGAGGTTCGTTTCTTCGACCGCCAGCGAGACGACCGCGAGTCCTTCGCGCTCGACATCTCCGAGCGCGAAGGGCTGGTCCTGGTCCCGCCCTATGACGATGAGTTGATTATGGCGGGGCAGGGAACTTGCGGGCTTGAGCTGCTGGAAGATGTCGCCGAGCTGGACGCGCTGGCCGTGCCTTGCAGCGGCGGCGGCCTCTTTGCGGGCGCGAGTACGGCTGTCAAGGCTCTCAATCCGCGCATACGCTGTTTCGCGGTCGAGCCTGAGACGGCTGACGATACGCGACGCTCGTTTCTCAAAGACGAGCGCATAGCAATCGCGCCATCTGCGACAATCGCCGACGGGCTGCGCGTACAGACTCCGGGCAGCCTGACCTTTCCCATCCTCCAACAGACTGCCGAAGACGTGCTCACCGTCTCGGACCAGGAGATTATCGCCGCCCTGCGATTCATACTCTTTCGCATGAAGCTGCTGGTCGAGCCTTCGGGCGCGGCTGCGGCTGCGGCAGTCCTCGCGCGCAAGCTCCCGCCCGATGTCAAACGCGTGGGCGTCGTGCTCTCCGGCGGCAATATTGATGCGGAAGTGCTGGCCGAACTGTTAATGGACCATTCAGCATGAAGCGACAACCGAGCCGCTTGATGATAAAATAGGCCCATTAACTCGTCAGCTTGTGGAGCAAGATTGAAGTGGCACGCGAACTCAGAGTCATTAATACTACACGCAAGGGGCCGCGCCAGCCGAAACCCGAATGGCTGAAGATTCGGCTCGGCGACCCCGTCAACCAGAACCATGTGCTCAAGCTGATTGAAGGCTTGAACCTGCACACAGTTTGCCAGGAAGCGCGTTGCCCGAATATCTTTGAATGCTGGTCCGACCGGACGGCGACCTTTATGCTCGGCGGCGACATCTGCACGCGTCATTGCGGGTTCTGCGCCGTCGGCAAGGGGCAGCCCGACGCGCTCGACCCGGAAGAGCCGCGCCACGTGGCCGAAGCCGTGCGCCACCTGGGGTTGGCCCACACGGTTATCACCTCTGTTAACCGCGACGATTTGCCGGACGGCGGCGCTGCGCACTGGGCCAGTACGATTAGAGAAGTGCGCGCGCTCAATCCTGATTGCAGAGTCGAAGTCCTGATTCCAGATTTCAACGGCGACGAAGACGCGCTCAACACTGTG
>DASWMI010000183.1:0-12190 GCA_036399835.1 Pyrinomonadaceae bacterium | reverse complement strand
GACCTGCGTGTTAGTCGCAACCTCCTTGAGCGTGCGCGGCTCTGTCGCGTAGAGCCAGATGATAAAAATGGCGTAGATTAAGGTCCACGCAATACCTGTGCTTTGGATAAGCCTGCGTCTCATTTGCTATAATTCGCTACTCGAAGCGGCGGCGCTCTGATGTTCTTCCATTCGTCAACCCGAAAGAGAGTAGCTTATTTTTACCATGAAGACCTACATCGTTTCACTCTTGCTGCCGTTTGGACCGACGCGGGCAGAGGCGTAGAGAAGGGACATCGAGCATGGACGAATACACGCAGGAGCAGATTAGCCGTTTTCGCGCAACCGCGCAGATGATGGGAGATGCCGTGCTTGAAGCTGTCAGGAAAGGCGATGCGGGGCTGGCTCGGACGGCTGCGCGACAGGCTGCGCAGTATGCGCGGCTGGTGGTCCAGCTTGAGACCGGAGAGAAACAATCCGGGCCGGAGGAGACCGAAGGGCTGGCAGCCCAAGCGCCTTCCGGTGTTTGATGAGAGGCTGGCGCGTGGAAGGCTCTGCTTGAGGCCAGGCGCTCACACTATTCGCCAACGGTTAGTCGGTTTCAATAACTTCTGTGCGAGGAAGGCTCGCACGCTTTGTCTTTAACCATGACCAGGCCCTTTAAGATTCGTGAGACGGAGATTAACCCGCCGCTCGTGCTCTCGCCGATGGCGGGCGTGACGGATATCTCTTTTCGTCGTCTGCTCAAAAGGCGCGGCGGGATCGGCCTGACCGTTTCCGAGTTTATCTCTGTCGAAGGGTTGACGCGCGCGAATCCCAAGTCGAAACGGCAGATGCGATTTTTTGAAGAGGAGCGCCCGTTTGCCGTGCAGATTTTCGGCGGGCAGCCAGAGCGTATGCGTCTGGCCGCAGAGATGGCGGAGGAAGTCGGCGCGGATATACTGGACATCAACTGCGGCTGTCCCGCGCCGAAGGTCGTCAAGCACGGCGGCGGCTCCGGTCTGCTGCGCGATTTGCCGCGCCTCGAAACCATCCTCAAAGAGATTAAGAAGAGCATCACGATCCCCTTGACGGTCAAGATTCGCGCCGGCTACACGGAGAATTCGATTAACGCGGTCGAGACGGCAAGGCTCGCCGAAGCCTGTGGCGCGGAGCACATCGCGCTGCACGGTCGGACGAAGGAGCAGGGCTACAAGGGGCTGGCCGACTGGGATTTGGTCCGGCAGATTAAAGAGGCCGTGAGCGTGCCCGTCTCAGGCAGCGGCGATGTGACGACGGTCGAGGGCGCTTTACAGAAGTGGAGAGAGACGGGCTGCGACGGTATCCTCATCGGTCGCGGCGCGATGGTCAACCCCTGGATTTTTCGCCAGATAGAGGATGCCATCGAGGGGCGCGAAATCTTTCAGCCGAGCCTCGAAGATAAACGCTCGGTGCTGCTTGAATACTTCGAGATGCTACGCGAAGACATGCCGGAGACGGCGGCCATCGGCAAGATGAAACAGCTCGCCGGACAATTCACGCGCGGGCTACAGGGCGGCGCGCTTTTTCGCACGACCATCTATCACTCGCATTCGGTCCAGGAGATTCTTGAACGCATCTCCGAATACTTCGAGGCCATCGCCGCGGGTCGCCCATACCTCGGTGAAGGCTCGGCGATTAAAGAGACGGAAGCGCCCACCCTCGATTCATGCGAGGCTGCAACCATAGCGACTTAAACATCTATCAAAAGCCACTGCCTTAACGCTTACGACCGGAGCTTTTGCCGGTTGCAGGGGTGGCCGTCTTGTTGGGCGCGCCGCCCGTGTTGAAGTCAACGGGCGCGGGATAGCCTTTGCCTTGCAGGGCGGCAATCTCTAGGACGATCTCCTTCTGCCCCTTGACCGTCCGTGTCACTTTCGCGCCGTCGGTCTTCTCAGCTTTCTTCGCGTTCTTCTGCTCGTCTTTCTTCGCAGGCTCGCCCGGCTGGTCCAGCTTGCCCGTCGCGTCGCGCGACATCTCTTTAAGGGCATTGAGAGCCTGCGCGCGTTCTTCTTCGCTGAGCTGGTCCAGCGAGACGCCGTAAGCGGAGAGCACGGCGCGTAGATTCTCTTCCGTGTTGGTGTCGCGGTCGTAAACATCGCGGTAGATATGGAGCTTCCCGTCTTCGACGACAATCGTCTCGTAGCGCAGCTCGACCGGCACTGGATTCTTCAAATTAACATTGGTCGGTTTGACCTCCTTGTTGGTCTTGCGCTCTTTGTCATAGCCCGCGAC
The DNA here is from genome assembly GCA_036399835.1 of Pyrinomonadaceae bacterium. Lineage (GTDB taxonomy): Bacteria > Acidobacteriota > Blastocatellia > Pyrinomonadales > Pyrinomonadaceae > DASYML01. The sequence goes on along the minus strand of DASWMI010000183.1, from coordinate 9,958 downwards.
CTCTTCCGCGGTCAGTTGAGCGCCGCCGATTCTCGCCAGCAGGAGTGAAAATTCCTGGACCTGTTTATCGGTCAGGCCGACGCAGCCATGCGAAGCGAAGCCGCCGAGCCGCGCAGGAGATTTGCCCCCGTGGATGAGCGAAGGAAGACCAATCGGAATCTTGATTGGTCCAAGCGGGTTGAGCTTGTTTCCGGCCTCTATCTTCTCTCCTGGCTTGACGTGGTTTGAGGTTTCGACCCAGGGCGAATCGGGAGGCGTCCAGGTCGGGTTAAAGATAATCTGGCTGGCCTTGCGCTCGCCCGTCGGCAGAGGAAACTCCGGATAGCCTATCCCGACTTTGTAAGACTTGATGAGCTTGCCGCCCTCAAAGACATCCATCCTGTAAGCGGGCGTGTTGACGACGATTCGCGTGTCCTGCGGGACGGCATTAACGCGTTGCGCGCTCTTTGCGCTCGTGCCTTGATTATCTTTGCCGCTGCCAGCGGCGCTCTCGCCGCCGCTCCAACGCTCGCGGACAAACAAGGCCAACTGCTGAGATTTTTCTTCACCGATGATGGCCTTGATTCTCTCCGCGGCAAGCTGCCTGGCGGCGGCGGTCGAGCCGCTGTATTGTCCGTTCGCATCCGTCTCGCGCAGCTTCGCCGTCTCTTCGCGCGCGACCGTGCGAAGCTGTGTGACCTGCTCGTCCGTCAACTGTAGCTTTGTCTTTAGCTCTGCGGGAAATGATTCATCTGCGAAAAAAGCATCCAGAACGGGAAGAGTCAAGGGGGCTGCCGTGCCTGCTGTCTCGGCGCGTGCAGATGTCGCGGGCGAGGCCGAGGCGGATGGAGATGCGGCTGTAGACGCATTCGCATTCGTGTTGACGGCGGGAGTCGGACTGGCGGATTCATTCGTGCATCCAGCCGCGACGAGTAAGAGCATGAGAGAGAGACTGACGACAGTTGTTTTCAGAAAAAGATTCATAATAGCTACACCTCTAAAGTTAATCTTGCGCGGCCCCGGACGGAGCGCCCGGACATCGCTGTGGACCATCCTTCATGCTGAGACCATCCGCGTTTGAGCCTTGCTTCAAAGATGCGCGGCTTGATTGGCTCTCAGCATGTTTATGACCCGTTCGAGGTTTTGTTGCAATGTGCATTCCCACACCGCCGCACTGTGCTAAACCCCTCTTTTTCGAGAGAAATCCGCCAACTCGGGCCGGCGGCTTGAACGGTTAGCGAACGCTTTCGGGGCTTGTCTGTCTGGAAAGCTGAGCGATGACGACTACTGTCCGCCGCCTCTGAGCAAAGGATATGGATTGATATTGACGCCTTCCCAGTAGCGCGCAGGGTCTTTGACGAGCATGACGGAGAAGTGCAGGTGATAGTTGCCTGGACCAGCGTTGCCAGTATCGCCGACATAGCCTATGACTTCGCCCTGCCGCGCGTAGTGCCCTTCGGTCAGTCCGTCGGCATAGCGTTCGAGGTGCGCGTAGTAGTAGATCATTTTGTTGTCCGCGCTTGATTGGTAGATGGTCATACCGCCGGGCTTGCTGAGGAAGAGCTTGACGATTTTGCCATCGGCGGCGGCGAGTACGGGGGCGGAGCGCGGGGCGATGATGTCTATCGCGTCATGCGTGCGCCCCTCGGAGCGCGACGCGCTGAAGGTGTCCTGTAGTTGTTCGGGTCTGATTCCGGCGACGGGGATGATGAGAGCCTGCGTCCCGACGGAAGGGGAGGGCATGGCGGCTGGCGAGGGTTGCGTTGAAGGAGTGGTCACGGGCGAAGGCGTGGGAGGAGTGGGCGAAGGCGCGGGCGTCTCTGTCGATGAAGGCACGGGGCGCAGATCTGTGATGGATGAAACGGGGGCGGCTTCTTGAGCCTGGCCGGACCTGTAGCTGCGCTTCCAGATAAGCAGGGCCAGAGCGAGCACTGTGGCTGTGAAGACCAGCAGGATAAGTATGCGCGTGCGGCTCGCGTTGCTTGGCATTCAAATCATCTTCGGTCGTTGGAAAGATGGTTAGCGTTTGATGCCGAGCGGTTGCAGCGGCCTCGGCGTAGTGCCCTCGAAGAACCAGCTCGCGCCGACCTTGAGACGATGATGCCAGGTCGGCTGTCTGCCTGTGTAAAGAGCGAAGCGGGCTTTGCGGGCCAGAGCACCGCCGAAGGCTCGCCCTTCGGCCAGGATAGCGGCATTGTCAGTCCCCAGGCTGAGCGCCTCGCCCAACTCTTCAAAATGTTTTGTTTTGAGTGGGCGGCCTTCTATGAGGGCGCGTATGTTGTGGGCTGTGAGCGTCGCCTGCTGGAAAGCAAGCTGCGCCGTGCCCGCCAGTTGAGGCGCGACGTTGGGACACTGAGCGATGTCCGCGAGCGCAAAAATATTCTCGTGTCCCTCCACCTGAAGCGTCTCGCGGACGATGATAAGCTGGCGGCGGTCTTTTGCGAGGTCCAGCTTTTCTATCAGGGGACTCACGCGCACGCCAGCCGTCCAGACGGTCGCCGCAGTCTTGATTTCGGTCTGCTCGCCTGAGTGGTCCAGGACCAGACCGTCGGGCATGACGCGCACGACGCGCGTCTCTGTGTGTATCTCGACGCGCTTTTCGCTGAGCGCCTCTGTGACATACTCGCGTATATCTTCGCCCATCCCGGGTACGACCTGGTTGGTCATCTCTATAACCAGCACGCGCGGCTCTCCTGGCAGCGCACGCCGCTCGAAGGCATCGCGCAGCAGGTCTGACATCTTGGTTGACAGCTCTACGCCGCTGGCTCCCCCGCCGACGACGGCGAAGGTCAGCGCGCGGCGCACGTCCTGCGGCGCGAGATCAGGCGCAACGCGGTCTAAGGCATCAATCATACGCTGCCTGAGAGCGTCCGAATCGGCGATGCCGCGAAAAGGCATGGCGTACTCTTCAGCGCCTTCGATGTTCCAGTAGTTGGTGATACTACCTGCCGAAAGGACGAGCACGTCGTAGCCAAGCGGTTGCTCGCGCCCTTTGATGACAACTTCGCGCGCCTCGAAGTCGATATTCGTGACGACGCCGCGCAAGATTTGTATCTCATCGTCGAGCAGCTCTTTGTAGTAAGGCGCGATGTGCCAGGCCTCGACTTCGCCGCTCAGGTATTCGTAAAGAAGCGGCCTGAAAGTAAAATGGTCTTCCTCGCTGATGAGCGTCACATGGCCCGCGCCCTTTAGCTCAAGCGCCGTAAAAAGCCCGCCGAAACCGCCGCCGATAATCACTATCCGCGCCTCTTTGTTCGCCATCTATTGATTCCTTGTTTGAATTGAAATCCACAGCCGTTGACTTGAGCTTGTTTAGTCTCTCTGAGAAATAATGTCAACCTCTAGGGGGCGCGTCCCGTAGCTCTTCCCGTGTGCGGGCAAAGAGTTAGCGAGCAGGGGGGGCTGTCGGCTGGACAGTCGCTCGGAGCGCGTGTTAAATTGCAGTGTATTTTAACTTTAGCGGTTGCCTCCGGTTTCCAACGGGGCGCAACTGCGGTCAGGGAGGACCATTCTGGAGTATGGCTTTAGCCAGAGAAACCAAAGAGAGAGTTGTTCAGGAATACCGCACGCACGAGGCGGATACGGGTTCACCACAGGTGCAGATTGCACTGCTCAGCCAGCGGATTAACGAGCTGACCGATCATTTCAAGACGCATAAGAAAGATAACCACTCGCGGCGCGGCCTGCTCAAGATGGTCTCGCAGCGGAGAAGCCTTTTGGATTACCTGAAGCGCACGGACATAGAGAGTTATCACAATCTCGTGACCCGTCTCAAGCTGCGACGTTAAAGCAACGCGTCGCAGCCCGCGAGACGCGCCGGGGCGCAGCTTCGGCGTAGACGAAACTTCAAAAAGAGAGAGCTTCGACTCTCAGCACAAAGCCCACGTCCATCGAAGAGCCTGCGGCAGTGCCGAACGTGACGGCGATCAACTGATACCTCAGGCGGATGTGTTATTGGCCCTGAAACCACAAATTCAAGGCGGCGCTCGGCTTCACGGTGAGAACGGAAGTCGCGCCGCCTTTGGTTTTAAAGGCCGCGCTCACTTCACGGACCAAAGCCCCTTGCCATTTCCCCGGGCGCTTCACGTAGCGCGGCTCTCAAGGGGGTCTTTGGAGAGATTGAAGAGAAGATAAAAATTAAGACTAAAGGCGCGGCGGATGAGACGCCGGAAAAGCGCCGCCCGCTCGAGCGCGAAACCCCTCGGCGAGGGCGGGATTAGTCGTTGTCCTAAGGAGACTAAAGATAAGTATGCCAGTCAAGAAATATCTCAAAGAATCAATCAAGCTCGGCGATAGAGAGTTGACGGTCGAGACCGGCAAGATCGCCAAGCAGGCAGACGGCTCAGTCGTCATCCGCTATGGCGACACGATGCTGCTCGTGGCTGCCGTCGGCGCTCAAACTCCCCGCGAGGGGATAGACTTTTTCCCGCTCACGGTCGAGTATCGTGAAGCCAGCTATTCCGCCGGACGCATTCCCGGCAACTACTTCCGGCGCGAGGGCCGTCCCAACGAGAAGGAGACTCTGACCAGTCGCCTCATTGACCGCCCCTGCCGCCCGCTCTTTGCCGAAGGCTATCGCAACGAGACGCAGGTCATAGCCTCGGTCATCTCCGCAGACCCGGATAATGACCCGGATGTCATCGCCATCACGGGCGCAAGCTGTGCGCTCTACCTCTCGGACATTCCTTTCCTCAACCCGATTGCGGGCGTTCGCATAGGACTCATCGAAGGCCGCTACATCATCAACCCGACTTACGACGAGCGGCGCGAATCAAGACTTAACCTGATTGTCGCCGGAACGGAAGAGGCCATCGTGATGGTCGAGGCCGGGGCGCAGGAAGTCTCCGAAGAGATTATGGTCGAAGCCCTGATGCTCGCGCACAAGGAGATTAACCGCCTCTGCCGCTGGCAGAAGGAACTCTACAAGGCGCTGGAGATTGAGAAGCGCCCGGTCGAAGCTCCCATTCTTAACGAAGAGATGCTCGGCGAGATTGAGCGTAACTATTCCGAGCGGCTGCGCTCGGCGCTCGATACCACGCAGCAGGAGAAGCGTGCCAGCTACGCCGCCGTTGATGCGCTCAAAAAAGAGGTCGTCGAATCTTACCCCGAAGACCAGCCGGAGCAGCGCCAGATGGCGAAGAAAATCTTCGACCATCTCAAGGAGACCATCTTCCGCGACGACATTCTGAACAAGAGGCGCAGGCCCGATGGTCGTCGCTTCTCTGAGATTCGCCCGATTACCTGCGAGGTCGGCTGGCTCCCGCGCACGCACGGCTCCGCGCTTTTTACTCGCGGCGAAACGCAGGCCAACGTCACAGTCACGCTCGGCACGAAGGATGACGAGCAGTTTATGGACGATCTGGAAAAGGGCGAGGTCAAGCGCCGCTTCCTGCTTCATTACAACTTCCCGCAGTTCTCCGTCGGCGAGGTCGGGCGCTTCGGCTCATCCTCCCGCCGCGAGATAGGCCACGGAGTGCTCGCACGCCGCGCGCTCGAAGCGGTGCTGCCGGACGATTCCGAATTCCCTTACACGCTGCGCATCGTCTCGGACATCACGGAATCAAACGGCTCATCCTCTATGGCTTCGGTCTGCGGCGGCACGCTGGCCCTGATGGATGCGGGCGTGCCTATCAAGCAGCCTGTGGCGGGCGTGGCGATGGGCCTCGTCATGGAAGGCAACAAGTACGCCATCCTCTCGGACATCGCGGGCGCTGAAGACCATTACGGCGATATGGACTTTAAGGTCACGGGGACGCGCGAAGGCATCACGGCCCTTCAGATGGACATCAAGATCGCGGGCATCAACGCGCAGATTATGGCCGAAGCACTGGAGCAGGCCAGAAAGGGCCGCCTGCACATCCTCTCCATTATGGAGAAGACCATCAGCGAGCCGCGCGAAGCCATCTCGCAATATGCGCCGCGTATCATCCAGATTAAGATTAACCCTGATAAGATACGCGACGTCATAGGGCCTGGCGGCAAGATGATCCGCTCGATTGTCGAAGAGACAGGGGCCAAGATTGATGTCGAGGACGACGGGACGATCTCGATTGCGACCGCCAGCGGCGAGGCCGCCAAGGCCGCCGTCGAACGCATACGCGGCCTCACAGCCGAAGCCGACATCGGCGAAACCTACCTCGGCACGGTCTCCCGAATTGTTGATTTCGGGGCATTTGTCGAAATCTTTCCGGGCACCGACGGCCTCCTGCACATCTCTGAAATCGCCGAACGGCGGATCAAGGATGTCCGCGACGAGCTGAAAGAGGGCCAGCAGATTATGGTCAAGTGCATCGGCAAGGAGGGCAACAAGATTAAGCTCTCCAGAAAGGCCGTCCTGCGCGACGAAAAACAGCAGGCCGAAGCCGCAGGCGCTGGCGAAGACTAAAAACAGGGCAAAAATAAAGGGGAAAAGGGCAAAAGCGAGGTCAAAGCCGTTTATCCAACAGGCCCCCGCCGCGCTTTTGCCCTGAGCCTTTTTACTTTTGCCTTCCCGCCGCCTCTGTTTTTCTGAAATTTTCTTGACAGCCGGGCATAAAGACGGGTTTAATCACAACCCGAAACTGGAATTAGTGCAGCATTAAGCATCTTTCTCTAGCAGAGGATAAAAGCCCCCAAGCGGGTTTCCATATTGCGAAGAGTTTTGGCACGTGACCGGGGGCAGGCCGTCAATCTCCTTTTGAGAGTCACAGGCTTTGATTTTTTAATCTTAAGTGCCCAGTAAGTTGTTTACCACGGGCGCAATCGCTTCCAGACCAAGGAGGAGCTCCTAACCATGAGGCGTAGAGCTTTCCGTCCAGTTGTTACCATCTTCAGCATCTTGCTCCTGGCCGCCGCGCCCGCGCAAGCCGGTCCCGTCTCTTTCTCGCAAGTGGTTCACATGATGAGCAACATGCAGGGGGGCAGCCAGCGCCCGGAACTGCGCCTGCGCTCTACGCAGCAGGACGGTAGCACCCCAACTTCCAATACGTCTCAAACACCAACCACTTCTCAGACCTCCAGCACGACGGTTGTCGCCCAGAATCCGCCCTCTTCGCTGACGGCGGGCGCGGCCATCCAGGGGCCGCAAGACCCGAATGTGCAGATTATTGACGAAGGCGATGTGGAAGGCACGATTTGCGATTGCGGTGAGATTACTCTTCCGGCTGGCGGCTGGCCTAAGTGGCCGCTGCTGGCAGCCATCCCGCTCGTCTGCGTGACGGGCATCTGCTCGCCGGATAATCCTCCGCAGTGTATCCCGGGCCGCGATGCCGAATGCACAGAGACGCAGATTCCAGAGCCTGCCACGCTGCTGCTTCTGAGTTCGGGTCTGGCAGCCCTCGGCGCGGGAGCGCGTCGCCGCCGCTTCGGTCAAAAGGCGGAAGTCAAACAGGCAGTTCCCACCTCGGAGGTCTAATCACATGAAGAGAGAGACGCTTGCCGGATTACAGTTGACTGCTCTTATGAGATTCGCCCTCATCTTTGCGCTCGCCCTCCTGCTCTGCGGGCAGGCCGCGACACACGCTTACGCGAAGAAGACCAAAAAACCGAACTATGGTCGGCTCAGGGTCTCAACCAATCCCGGCGGGTTTGATTTAAGGATTGACAAGCAGCCGCTTGGCGCGACTACTTTGAGCGTCCGCGAACTGGACCTCTCGCCCGGCAAGCACACGGTAGAGATTCAGTTTCCGAACGACATTCTCTGGACTCGCGAGCTTATAGTTGACCCGGGCCGCATCTATTGCATCGCGCTCAATCATACGCCGACGACATTCACCGTCACCAAGTCTCCTTGCCCCTATCCCGTCAATGTCTCCGCGCCTTCCAATGTCAACGACGGCGACGTGATTACTTTCTCTGCCGATGCGACCTACGGCGGCAGCTCTGCGCTCAACTACACCTGGACGGTCAGCCCCGCCAGCGCACGCATCATCAGCGGCGCGGGCACGCCTACCATCATGGTTGATTCAGCCGGACTCGGCGGCCAGCGCGTGACAGCCGTACTCGTGGTCGACGACGGCTCGGGCGACCGTAATTGCCGACAGGCCGCACAGGCCGCAACGGAGATTACGACGCTGCCGATGCCTGTCATCACGCCGAAGAAGTTTGACGAATTTCCGTCTGTGGCTTTTGATGACGACAAGGCGCGTCTGGATAATCTAGCCATCGAGTTGCAGAACACGCCGAACGCGCAGGGCTATATCATCGTCTACTCGGGTCGCAGGAGTCGTCCCGGACAGGCTGACCGCCTAGGCGCGCGCGCCAGGAATTATCTCTCCAACACGCGCGGCATTGATGCCAGCCGCATCGTCATCGTCAACGGCGGCGTGCGTGAGACGGACACCTTCGAGCTATGGATCGTACCGCAGGGCGCGCAGCCGCCGCAGGCTGCGCCGGGCGCGATGCAGCAGGAGATGGGCGCTGAAGCACGCCCGCGCCGCTCGCGTCGAGACTAGAAAAACAGTAGCCAGTAACGTGTGACAGGTGACAGGATGAAAGCAAGCAGGCTCTTTCTTGTCACCTGTCACTTTTTACTTGTCACTCTTTGACGGTCTGTGATAACACTCTCTCGCACGTTCCCCTTAAAGGTAGAATAGTTTCCTGGATTGTTTTGCTGACGGATACTGGACGAATGCTGAAGGAGGATCGGGTTTATGGGTGATGATAATGGTGGTAGCGGCAGCACGGGAGTGGTGGCTGTCCTGGTAATCTTCGTGATTATCATTATAGTCGCGCTCTTTATGTTTGGCGGACGTCTCTTCGGCGGCGGGACCAAGAAAGTTGATGTTAACGTGACGACGCCATCTGCGCCGGCCAAATAGCAGAACGTCGGAAATTCCGAAGCCGACCGACTTGAAGAGAGGAGCATGAGAGATATGCTCCTCTCTTCTTTTCATTTTCGGCGCACGGCTGGTAGACTCGTGAACGCATCAATCGCTAACCATGAATAGAAGTTGCTCTCTATTAATGACGCGCGATTGATGCGTTCACAAGTGACGAGGAAAAATGTCAGCACCCAATATCGAAACTATCGTCAGCTTAGCCAAGCGTCGCGGCTTTGTCTTTCCCTCCTCGGAGATTTACGGCGGACTCGGCTCGGCCTGGGATTACGGCCCGCTCGGCGTAGAGCTGTGCAATAACGTCAAGCAGGGCTGGTGGCGCTGGATGGTCCACGAGCGCGACGATATGGAGGGCCTTGATTCATCAATCATCCTCAACCGCCTGGTCTGGAAATATTCCGGCCACGAAGACACTTTCAGCGACCCGCTCATTGACTGCAAGGAATGCAAGAGCCGTTTCCGCGCGGACAAACTCACAGAGCAAGTCGGCGCGCCGGTTTTGGGCTTTGATTTCAACGACCTCAAGTGCCCGAATTGCGGCAAGACGAATTGGACCGATCCGCGCCCCTTCAACCTGATGTTTCGCACAACCATCGGCGCGGCGGCTGAAGAAGATGACCCGTCCGCGCTCGCTTATCTTCGTCCCGAAACTGCGCAGGGTATCTTTATCAACTTCTTAAATGTGTTGACGACGAGCCGCCGCAAGCTGCCCTTCGGCATCGCGCAGATCGGCAAGAGCTTTCGCAACGAGGTGACGCCCGGCAATTTTATCTTTCGCACGCGCGAGTTCGAGCAGATGGAGATGGAATACTTCGTGCGCCCGGGCGAGGACGAGCAGGTCCACCAGGAATGGATTGATTATTGTTACGAATGGTTTAAGACGCTCGGCATCTCTGCCGACAACCTGCGTCTTTACGAGCAGCCCAAAGAAGAGTTGGCCCATTATGCCAAGCGCACCGTTGATATTCATTATCGCTTCTTCCCCGAGCGCGAAGAAGAGGAGCGCCAATGGGACGAGCTGATGGGCATCGCCAATCGCACGGACTTTGACCTCAAGGCCCACTCGAAAAAGCCTGAGCAGGATGGAGAGCGAATCAACAAGGACTCGACCGAAGACCTCTCCTATTTCGACGAGGCGACCAAGGAGCGTTTTTATCCTTACG
>DASWMI010000182.1:0-17362 GCA_036399835.1 Pyrinomonadaceae bacterium | reverse complement strand
TGGCTCGTCTGTATAAAACGCGAGAGCGCTTCGCGTGCGCGCCTGATCTTGTCGCCGCTCATAGAGCCTGAGACATCGAAGATGACTCCGACCGAGACGGGCGAATCGTCGTCACTGAAGAAGGTAATCTCCTGCGGGATTTTGTCGTCCATGATGGTGAAGGCTTTCTGGTTAAGCCCTGAGACGAAACGACCATAACCGTCCGTCACCGTCACGGTCAAGGTAATCAAATCCGTATTGACCTTAACGATGTCTTCCGCGCCCGCCAGACGCTTCCCCTGCGCGGAGGTGCCCGGCTGAGTAGCGACGACCGTCGTGGCGGCGGTTGTCGGCGTGAGCAAAGAATCGTTGTTGGGTTTTTCCTGAGCCGCGACGCTCGGTTGAACGGCGAGCGCAAACAGCGTCAAGGCGAGACAGTAGACGAGCACGAACCGTGGTGCGTAATATCGCTGCGCTTTCATAAAGCCCCTGTTCTTCTTCAAGCTCCGTGAAGGTGGACCGCGACGAGAAGCTTAAAGAGAGTGTCCCTGGCCGCTAATTGCCTGCGCTCTCGTAAACTTGACCACAAGCACAGGCCGCGACACTTTAAATTTTGAGAAGCAAATCAGGACCAGCTTACGGGGGAGACAGCCGCTCGCCACTTCCACATGTGCGGAATAGCCGCATTGTAGCACACCGCCGCCAACACGCAAGAAGAGCTTGCCATTGTCTTCAAAATCCATTTTTTCGTTATAACCGCAGATAAAACAGGCTTGAGCTGGTCCAGTCTCTTATCTGCAACTTTTCACACGCGCGGGCGTGTAGTTGTCTTGAGATTCGAGATGTGAAATCTCAAACCTGCTACTCGCGCTCAAGTGGGTTCGTTAAGTCGCGCGCGTGCCGGAGCGCGTGTTATACTTTTTCATCATTATTCGGTGTCTGCCCTCATCCGTGCGGCAGGCAGTTTTTATGTCGAGCGTCCAGGGGTTCAATGGCTGAATTTATCTGTCGTCTGGGAACGCCTGCGGGCGAAGTCATCACGCGCACGGTCGAGGCTGGCGGCGTGCAGGACGCGCGCGCACGGCTGGAGCGCGAAGGCTATCGCGTCTTCGCCGTCACGCCGCCGAAGACTTCGGGCGTGACCTCCTTGACGCGCGGTGGGAACAGGGGCGCGCACGCACGCGTCAAGGCCAACGACTTCCTGCTTTTTAACCAGCAACTGGCCGCGCTGATACGCGCCGGTATCCCTATCCTGCAAGCCATCACGATGCTGCGCAAGAGAGCCGCCAGCGCACGGCTGCGCGCCGTCCTCAGCAGCGTGGAGGATGCCATACGCGGCGGCGCTCCGCTCTCGACGGCCTTTGCGCAGCAGGGCACGCTCTTTCCGCGCATCTACACGGCTTCGATTCTGGCGGGCGAGCGTTCGGGCGCGCTCGATGAAGTGCTGGCACGCTATGTCAAGTACATGCGGCGCAACGTGGACCTGCGGCGCAAGATTCGCGGCGCGCTGGCCTACCCGACCTTTCTCCTCATCGCCTCGCTCGGGATGGTCACGTTTCTGGTGACCTATGTCGTGCCGCGCATGTCAGAACTGTTCGCGGACTTCAACCGCAACTCGCTGCCGACGGTGACGGTTATCGTGCTGGCTATCTCCGGCTGGATGACGAATAATCTCTTCTGGTTCGGCCCGCTCCTGATAGTCCTCGCCGTCGCCTTTTATCTCTGGTCGCGGACCACTTCCGGTCGGCTGACGATTGACGGCTTGCTGCTCAAGATTCCGCTGGTCGGCAGGCTTCTGGTCCAGATTGCCGTGGCGCAGGTGACGCGCTCTCTGGCGACGCTCCTGGCGGGCGGCATCACGCTCGTTGAATCATGGGAGATTGCCTCCGAATCAATTACGAATCTGGAGCTGAGACGACGCAGCACGGCCATCCTGCCGATGATTCGAGAGGGACGCACCTTTACGGAGAGCCTGGAGGCGGCACGCTGGATGCCGGAGCTGTCAATCGACATGATCGGCGTCGGCGAGCGTTCAGGCTCTCTGCGCGAGATGCTCGACGAGGTCTCGACCTTTTACGAGGCCGAGTCTGAAGTTCGTCTTGAGCAGTTGACGACGACGATGGAGCCTGCGATTCTAGTAGTGATGGGCGGGATCGTGGTAACTATCCTGCTGGCGATTTATCTCCCGATTATTCAATCTATCTCTAATGCCCCGACCATGCGGTAAGAGTTTTCCCGGCAATCCTCCAACCCCTCGTAAGGCATCTGAGTAGTTGGCAAGTGACTTATGGAACAGCTAACTGAAGAACAGTCGGAGCGGGCGACCGGCTCTGCGGAAGAGACGAGGGCGATTGCGCGCCGCGTCCAGCCCGGAGAGAATCTGGCTCTGGCGACAGATGAGCATGAGCCGCCCGAACTCCACGCGGCGCGCGAGCTGGCCCGGCGCTATCGCCTGCCCTTCGTGGACCTCATCCCAGCCGACGGCGATTCGCCGATTGATTATCAGCTTTTCAACGAAGTGCCCGTTGACCTGATGGTCCGACATCAGTTTGTCCCGCTCCGCCGCGACGGCAGGCGACTCCACATCGCCATGTCCGACCCGACGGACCTCGAACGCCTGGACGAGCTGGCCGCGGCGCTGCGCGCGCAGATTGTCCCGCACGTCGCCACAGCCGGAGCGATAGATGTCGTGCTGCGCAAGGGCGACGCGACGCAGCGCGTTCTTCAGGAGGCCGCATCAGGCTTTCGCATCTCGCTCGTCAAGGAGACTGAGACGGGCGAAGAGGTTCTGGACCTGGACCGGCTGGCGACTGACTCTGATATGTCGCCCATCATCAAGCTCGTTGACACCATCATCTATAACGCGATGGAATCTCGCGCCTCGGACATACACATCGAGACGCGCGATACGGAAGTGCAGGTCAAGTATCGCATTGACGGTGCGCTCTATCCGAAGGTTGACCCGATTGACATCTCTTTTCACCAGAATCTTATCTCGCGCATCAAGGTCATGTCGGAGCTGGACATAGCCGAAAGGCGCGTCCCGCAGGACGGACGTTTTCGCGTCCGCTACAAGGGGCGCAACGTTGACTTTCGCGTCTCGATTATGCCGACCGTCCACGGCGAGGATGCGGTCATACGTATTCTGGACAAGGAGCAGATTAACGAATCCTTCCGCAACCTCAATCTGGATGTTGTAGGGTTTGCCGAAGAGGATGTGCGGAAATTCCGTCGCTATATCGCAGAGCCTTACGGGATGGTCCTCGTCACCGGACCAACCGGCTCCGGCAAGACGACCACGCTTTACGCCGCGCTCAACGAGATTCGTAACGAAGAAGATAAGATCATCACGATTGAAGACCCCGTTGAATACCAGCTTCACGGCATCACGCAGATTCCCGTCAACGAAAAGAAGGGGCTGACCTTCGCGCGCGGGCTGCGTTCTATTCTGCGCCACGACCCGGACAAGATTATGGTCGGCGAGATACGCGATAACGAGACGGCGCAGATCGCTATTCAATCCGCGCTGACGGGCCACCTGGTCTTCACGACCGTTCACGCCAACAACGTCATTGACGTCATCGGGCGTTTCCTGAATATGGGCGTCGAGCCTTATAATTTCGTGTCGTCTTTAAACTGCGTGCTGGCCCAGCGATTGGTCCGCGTGCTCTGCCAGATGTGCAAGCGGCCATATCAGGCGACGGACGCGGAGCTGCTCGAATCGGGTCTCAGGCCCGAAGAACACAAGGAGCGCACGCTGTATCACAATACGGGGTGCGATGCCTGCAATTACACCGGCTATCGCGGGCGCACGGCGATTCACGAGCTGCTCGACCTGACGGACAACATACGAGAGATGATCGTCGAGCGCAGGCCAGGCTCTGAAGTCAGGCGCGCAGCCGAAGCCGAAGGCTTAACATCCTTGCGCGAATCGGCGCTGCAAAAAGTTTTCTCCGGCGTCTCGACGCTCCACGAGGTTAATCGTGTGACGTTTGTCGAAGAAGTTAATCTTAATAAGTGAGCGATAAGATGTGAGCAGTCAGCACTAAAACGGTTATCCGCCGAGGGCTTGCTGTTGACTGCCTGGTTTTCGCTGGTTTTCGGAACTGCGCTTGGCGCTCGGCGTGTAAGTTGAAGCAATCTTGCCGGGCCGCGAGTCCCGTTCAAGGGCTGCTTCGATGCTCTGGTTGCAAACGATGCTCGCCAGCCCCTCGTTTATGATTACTCTGAAAAAGAGGTCCGAGATGAAATCTTCCGTTCGTGTACGCTCTCTGACGGCGTTCCTGTTGGTCGTCTGTCTGCTCTGCGCGCCCATCACGGCGCTTGCCCGTAAGGGCGAGAAGAACTACAAGCGCGGCTTGCAGTATGAAGCGGCCCAGCAATGGGAGAAGGCTGCGCAGGAGTTCACGCTGGCCGTCGCCGCAGACCCTTCCAACATGGAGTACCAGCTTCATTACCGGCGCTCGCTCTTTAATGCCTCGCAGATGTTTATGCAGCAGGGACGCGCGCTGGCCGAACAGAAGGATTTCGTCGGCGCGTATAACGCCTTCAGGCAGGCTTACGGCTACGACCCCGTCAACCAACTGGCGCTCTCCGAGATGGCGCGTATGCTGCGCCTGCAAGCTGAGAAGACGGGCGAGCCTTTGCCGACAGAAGGACAGGGCGACGGCTCTGTGCCGACCTCTGCGCAACAGGGAGGAGGCAGCGGCAGCGGCGCGACTCCGGCCAGACCTTCGACCACGCGCAACGTCGCGCAAGAGCCTGTCCCGCCGCCTTCACGCAGCGAGCAGCTCCGCATCATCAACTATAGCGGCGACCTCAAGAGCTTTATACGCAGCCTGGCCGAACAACTCGGCCTCAACATCATCTTCGACCGCCAGTCGTTTGCGCAGCCGCGCACGATTGATATTAACCTGCGCGACGTGACAACGGCGCAGGCGCTGGATTTCATCTTTCTTCAGGAAGGACTCTTTTTTCAAAAGCTGAGCCGCCGCACGGTGCTCGTCGCGGACCAGGGCCGCCGCGCTCAGTACCAGCAGCTCGTCATACGCACCTTCTATCTCTCGAACGCCAAACCGAGCGAGGCCAAGAGCATCATTCAGCAGGCCATCCCGCCTTCGCAGGGACGCCCGCAGATTATCGTCATCAACGACGATGCGACCAACAGTCTGACCGTGCGCGACACTGCGGAAAACGTGCGGCTGATTGGCGAGATTCTCAAGAGCATTGACAAGGACCGCGCCGAAGTCGTGATGGATGTCAACATCTACGAGGTCTCGCGCTCGGACCTGCTTCAGTTTGGCAACCAGCTCGGCACAGTGGACCAGCAGGGGAACGTCAGCGTCAATATCGGCGGGACGAGCGCGCTGGCCGTGCTCGGCGGCAGTCGGCAGGTCGCGTCGCAGGCTCTCGGCGGTATTCCGACCGCGCTCGGCGCAGCACTCATCGTGCCACCTTCGAGCCTCACAGCCTTGCAGCGCAAGGACCACACGAGGCTCGTCGCTTCAACGCAGGTCCACGCCTTCAACGGCGAGGAATCGCAGGCGCGCATAGGCCAGCGCGTCCCCGTGCAGACGGCGCAGACCTATCCTTTCGGCTTCCAATCCGGCGGAGGACAGACGACCACGCCCGGCGGCAACTTCCAATTCCCGAGCGGCGGCTTTCCCGTCATCAACTACGAGCCGACAGGCTTGACCCTAAAGTTTACGCCGCAGGTCTTCCCGAACTTTGATGTGCAGGTCAAGATGAGCATCGAGTCGAAGGACGTGCTCAACCCGGGCAGCAATACGCCGACCTTTACCGAGCGCACGATTAGCGGCACGGCTCGCATCCAGAACAATCGCACGATGATGCTCGCCAGCGTGGCCCAGGACAGGCAGTCGAACGGTCGGCAGGGAATTCCCTTGCTCGGCCTGATTCCCATTCTTGGCCGCCTCTTTACCTCGCCGCGCCGCGACAATTTTCAGACGGACATCGTGATTGCCGTCACGCCGCGCGTGCTGCGTGCTCCGGCTGTCACGCCGCGCGATGAAGAGCTGCGCCCGTCGGGTACGCTCTCTTCGCCGACCATCGGGACGGTCGAAGCGATGATTCGTGAAGAGGACCGCGACGACCAACTGGCAGCCGCGCGCAGGATTCCCAGAGAAGTCACTGTCCAACTGCCTGATGCCGAAGCGCCAGCCTTTGTGCCCGCGCCGAAAGCCCTCCTGGGCGAGGGTGGCGGCGGCGCGCAACAATCAGCCAACGTGCCGAACGTTGCCGCGAGCAATACAGGCAATACTTCGGCGCAGACTCCTGCGGCCAACCCGCAGCCGGCGTTGAGCACGATTTCAAATCCGCCCGGCCCGACTCAAGGCAATGCTCTGGCTAATGCTCTGACGCTGGCCGACAGGTCTACTGCGGCTGCTCCCGTGCCGCGTCCGATTGATGTCGCGGCGACCTTGAAACAGGTCTCGCCGGAGCTGTCATCAAACGCGCCCGCGCTCACCTTTGATAAATCAGAGCCTGCGACCGCGACTCCCCGTGTCATGGATATTGACCCGCCCTCGGTTAAGCAGACTCCCGCAGCCAGTTCTGGACCAGCGGGCCTCGTCGAGCTACGCCTGACTCCTGAAAAGCAGGAGATGCGTGCGGGTCAAAAGCAGCGCGTGGCCCTCTCGCTCGGCACGATAGAACAGCTCGGCTCGGCGACCTTTAAGCTGCGCTTCGACTCGCGCTCGATTGCCGTGCGCGGCATCTCGCAGGGGAGCTTACTGACAGGCGCTTCAGGGACAGCGCCGACCCTCCTGCAATCAATAGACCCGGCAGGCTCGCTCTTTATCTCTGTCCAGACGCCTGCGGGCACGCCGCTCAAGACGGGGATGAATATCCTGCTCTTCATAGAGATAGAGGCTCTTGCGAGCGGCGAGAGCGAGATTGTTTTCGAGCAGGAGACGATCCGGCTGGCGACCCAGGACGGGCGCAACGCCGCGATTCAACTCGTGCCTGCTCGCCTGTCTGTCAAGCAGTAAGATGAAGCTCTCTGGCGCAAGATGTGGAAAGCTTTTGGCAGCGCACGGCGTACGCGTGAGCCAGCCTCGCATCGCGCACGCGCGCACGCTGCGCCGCGTTTCTCCGGGCGCGCAAAGAGGCTTTACGCTGATAGAGCTGGTGATCACCGTCGCCATTCTCACGATTCTGACGCTGGGCATCATTCCGCTCGTCAAGCTCTCGGTCAAGCGACAGAAAGAGCAGCATCTGCGCGAGACTCTGCGCGAGATGCGCGCGGCCATTGACCAGTTTCACAGAGAGGCCCTGGCCGGAAGATGCGGCGCTGGAGCGGGCGCTGGCGCTGGCACACCCGCCGCTGGCAGACCGCCTAATCCTCCTGGTCCACCCGGAAGCGAGGCCGCTGGCAATCCGCAGTTGGCGCTGGACCCGCGTATCAGAGTCGCCATCAGCGACCAGAAAATCTTCGGCCCTGATAATCCTGATTGCTTTCCGCCCGATCTGGAAACGCTCACGAACGGCGTGGACGTAGTGCCCATTACAGGTAATGGCCTCGGCGGGCGCGGCGACCTTAATGTCAACGCGACGGATGTCGGGGGGCCGCAGATGATTGCGAAGAAGAAGGTCTATCTGCGAAGGATTCCGGTTGACCCCGTGACGGGAGAGGCCGATTGGGACTTGCGCTCATCCTATGACCCGCCGGATGCTGGTAGCTGGGGCGGCGAAAACGTTTTCGATGTGCGCTCGAAATCGAGCGGGACCGCGCTCAACGGAGAGAAGTACAGTGATTGGTAGAGGACAGGGCAGAGGGTTCGGGCGATTGAGGTTGGCGTCTTCAATCTGCGTGGAGCGTTGGCTGCCAGGCGCAGATTTGCGCCGCAGCCTATCTCGCTTACCAACCTCCACATCCCTGCGAGGATTCACGCTGCTTGAGCTGATGATAGTTATCTCGATTATCATTATCCTGGCTGCCATCACGCTGCCGCAGTATCAAAAGGCCGTGCTTCACGCGAGGGAAGCGACCCTGCGCGAAGACCTCTTCCAGTTGCGCAAACTGATTGACCAGTACGCCGCGGACAAGGGAAAGCTGCCGCAGTCGCCGGAAGAACTGGTCAACGCCGGGTATCTACGCGAAATCCCGATAGACCCGATCACCGGAGAGCGCGACTGGAACTTCGTCGTCGGCGAAGACACAAATTCCTCCGAAGGCGGACAGGGCATCACGGATGTCCACAGCTCTTCGCCGGACACTTCATCCGAAGGCACTGCCTATAGCGACTGGTAAAGAATTTTCGATTTTAGATTTGCGATTTCTGGTCCAAAAATCGCGCGGCTGGAATCTGAAATCCGAAGTCTAAAATCAAAATCCCGAAATTACTAGATCGCAAATCTAAAATCGCACATCCCTTTATGTCTTCAAACTTTTTATCAGGATTGCTCGCGCCGAAGTTTCCGGCGACGGCTCTCGGCCTGGAGGCGGGCCGCGCGACCGTGGTCCAGTTGGAGCGTAAGAGGCGCGAAGGCTTCGCCCTCAAGCGCGCGGCGACTATTGCCTTGCCAGAAGAGCTGATTCGCCCAAGCTTTGATGAGACGAACATCGCGGACCTCAACGAGCTGGCAGACACGCTGGCAGAGTTAGCGACGGGCGCGGGACTGCTGGGCCAGCGCCGCTGGTCCGCCGCGCTGCCGGAAGCCGCAGCACGCACCATGATTTTGACGATGGAGGGCACGCCCGCTTCGCGTAAAGAACAGGATGAGATTTTGCGTTGGAAGACGGAGCGCAGCTTCGGCCTGCCGCTCGAAGAGTTGCGCGTCACGCGCGAGGGCTTATCGCCGGATACGCAGGGCCGCCCGCGCTACATCATGACGGGCGTGCGTCTCTCCGTGCTCGAAGAATACGAGGCTGTCTTTCAGTCGCTCGGCTGGCGCGCAGGGCTGATTCTTCCGCGACACCTCGGCGAAGCGCGCTGGCTGATGCAAGGCCGGACTGTGGGTGATGCCCTCCTCGTCAGTACAAACGTCGAAGGCTTTACGGCCATCATGCTGCACAATGCGCGGCCAAGCATCGTGCGCTCGGTCGCCTGCGCGGCAGAAGAGTGCGCCAATGAGCTTTATCGCCTGATGCTCTTTTATCGTGACCGCGTGGCCGCTCAAGGCGCTGACGCGCAATCTCTGCCGCTCGAACGCCTGCTCGTGATTAGCAGCGATGAAGGCTTTGGCGCAGAGCGTGTCAGGGAGATTGTCGGCGAAACGTTGGGCCTTTCAATGAACGCGCTCAGAGCGGAAGATGTCGGGCTGGCCCTTCCTTCAGCCGACATCAGCTTTAACGCCCTCGCCGCGCCCGCAGGACTCGCGACCCTCGCATGGGCGTGAGAGAACAGTCTGAGAGTCCGAGAGTCCTAGAGTCTGGGAGTCGGAAGACAAAAGCTTATAGCCTTTGACTCTCAGACTCTCAGACTCTGAGACTCTTATTCGCGTTTGAAACTTTTGCCCCGAGGTGTGCGTAAAACCGGAGCATCATGAAGATGAGTGCAACCCCCCTGGCTGTTTTGGATTTTAGCTCGCTGGCCGATTGCGAGCTGGTCTTGCGTGCCATCTCTGGGCGCGAGGATGGATTTGAAGAATTGGTCCGGCGTTATCAGCGTCCGATTGCGGCCTACGTCTATCGTATGGTCGGCAACTACGAATCTTCGCTCGACCTGACACAAGAAGTCTTTATCAAGGTTTACGGGTCGCTTGAGCGTTATCGCCCCGAATACAAGTTCTCGACCTGGATTTACAAGATCGCGCACAATGCCGCGGTGGATTATCTGCGTCGTCATGCGGTGCGCGAGCAGGCGATTACCAGCGAGACAGAGAGCGGCGAGGAGC
Organism: Pyrinomonadaceae bacterium; assembly: GCA_036399835.1. Taxonomy (GTDB): domain Bacteria; phylum Acidobacteriota; class Blastocatellia; order Pyrinomonadales; family Pyrinomonadaceae; genus DASYML01. Next base: position 7,525 of record DASWMI010000182.1, on the reverse strand, counting down.
GAGACCTGCCGATTGCCGATGCACGCCTAACGCCCGAACAGGAGTATGCCGGAAGAGAGCGGCGCGAGGAGATCGAATCGGTGGTCCAACAGCTGCCAGCCGCTTACAGGGAGTTGATTCTGCTGCGCCACTCTCACGACCTTAGTTATGACGAGATCGCTGAAGTGACAGGGTTGCCGCTCGGCACTGTCAAGAATCGTCTCTTTCGTGCGCGCGAGATGATGCGGCAGTATTTTCTGCAAAGAGGAATCACGGGGGTTTGAGCGACGAGGGGAAAACGAGCTTGAGCGATGCGATGAGAAAAGACTGCTCCTGCAAGAATGAAGAGATTGCGGCTTACCTAGATGGCGAGCTTGACGCCGCCGCGCGGCTAGGGTTTGAGCAGCATCTGAAGCAGTGTCGCTCGTGCGTCGTGCAGCTTGATGAGCAGAAGCGGCTTTTGTGCGAGCTGGATTATGCGCTCGGCGGCGGACCACCTCTGGCGCTGCCGAAAGATTTCGCGCAGGTTGTCGCCGCTCATGCCGAAAGCGATCTGAGCGGCGTGCGTCGCAGGTCCGAGCACGGGTTTGCGCTGCGCGTCTGCGCAGTTCTCGCGCTGCTCGCTTTTGCGCTGCTTGGCGGCTCTGCTTTAAGAGAGTCTGTCGCAGGGCCTCTCGGCCTGATGGCGAGACGCGTCTGGGTTCTCTTTGATATTAGCGGGCACATGATGTACAACGCCGGCGCAGGGCTGGCCGTCATCTCGCGCGGCGTCGGCGGTCATCTTTTCCTGGAGTCTCATCCTTTGGTCTTCCTCAGTGGGTTTATTCTACTAGCCGCGCTGGCGCTCCTCCTGGTCCTCGTCAGCCACACACATCGCACACGAGTTACACGTTGAGGGCAGCCATTCTTCAGCATCTTCAAGACAGAGCTTTCGCGCATCAGCATTGGCCGCCAGGGCCTCTCGAACTGCCCGGCCCGCGCGCCTTCTTAAAAGCTGTGCTGGCTTCGCTCTCTTTGCTCCTGGCCTTAATCAGCGTGCAGGCACAGGTGACGAGCACAGCCGCTGCGGATGAGAAAGCGCCCGTCGTGGTTGAGAATGTAGAGAGCGGAGATGTCTTCGGGCTGGGACGCTCCGTCATCGTGCGCGGGACGGTGAGGCACGGCGCGATGAGTTTTGGCGGAGATGTCATCGTAGAGGGCCGGGTTGAAGGCGACGTGGCGGCGATTGGCGGCTCTGTCATCCAGCGCGAAGGCTCATACATCGGCGGCGATGTGATTGTCATCGGCGGGGCTTATCATCATGGCAAGCAAGCGCCCGGGCGTAACAACGCGAGCGCGACCGTGATGTACGCGGGTTACGAACAGGAGTTGCGCAGCCTGATGCGCAATCCGGCATCCTTCCTCGCGCCGCGCTGGTCGCTGGCCTACCTGGGCCAACGCGTGCTGGCCGTGCTCTTCTGGTTTGTCATCTCTCTGGCCCTGACCGCCGCCACGCCCGGCGCTGTCAGCCGCGCCGCCGCACGACTCCAGTTAACGAGCCTGCGCGTCGCGGCGATAGGGCTGCTCTCATCCCTGGTCCTCTTCTTTGGTGTGCCAGCCTGTTTGAATCTGTTGCCGACAGCCGTCGGCGCGCTCGTCGGCATCATGGCCGTGCTGCTGCTGGTGATAGCCTATCTGTTCGGGCGCGTCGTCATTCACGCGGCGACGGGCCGCTGGCTACAGCGCAGGTTTTTTAAGGCCGAGAAGCATTCCGATGCGGTGGCGCTGCTGCTCGGGGCGGCTTTCTGGGCCGCCGCGCTCTCGCTGCCCTTTCTCTGGCCGCTGCTGGTCGCAGGACTCCTCGTGACCAGCCTGGGGCTGGCGCTAACGGCCCGCAATCGTCCCGGCTGGAAGAGCGCGCGCCACGCCTGAAGCGCCGCAAAAGCCTCCTTCTCCTCTAAAACCGGCTGAAAAATTTTGTTAACGGAAGGGCCGTCTCGTGCGTCTAACAGTTGAAGCGTGTGCGGTTTGCCGATAGCGGCTGGTGTCAATTCCGGTTTATCTGAAGCCCTTCGGCAAGATGTCACGCGCAGCCTGCTTTACTGTTGCCACGCGCGTTTGAAGATAAAGGTTTGCGGAACTTTTAGCCTCTTTATCTGCAATCACATAAATAGCACTGCCGAGAAGGCTTAAAGCCTGGAGCGGGTGGCTTCTCGAAAGGCTGTTGGACCGAAAAAATTACGAACAAATCAGGCTCTAGTGCGTAATAAATCTTCAGGTCGTTCGTTTTAGTAATAAGCGGTCGCGGCTTCCACCCCATTTTTGCCACAAACCCGCTTTGCGCGGTGTTTCCTTTTTATCAGAAGTCGAGGGAAATTTTAATGAAAAAGCTTTTGATTGCCTCTCTGCTACTGGCCTGCGCTTTTGCTCTGGCTGTCCACGCGCAGGGACAGGCCGACGCGCAAAAGCCTACAGGGACGGGCATCACGACCGCCGGTGTGATCGGCGAAGTGACGCTCATTAACAGCTCCGCCAACCAGATGACGGTCAAGACGGATTCGGGCGCGCTGGTCGCCGTGATGCTCAGCCAGAGCACCAAGTACATGCGTCTCGCGCCTGGCGAAAAGACTCTCGATAAGGCGACGACGATTGCGCTCGCGGATGTCGGCGTGGGCGACCGCGTCTGGGCGCGCGGTCGCATTGCGGAGGACCAAAAGTCTATCCCGGCCTCCGCCGTCATCGTCATGACGAAGGCCGACCTGACGAAAAAGCAGGAGCGTGAGCGCGAAGAATGGAACAGGCGCGGGATTCTTGGTGTCGTCAGCGCGGTCAATCCCGCGACCAAAGAGATTACGATTCAATCACGCGCGGCGCAGGGTACGCAGCCCGTCATCATTACGACTTCGGACAAGGTGGAGTTTCGCCGCTACGCGCCGGACTCGATTAAGTTTGGCGATGCCCGGCCCAGCTCCTTTGCCGAATTGAGACAGGGCGACCAGCTTCGCGCGCTCGGCAACAAAAGCCCGGATGGCACACACTTTACGCCCGAGATTGTCGTGACAGGCTCTTTCCGCACGGTCGGCGGCACGGTCACAGCCATTAACGCCGCAACCGGCGAGGTCAAGATTAACGACCTACAGAACAAGCAACCGCTGACGGTCGTGATTCGGCCTGACTCGCAGCTTCGCCGCATTCCTTCTGATAGAGCGGCGGCGATTGGAGCCAGGCTGGCGGGCGGCGGTCCGGGCGGTCCTGGTCCAGTTGGTCCGGGCGGAGCGCCTGCCGCGGGTGGCCCACAGGGACAGGGCGCGGGTGGTCCAGGCGGAGCGCGTCGCGGTTTTGATTTTCAGGAAATTCTTGAGACGCTGCCTAACATCAACGTCGCGGAGTTGAAAGTGGGCGACATGATTATCGTTTCGAGTACGACGGGGGCAGAGCCGACGCGCGTTACGGCCATTTCCCTGGTCGCGGGCGTCGAGCCGCTCTTGCAGGCTTTACAGGCCAGGCAACAGCCGCAACAGGGCGGACGGCCCGCGCAGAATCCGGCTAACGGATTGGGCACCGGCATCAACTTCGGTATCGGACTGCCATAGACGATTTGCGATTTTAGATTGAAAGACAAAATCGCAAATCTAAAATCGCAAATTCTAATCAGGATATCAATGATGAGCTTATTCCATAGATTAATCACACGAAGCATGGGTGCGTTGCTGTGCCTGCTGGTCCTCTCTCTTTCGACGGCTTTGGCCCAACAGTCAAGCGGGACTCTGCGCGGCCAGGTTGTTGACGAACAGGGCGCGGTCATCATCGGCGCGACCGTCACCGTGACGAATGCGAGCGGCGTTGCCAAGACTGCCGTGACCAACAATGAAGGCGCATACACGGTCGGCGGCCTCGCGCCCGGCAAGTACACCGTGCGCGCTCAGTCTACGGGTTTCGCCGTTTACGAAAACGCGGAGGTCGAGATTAAGGCCGGGGCGCGCGAGCAGCTTAATATACAGCTCAGCGTGACGATTGAAGAGCAGAAGGTGACGATTGCCAGCGAGACGGCTGTCAGCACAGAGCCTGAGAATAATGCTAACCAGGTCGTGCTGCGCGGCTCGGACCTCAATTCGCTGCCGGATGACCCTGACGAATTGGCCGCCGCACTGATGGCGCTGGCTGGTCCATCGGCTGGTCCAAACGGCGGGCAGATTTTTATTGACGGCTTTACGGGTGGCCGTATCCCGCCCAAAGAATCTATCCGCGAGATACGCATCAACCAGAATCCGTTCTCGGCTGAAAACGACCAGCCCGGCGGCGGTCGGATAGACATCCTGACCAAACCCGGCACGGATAAGTTTCGCGGCAGCGCCTTCTTTAACTTTATGGACGAGAGCCTCAATTCTCGCAACCCGTTTTCGTCCGACCGCACGCCTTACCAGCTCAGGCAATTCGGCGGCAGCCTGAGTGGTCCAGTCATTCCGAAGAAGGCTTCGTTCTTTATTGATTTCGAGCGGCGCGAGACGGATGACAACGAAGTTATTGTCGCGCGCACGCTTGATCCTTCTTTTAATATCATCAACATCGCGCAGGGCGTGCTCGTGCCGCGCAGGAATTTCACCTTCAGCCCGCGCTTTGATTACCAGTTGAACGCCAGCAACACGCTCGTCGCTCGTTATACCTATAACCATTTCACGACGGAGAACGGCGGCGTTTTCGGTATCAACCTGCTTTCCCGCGCGATTAACACGGCGAACACGCAGCAGACTTTCCAGTTGACCGACACCATGATCGTCAGCCCGACTATCATTAACGAAACGCGCTTCCAGTATATTCGCGGGCGTTCGGAGCGAGAGGGAGATGACACCTTGCCGGGCGTAATCGTCAATGACGCTTTCGCTGGCGGCGGCGCGCAGGTCGGCTTCTCTTTCAATACCGAAGACCGCTGGGAGCTTCAGAACTATGTCTCCTGGACTATGGACCACCACGCCATGAAGGCTGGCGCTCGTCTGCGCAACGTGCGCGTCAGGGATGTCGCAGACAATAACTACGGCGGGACGTTTATCTTTACCTCCTTACAGCAGTACGAGGATGTCTTGAGGGGCGTGGCCGGAGCCAGACCCGCGCAGTTCACCATCACGACAGGCAATGCCGAAGCGAAGGTCAGCCAGACGGACCTCGGCGCTTTTCTACAGGACGACTGGCGGCTGCGCCCGAATTTTACACTGAGCATGGGCCTGCGCTATGAAGCGCAGAGCAATATTAATAGCTGGTACAATCTCGCGCCTCGACTGGCCTTTGCCTGGTCGCCCGGCGCGGGCGACAGCGCGCGCCCGCCCAAGATGGTCATACGCGGCGGCGCGGGCATCTTCTACAACCGCTTTGGCGAAAGCAACACGCTCCTGGCGAACCGCTTTATAGGCTCGGCCCCGCAGCGCCAGTTCAATACTTTCGACCCGCAGGTGCTGGCAAATATTCCATTCCCCGGACTCAATCAGCCTCTCGGTGATGCGGCCCGCTCTTTCATCTCGACCATCGCGGTTGACCCTTCGCAGCTCATCACCTGGCGCGTGGCTTCGGACCTCCACACGCCGACCTTCTACACCATGGGCTTGCAGATGGAGCGCCAACTGCCCTACAAGTTCACGATGTTCGCGGGCGTCTTCAACCTGCGTATCTCTCACGCCATACGCGCGCGCGACATCAACGCGCCGCTCCCAGGAACTTTTATCCCGGGTGTTGACGATGGCACGCGCCCGCTCGGTGATATAGGCGAGGTCTACCAGTATGAGTCGAGCGGAACTTTCAAGCAGAAGCAGTTGTTCATAGGCGTCAACAATCGTCTCAACCCGGCCATCTCTATCTTCGCCAGCTACGTCTTAGCCAAGGCCGAGAATGATACTGACGGGCAGGGCGGCGGCCTCTTCCCGGCCAACTCCTACGATCTGCGCGGCGAGTTCGGGCGCTCCTTCTTCGATGTCCGTCATCGCTTTACGATGTCCGGTAACTTCGTGCTGCCCTGGTACAAGATCAGCCTGAGCCCCTTCATCATCGCCACCTCCGGGCGACCCTTTAATATCACTCTGGGCCGCGACCTGAACGGCGATAAGCTCTTTCTTGAGCGTCCTTCTTTCGCAGGCTCAAACGCCAACTGCGCGCTCCCCAACATAGTCTGTAGCGAGTTTGGCAACTTCAATCTCACGCCAGCCGCTGGCGAGCAGAGTATCCCGCGCAACTTCGGCGAAGGCCCGGGCTTCTTTATGGTCAACCTGCGCGTCAGCAAGACCTGGAATTTCGGCGACATGCCGAGCGGTAAAAAAGCTGCTGCTTCTTCCCAACAGGGAGGCGGTGATACTGCTGGCAGGGGCGCTGGTGGTGGAGGTGGCCGTCCGGGTGGAGCGGGCGGTGCGGGTGGACCAGGAGGCGGTGGGAGAGGCCCTGCGGCTATCCCCGGACTCGGGCAGAGAGGCTTGGGCGGTCTGGCCGGCGGCGGCGCGGCTGAGAAGCGTTACGGCCTGACCTTCTCGCTTCAATTCCAGAATCTCTTTAACCACACCAATCTGGCTCCGCCCGTCGGAAATCTCTCTTCGCCATTCTTTGGCGAATCGGTTTCGCTCGCGCCGTCATTCTTCTTCGGCGGCGGCGGTAGTGTTAACGCAGGCAACCGGCGCGTTACGGCGCAGCTTCGTTTCACCTTCTAAGGAACGGGAACGCGAAAAGCTTTCCTGAAAGGACTATCAAGATGAAGATTAAATTCCAGTTCACGCTCGCTCTGCTCTCTTTGCTTCTCATCGTTTCGGCGAGCGCACAGGCGCAGGACAAGACGGCTGGCACGGCCTCGCAGCCCAAAGCTGCTGCGACCCCGACGCCTGCCGCACCTGCGAGCACCGCTGCTGCCAGCGCCGCCATTACTGCCAACACTTCGCCCATAGACCTGGCCCGCGCGGCGCTCGCTGCGCAGGGCGGCGAGAAGTTTCGCAATCTGAAAAGCGTCGTGGTCTCAGGCTCCGTGGATTTGTATGCGCCGAACTCGACCGTCCCCGTCGCGGGCAAGTTTGCGATGGTCCTGGCCTCCGGCGACCGCTATCGCCTCGACGTGGTTTCCCCCGTCGTCAAGTTCATGCAGATTCATACGGGCCAGCAAAGCTATAGCTCTATCCCGAACATACAGACACCGAATCCTTCCAAGTTCGGGTTCGGCGTCCTGACAAAGTTTGACCAGCAGGGCTACGTCGTCTCGGCCCTGCCGGACAAGAAGAAGCTGCGCGCCTTCCGCATCACGGACCCCGAAGGCAACACGACGGATTTCTTCGTAGACCCTGCGACGGGGCGCGTCATGTCCTTCTCCGTGCCTTTTCAGGGCGGCACGTTCGGTTTTGAAAACAAGACCTTCAAGGAGATTGACGGCGTGCTCGTCGCCACCAGCTTTACGCAGAGATTCGAGACTCAGCAGGGAGCCTTCTTCGCAGACTTCAAGGTCAAGGAGAAGGACATACAGCTCAACATAGCTCTGGAAGATGACGTGTTCGCTATCCCCGGCCAGTAAAGAAGCCTCTAAAAAAAGACCGGACCATTCCGCAAAGAT
>DASWMI010000181.1:0-5975 GCA_036399835.1 Pyrinomonadaceae bacterium | reverse complement strand
TGGTTCTAATCGATTAGATGGCTGCATGCTCTCGATGTTGCCATGCTCTTTAGTTCTTTAAGCCCGCCTAGCGACCGACGCGACAGGCAGTTATCCTTAATACTTCGGCTCTCGCCTGGTTTCCTCTCTCATCTTTAGAAGAAATCGAACCTGAAAACTCACGAAGAGAGATACTCAATCATGCAACACATTCCGGTCAGCAACGAGCAGCCAGACCCCACTATGAAGAGTCAGCCTTAAAGCCGCGGGGGTCGTTCCTTGCGCTTTCGCATCGCCGGACGCGTCTCAGCCGGGCAATAGCCGTCCTCCTCTTAATATTTCCCGAAATTTTTTTTGCGACGGTGATTCAATTTTCCGTCCCTTCCCGCGTTCATAGATAAGAGAGAAGAAAATTCTCTAACCTTAAACCCCCGACGAGGGAAGCGGAGGCCAGGATGGCTACCGGACGAAAGATACGCATTATCAAGCAAAATGAGCGGTCCGCTTTAAGAGAGCGGGAAAACCTATCCGCACAGACTAAAGAGACTGCCCCGAACCCTGCGCATTCCGTTCAGACGACGGTCTCCGCCTGGATTCGAGATTTCCAGCAGCAACAGGTGCGGGATGCCAGGCGAGCCTTCAACAGTCTCTTCAAGGATTCCGGTCTGCGGACCGCCTGATGATTCTAAATAACTCGTGCGCGTCGCCTTAGCGCCAGGGGCTGCATCGGGTCTGACGAATCCTACGCCGTCAGGCGGCCTCTGATAACGCCTTAAAATTAACTCACAAATATATTTACAAACCGTGGCCGATGTTATATGTTTGATTTAGGGCCTGCTTGACAGGCTCGCTCGACCGCAAGAGATTGCTAGTCGCCCGCCCCAAGGTTTTTCCGAACTCACCAATCTCCTAAACAGCAGATTCGTTGAACCCGAAAGTCCTCGCTACGTCCGACGATGCCCTGAAGGGCTTTTATTGATGACACAACCAACTTCACATCGGTTTCCCAAGCTTCACGGAGGTCTGTTGATAGCTCTGGCAACGGGTCTCTTGGCGATTTCTCTACAGAGATTCCTGGCGGGCCGCGTGGACACGCCTTTTCTGCTGCTCGCATTAATCACGCTGGCCGCAATCGCACTCTGCGCTTATGGCCTTTACAGAGCGCGTCGAGAGCTTGTTCCCAAAGAGCAGACCTGCGATGCCGGAGAGCGGGTTCTGGAGGGCGACCCCTTCGACTTGACCCTACAGGAGCGCGGCGAGATTTTTCGCGCGGCCTTTGACAACGCGGCTATCGGGATGGGCCTTCTGTCCTCGAAAGGATTGTGGCTACAGGTCAACCGCTCGGTCTGCGAGATACTCGGCTATACGCGGCAGGAATTGGTGGCGACGGGCTTTCAAAGAGTTGTTCATCCTGACGATTTAGCGCCCATCTTCGCCAACATACAGCAGTTGCTCAAGGGCAGCATCCAGACCTTTCAGGTAGAGCAGCGTTATCTGCACAAAAAGGGGCATGAGGTCTCCGCGCTCTGCCATGTCTCGCTCCTGCGCGACGAAAAAACAAAAGTCTCTCGACTCATCCTACAGATTCAGGACATCACAGACCGCAAAAAGTCCGAAGAACAACTGACCCATAATGCCTTTCATGATGCGCTGACCGGATTGCCTAATCGCGCGCTCTTTATGGACCACCTGCGGCTCTCGATTGCGCGCAAACAGCGCAACGAGAAATATATGTTTGCCGTCCTCTTTCTGGACCTGGACCGATTCAAGGTGATTAACGACAGCCTCGGCCACATGGTCGGAGACCAGTTGCTCGTCAATGTCGGTCAGCGTCTGAATAACGTCTTGCGCTCGGGCGATACCGTGGCGCGCGTCGGCGGCGACGAGTTCACCATTCTGCTCGACGATCTCAAGGATGAGATAGAGGCTATCACCATCGCCGAGCGCATTCAAAAAGATTTGAAGACGCCGCTCAATCTCTACGGCTATGAAGTCTTCACCACGGCGAGCATCGGCATCGCGCTCAGCCACGTAGATTACGAGAACCCTGAGAACGTCATGCGTGATGCGGATACGGCCATGTATCGCGCCAAGTCTCTGGGCAAGGCGCGGCATGAAGTTTTTGACAAGGCGATGCACGCCATCGCGATGAATGTCTTGCAACTTGAGACTGATTTGCGTTACGCCATCGAGAGGCAGGAGTTCTTCCTGCAATATCAGCCGATTGTCTCGCTCGACGGGTTCAATCTCTGCGGCTTTGAGGCGCTCGTGCGCTGGCAGCACCCGGAGCGCGGGCTTGTCTCACCGATAGATTTCATTCCTGTCGCGGAGGACACGGGACAGATTGTGCAGATAGGCCAGTGGACGCTCAGGGAAGCATGCCGTCAGATGCAAATTTGGCACAAGCGATTCCAGTTGGAGACGCCGCTGTTTGTCAGCGTCAACCTGTCTGGCAGGCAGTTCACACAGCCGGATTTGATCGAGCAGGTCTCGGAGATTTTAAAAGAGACGGGCTTTGACCCCAACTTTCTCAAGCTTGAGATTACGGAAAGCATGGTCATGGAGAACATCGAGACGGCCACAGCCATGCTCAAGCAACTGCGTGCTCTGGGCGTGCGCTTGAGCATAGACGATTTCGGCACGGGCTATTCTTCCTTGAGCTACCTGCACCGTTTTCCGATTGACACGCTCAAGATAGACCGCTCCTTCGTCATACACATCGTTGATAATAATGAGAACATAGAGATCGTGCGCACCATCGTCATGCTCGCGCAGAATCTGGGGTTGGATGTCGTGGCCGAAGGAGTCGAGACCAAAGAGCAACTGGCCCTTTTGAGAAAACTGGGCTGCGAACACGGCCAGGGCTATTTCTTCTCCAAGCCGACCTCCATCGGCGGCGCGGAAAAGCTCATCTCCGACGTCTTAACGCTTCTTCCGCCCGTCCACCAGCCGGCGCATCTTCCGCTCTCTCCGGTTTTAATCGGCTAATATCAAGAGGCGAGCTTCCGCGCAGTTTGAGCATCCGGTTTCAGACCGCGTGTGCTGTTGTGGACCACAAGTTAAGCCTCCCAGCGTCTTCTGCAATAGGTCAGGCAGCCAAAGCCGAAATAGAGCAGCCAGCCTGTCAAGGGGCTTTCTTCTCTTTCAAAGTCCACGGTAAAGAGTCCGAAGGTTAAGGTGAGGATGGTCCTGCCGGTCCGCAGCCCGCGCATTTTCAGGAATGGATAGGAGTCCAACTGACGTACCAGATATTGCATTGCGCAACCCTTCCGCCAACCGCGCCACAGAGCAGCGCGATGATAGCCGCGAACAACAGACCTTTTATTAAAGAGATGGCGAATACGCTTTGATTTGCAGATTTAGAGTCTGCGAATAAAGTAGTTTTGGGCGGGACTGTATAATGTCTGTCGGGGGAAACCGAAGATGTCCGGCGGCGTCTTACCGACACTGGAAATCCTGCCCGACAGCGAGAGCCTCGCGCGTGCCGCGGCCTTGCGTGTAGTGCGATTTGCTCAAGAGGCTCTGGCCGAGAGGGGAAGGTTTACGCTGGCGCTGGCCGGCGGCTCTACGCCGCGGCACGTTTATGCGCGGCTCGCGCGAGATGAGCTGGCCAGCCAGATTGACTGGACGCGCGCGCATCTCTTCTGGGGCGATGAGCGATGTGTCCCGCCGGACCATCCCGAAAGCAACTATCGCATGGCGCGGGAAACACTACTGGACCATGTGCCACTGTCGCCCGGAAATATTCATCGTATTCACGGCGAGGACAACCCAACAGAGGCCGCGCACGCTTACGCGCAGGAGCTTGAGTCCATCTTCGGCGGTGACGCGCGAAAGGGCGGGCGGCCTCCAATAGGGTTTGATCTGGTGCTGCTCGGGATGGGCGACGACGGGCACACAGCCTCGCTCTTTCCGCGTCTGGATGCCGTCAAGGAGGAGAGGCGCTGGGTCACGGCCGAGTATGTCGAAGCCGCAGGGATGTGGCGCGTGACGCTCACGCCCGTCTTTATCAACGCGGCGCGCAGCGTCATGTTTATGGTTTCAGGGAAGGAAAAGTCCGCGCGTGTGAAGGAAGTGCTCGAAGGCCCGTGGCGGCCCGTAGAGCTGCCCGCGCAGGCCATCAGGCCCGCCAGCGGACAACTCATCTGGATGCTGGACCAGGCCGCCGCGTCGCTCTCTGACAGAGCAGTGGACTAGATAGATTGTTTAAAGCGACTTTCGTTCAGATGTCAGGAAGAATAAGCCTTGGAAGTCAAGCTTCACATTCAATCAACGCAGGGTAGATACGAAGTTCCGCTCAGCAGTTATAGCCTCACCATCGGGCGCGGAGAGATGGCTGGCCTCTTGATAGAAGACGACGGCCTCTCGCGTGTTCACGCCAGCATTCACCGCAACGAGGAAGCCGTCTGGATTCTGGACGAGCAATCAACAAATGGAAGCTACGTCAACGGCCTACTGGTCCAGCCGGGCGGAACTCTGCTGCGCGACGGCGACTCTATCTCTCTGGGCAACACCCTTATCACAGTTGAAATATACGACCCCGATGGGAGAGCGCCCGACCGCGCGCAATCCATCCAGGGCCAGCAGCCTCTCTCTCAAGAGCCACACGTCGCAGCCGCCTCGTTTCAAGCGTCGCCGGGCGTCAATGCTTCCGTCGGCAGCTTCTGGTCTCCGCCCGTGATTGCCGCCGCCTCAGCCACGCTTATCATCCTGCTCGCAGCGTTAGGCCTCCTGCTCTCAAGCCGTTCGCGCGGCAAGGAGACTGCGCGCAATAAAAATTCCAGACAGCGTATAGTCGGAACGGTCGATACGTCAGAGCTGGCGAGCAAAGTCCCCTTGATTGACCCTTCGGATGTGCCGGAGCCCGTGACGGCGGAGTCCGAGCAGGCTGAGGAATCCGAGGCGGCGACGGACGAGCGTTTTAAGCAGGGTCTGTTAGAGGCCAGGCAGGATCGCGGAGAGCCTATGGGCGGCGAGGCTCCGGGCGTAGAGATTCCGGCAGAGCTGAAGCAGTATGCGGAGCGCGGGCGCTTCCTGGCTATTCAAACGGCCAAGGCACAGGAGCAGGGCTTGCGCATCCCGCACGACTTTGCGGAGCTCGCCGAGATGAAGCGCGAGAGCCAGTTCGTAGAGCTGAAGTCGGCAGGGGAGAGCTATGTCCTGTACGCCATCGCGGGGGGCGTGACGGATGAGCCGTTCAACCATTTCGATAAAGCATCAGGCAAGAGCGTGCCCATCTATACCAACGCCGCCGAGTTTCAGAACGCGCTGGCGAGCATGAATGACGGCGACGAGCGCAAGGAGTTCATCGCCTCCTTCTACAAATCGAGCCGGTCTCGCCAGCTCGTCCTCGGCGAATATAATCTGCTGGTCCAACTGGCGCGCAATTTTGACGGGCGCTCTTTTAACATCAGCGACGGAACGGAGCGCAGGGCTTACAAAAAACGGCTGCTGAGCATGCTCCGTCCTCCTGCGCGACAGCTTCTGGAAGAGCTGGCTTTGGCCTACAAGACCAAGTTCAATCGTCCTTTGCCGATCTCTTCGCTCGTGCGCACGGAGCAGTATCAACGCGAGCTGAGCGAGAGAAATGCCAACGCCGCGCGCAATGCCTTGCCGCCGCACACCACTGGGCTGGCCTTCGATGTCTCTTACCGCTACATGACAGCCGCCGAACAGAATTTCCTGATGGCGGAAATCGCGCGGCTCGAAAAAGGCGGACGCGTAGAGGCGCTCAGGGAAAACAACAACAGCTTTCACATCTTCGTTTTTCCGGACGGGCGACCACCCTCCGAGACGGCTCTGAGGAGAGTCATGGGCGGGTCGTAAACTTTAGATGGGAGAGCTTGCCTGAACGCGAGAGGACGCCGCAAAGCCTTCGTTGCGCGTCACAGACAAAGACCGTCACTGATTTCAAGTATCAGTGACGGTCTTTTGACACTTTCGTCTAAAGTCCTCTTCGATGCCCGTTGTCCTTAGCTTATCTTGAGCCTGTCGCG
>DASWMI010000180.1:0-4884 GCA_036399835.1 Pyrinomonadaceae bacterium | reverse complement strand
TCGCGCCCGTCAGGACCAACAGCCGTCTCTCGATGGCCTTGATGAAAACGGCTGTACGCTTGTCCAGAGCCTGCGCTTCTTTAACGAGGTCCACTTCCTGCGGCGTCAGGTGGTCGCGCGTCGCAAGTGTGCTGTGGCGTGCGAGGGCCTGTGCGGGAGCAAGCAGGAGCAGGATGAGCAGGCATGCGACCGGGGCAAAGGGGCGAATTGTTTTCATGGCTGTTTGTCTTGCTGTTTGGACTGCGGGGTGTCGTGCTGTTTGCGCACAGAGGCTTTATCGTTGTCGGTTGCGGCAGCAGGTTGGTCACGTATGACTGTCGTCCCGTAAAAGGAGTTGAGCGCCTTGGAGCGTGCGTCTCTGGTGAATTCGAGTGTGTCCTTGAGATGCACGGCATACTCTGCGGGAGTCATGCGCCGCATGGCTTCGATGCGCGGACCGTGCGAGCGCAAGGCCAGCTCTATGCGCTTGAAGAGGTCGCGCACCTTGCCCTTGTCGGAATTGAGTTCGATAAGATAGCGCATGGCATCTTCGATAATCGCCTGGTAGACGCCAAGCTCTACGGCTGCCTTATCGAACTCCTGACTGGCGGTCAATCCTTCGGCGCGAGCGAGATGCCTTTCGGCCAGCTCAAGGCTGAGACGCGTGCGATTCTTAATATCATTAACGCTCTCAAGCTGCGTGCGGTCTTCGCGCGGAATGAGCCTCATCGGCGGAGGCGCGGCCAGAGGATTCTTATCCTGCGCACGCGACGACGAAACCACGCACAACACCAGCGCCGGAAGCAACAGAAGGCCGAACGCCCGCGACCAGTTGTAAGAAGAGGGAGACTTCATTGCGCCTCAATAGTAAATCGTCTGCCTGTCAAACGTAAATAGCAAACCGCTTGAATCTTCCATCGCAAATCTTCAAGAGAAAATATCTGCTCTCGGGAATCGTTAATCGCCAGCCCTGAAGGGAAGAACTTTTTAATCCATTGACGATTGACGATTCAAGGTTTTTTCTTGACGCCTTCTCCGCGCTTGATCTGGTTGCGCAGAGAGGGAAGGCGCAAGCGTACCTTTTCCATCTCCAACTGGTTTTGCTGCGCGTCGGCGCGCGACAGAAATGTTTCGTAGGCCGCGAGCGCCTCCGTGTACTGGCCCAGAAAATCGTGTGCGGTGGCGATGAAATAGTAGACCACGGCGCGCTCGGGCTGCGCTCTAATGAGCCATTGATATTCAGGGATGGCTTCAGCGTAACGCTTCATCTCATAGAGCGCGGTCGCCAGGTTAGCGTGCGCGGCGTAGTTGTCGGGCGCGTTGGCGACCACGCGCTGCAAGATGCTCGCGGCTTCCGGGAAGCGGCGTGACTGGACCAGCGCAGAGCCGTAGCCCGTAGCATAGTCAGCGTTGCGAGGCTCAAGCTCAAGAGCGCGGCGATAATATTCGAGCGATTTCTGCGGGTCCGTCGAGCGATAAAGCTGGCCCAGTCGAGCCAGTAAAAGAGCCGCGTGCGGATTCCGCTCCAAAAGCTTTTCGAGTGCCGGACGCGCCTTTTCCGGGTCCGCATCATTGGCCGCCGCCAACTCGCTCTCTGTCCCGATAATCCCGTTCGGGTTGCGCGATGTGCCAGCATCCGCCCCGTTCAGGCCCAGCGTCTCGCGCAGCTTTTCTGCTTCATCACGGCGGCCCGCCTGCTCGTAAAAGTCCGCCAGCCTGACCGAGAGCTTTGTTTGCCAGTTGGCGGGAGCGACCCTGAGAGCAGCCTTGAGGTCTTCAATCGCGCGTCCGTAATCTTTTGCTTCGGCACGCAGCTCTGCACGCTCCGCGAGAGCCGCCGGGTCATTCGGCGCAGCCTCTATGGCATGGTCCAGGCTCGCAGCGGCTGAAACCTTATCGCCCGCGTCCCGTTCGAGCATTCCGCGCAAGACCCACGCCGGAGCCGCCGCATCCTTCAAGCGGGTTGCGCGGCGCGCCAGCTCAAGGCTCTCTTTTTTGTCTCCCGCGTGCAGACGGATGGTTGCCAGCGCCGTCAGCGTGGCAGGATTATTCTGGTCCAGTTGAAGTGCGCGACGCAGGAGAGTTTCAGCCTCTTGTTCACGCTTCAGGCGGTTGAGCAGCAACAGCCCCAGATTGTGATATGGCAGAGCCCAGTTTGGACGCAGTTCTATGACGCGGCGGTAAGCCTTCTCGGCCTCTGCGAAACGCTCAAGCGATTGGAGCGCGGTGGCGCGCTGGAATTCGGCTTCGGGAAACTCCGGGCGCAGCTTGATGGCCTCTTCGTAAAACTCCAGGGCCTCTTCCAGCTTGCCGCGAGCGTGCGCGTCCTGCCCACGCTCGAAGAGCTTGATGGGGTCGGCGTCCGTCTCGCCGAAAGCCGCATCGGTCTGCGCAAGGGCCAGTGACCCGCAGCAGAATGTGAGCAGGAGCATGAGCGCGCAGCCCTTGAGGCAAGAGCGAGAAAGAAAAAGCATGTGCCGGAAAACTGTTGCTAAGAGTGTCGGACTTTTTAAACTGCAATCAAAAACAGTCGTTCAGATTGCAATCAAAAACCAGATTAAAGAGAGTTCCCGGGGAGGAAGCAATCATAACACGGCGGCGCGGGAAAGGAGAAAAGTAAAAAGGCCGAAGCCCGTGCGCAAAAATACTTTTCTAAGAACAGATTTCAAAACCAGCCACCGCAGGCACGCAGACACAGAGAAAGAGATAGAGAATAAGAAGGAAAGATGTGTTGAGGAGTCTTATCAGCTTCTGCTTTATCTACTCTTTGTGCCTCCGTGTCTCTGTGGCTCATCTCCCTGTTTTGAAATATTCTCTAAATCCGGCTGCGCTCATTTTTGGCTTTTGCTTTTTTACTTTTGACTTCACGTGAGCGGGTTGCGTCCGAGTAAATGCATGAGATAACATGCACGTCGCTTTCAGACTTCCCAGAGCAGATTGAATATCCCCGGCGCGCGGCGCTTTCGGCGCACGTCCTTTTCTATGCGGAGCGATAGATAGTGAATAGTTGTGTGGCCGAAGAAGCGGTAAAGCAGTTTGAGACGGATGATGCGCAAGCTGTCTTTGCCGAGGCGGAAGAGAAAGAGCAGCGTTTGCGCGCTCTCTTTCATGAGCTGGGAGCTGTGCTCGTCGCCTTCTCCGGCGGGGTAGACAGCACTTACGTCGCTTATCTGGCGACAGCGGAATTAGGCGAGCGCGCTCTTTGCGTGACAGGAGAATCGGCCAGCCTCGCACAACATCAACGCCAGGAGGTCGAGCATCTGGTCCAGAAGTTCGGCTTTCAACATGAAGTTCTCTACACTGAAGAGCTGGACGATCCACTCTATCAGGCCAATGCGCCCAACCGCTGCTACTTCTGCAAGACGGAGTTATACGGCAAGCTCTCGCCGCTGGCACGCGAGCGCGGGTTTGCTTGCGTCGTTGACGGCTCGACGACGGACGACCTCGGCGATTATCGCCCGGGGCGAGCGGCGGCCACAGAGCACGGCGTGCGCAGCCCTCTGATTGAAGTCGGGATGAGCAAAAGCGAGGTGCGCGAGCTGAGCCGTCGCGCAGGCTTGCCGACCTGGGATAAGCCCGCCAGCCCCTGTCTCTCATCGCGCATAGCTTATGGTACGCCGGTCACCATTGAGAGGCTTGCCACTGTGGACCAAGGCGAAGAAATCTTGCGCGCTCTTGGATTCAGGGAGTTCCGCGTGCGTCATCACGACCAGCTTGTGCGGCTTGAGATTGCGCCCTCCGAGCTGGACCGGGCGCTCAGGCGCGAGGTCGTTGACGAGCTGGCAGAGAGGTTTCGCGCGCTCGGCTTCCGCTACGTCACGCTGGACCTGCAAGGCTACCGGACAGGCGCGATGAATGAAATCTTAAAACGTTGATGAGCGATGAGCGATAAGTGATGAGCGAAGGCCTGCTCTGCTCTTATCATTTATCTCTTGTCAGGCGTCACGTATTCGGAGAAGGAAAATGTCAATCGCAATGGTAGATGATATTCGGGAGATCAAGGAAGACAATCCGTTTGAATCCATGATGGAGCGGTTTGACCGCGCGGCGCAACTGCTCGACCTTGACCCAGACCTCTACGCCGTCATGCGTGTGCCCAACCGCGAGTTGAAAGTCTATATCCCGACCCGTATGGATTCGGGGCGGATAGAGGTCTTCGAGGGCTTTCGCGTGCAGCACAACTTTGCGCGCGGCCCGGCCAAAGGCGGGATACGCTATGCGCCCGATGTGAATATTGACGAAATCCGCGCGCTGGCCGCCTGGATGACCTGGAAATGCGCCGTCGTCAACGTGCCCTTCGGCGGCGCGAAGGGCGGCATCATCTGCGACCCTTCGCAGATGTCCATCGGCGAGCTGGAACGCATGACGCGCCGCTACGCCTCGGAGCTGCTCGACTTCATCGGACCGGAGAAGGACGTGCCCGCGCCCGATATGAACACCAACGAGCAGACGATGGCCTGGATTATGGATACTTACTCGATGCATGCGCGCCACACTGTGACAGCCGTCGTCACGGGCAAGCCGATAGACCTCGGCGGCTCAGCCGGAAGACGCGAAGCCACAGGGCGCGGCATCCTCTTCGTCGTCAACGAAGCCATCAAGCGGTTTAAGCTGACCCCGCCGCAAACGCGCGTCGTCGTACAGGGGTCGGGCAATGTGGGCGGCATCGGTGCGCGGCTCTTGCACGAAGCGGGCTATAAGGTCATCGCTATTTCGGATGTTCACGGCGGCATCTACAACCCGAACGGGATAGACATCCCCGAAGCGCTCAAGCATCTACAACAGACCCGCTCGTTTGACGATTTCGCAGGGGTCGAGAGAGTCAGCAACCAGGAGTTGCTCGAAATCGAGTGCGACGTGCTGATTCCTGCGGCGACGGAGAATCAGATTACTTCGCACAACGCC
>DASWMI010000179.1:0-22051 GCA_036399835.1 Pyrinomonadaceae bacterium | reverse complement strand
AAACTCGTCAATCCGAAAATAGATAAAACTTGTTCTTGCTCTATTCGCAACCGACTATCAAAACGTTTTCGGTTTACGGTTTTAAACTGTCCGCGACAGCCGTGTAGCCTTTGCGTGTGCGCACCTTCAAGCCGTCTCGCCCGTTCGCCAGACGCACTTCGATGCGGCGATAATTTCCATCATAACGATCATTAGTCGGCTTGTAGGTGACGATGTACTGCGAGCGCAGCTCGGTCGCAATCCGCTTGAAGGCTCTTTCGAGCGCGAGCATGTCGCCGGTAAAAAGGGCTATGCCGCCAGTGTCTTCGCAGAGCTTGGTGATGTCTTTATCGCCGCTGTCCTTGACCGTCCCGGCCTCTACGCCCGGGACCGTGGCTAAAAAGCCCGCTTTGGTCGAGATGGCGAAGATGGTCGTCTCCGTGCGCTGCGCGATGTCTATCGCGTCCTTGAGGTCCGCGCGGCTGTACGTGTCGTCGCCGTCCGTGATGATGACGAGCGCGCGACGGCCCTGAGCGCCGCGCATCTTCTCGTCGCAAAACTGCCAGACGGCATCATAAAGCGCGGTGTTCGTGCCCGTCTTCTTGACGCTGTAAACGGCTTTGTTGAGCAGGTCCAGCCGGTCCGTAAAATCCTGCCGCAGATTAATCTCGTGGTCGAAAGTGAGAAAGGCAACGTGGTCTTTGCGCGGGCGAATGACTGTGTAGATAAAGTTCATCGCCGCTTCCTGCTCAAACTTGACCTTGCCCGCCGTTGAGGGCGAGGTGTCCATCAGCACGCCGACGTAAAGCGGGATGCTCTGGCCCTCTGTGGAAAAGGTCTCGATGGTCTGCGGCTGCTTGTCTTCGAGAATCTGAAAATCGCTAATCGTCAGTCCTCCGACCGGCTGGCCCTTCTTATCAACCACCGTAATCGGCAGACGCACGCGGTTGATTCTGACTCTCACGCGGTCGTCCTGGTCCTGCGTCGGGGGAGTCTGAGAGGGCTGCTGTTTGGGCTGGCCGAAGACGCTTTGGCCGGGCACGAGCGCACCGAGGCCGAGCGCCAGAATAAACAGAAAAGGGTGAAATAGGTTTCTCATAAGAAGCTGCCTGAGGGCGCTCGAAGCGGTCACGGTCCGAAAAGCTTTTGACCACTTAGAGGCCGGTCTTTAGGATGCCGATGCGACGAAAACTCGTTGCCCTCCAAATAAATGTGGAGACGAGTATAACAATCAAACGGCGAGGTGAGAATCAGCCGCCGCCCGCGACGCCGGAGGAGTCCGAAGCTTTAACCGCTGCCGATAACTTCCAGGAACGCTTGCAACTCCGCAGGCAGCGCCGACTGGAAACGCATAAATTCATTCGTGCGCGGATGACGAAAGCCTAGCTGTCCGGCATGTAGAAACTGCCTGCCCATCGCCTGTAGGGCCGTGCGCACGCGAGCCTCCCTGACATTGCGGTCACGTCCCTCGCCATAAACCTGATCGCCGACGACAGGATGCTTGAGCCACTGTAGATGAACCCTGATCTGGTGCGTCCTGCCCGTCTTAATCTCCACGTCCAGGAGCGTAAAGCGGTCGAAGCTCTGGCGCACGCGATAGATGGAGAGGGCCGGGCGGCCCGTGCGGACGACGGCCATACGCGTGCGATGGCGCGGGTCGCGCGCGATGGGCTGGTCAATCTTGGCCCTCTCTGGCTGGACGCGCCCGTGGACCAGCGCCGCGTAAGACTTGAAGACTTCGCGCGCTCTGAACTGTTCGGAGAGATGCTCGTGCGCGGTCTCGGTCTTAGCGACGACGATGAGGCCGGAAGTATCTTTATCGAGGCGATGAACGATGCCAGGGCGTGCGCGTCCGGCCTGTTTCGAGAGCTGCGCGAAATGATATGCCAGCGCGTTTGCCAGCGTGCCCGAAGGCGAGCCTGCCGCCGGGTGGACCACAAGGCCAGCGGGCTTGTTGACAACCACAAGCTCTTCATCCTCGTGCAAAATGTCCAGTGGAATATCTTCAGGAACGAACTCGGTCGGAGGCAGCGGCGCCAGCTCGACTTCAATCTCGTCGCCTGCGCGCAGCCTGTAAGAAGGCTTGACGATGTGGCCCGCGACCAACACGTCGCCGTCTTCGATCAGGCTCTTGATGCGCGTGCGGCTGCGCGTAGAGATGTGCGCGGCCAGATATGCGTCCAGACGCGAGCCTGCGTCCTCCTCGCCGGCCCTGAGCGCGAGCGTCTCATGCTCGGCCTCTTCGACTGGTCCAGCCGTCAGCTCCTCCTCCTCGCTCATGCGCGGGCCGTCTTGGTGTTGGAAGAGACCTCTTCGGATTTGGTCGCGCCCGCCTGCCTGTAACGACGAAGGAGCAGGACCAGAGCAGCGATGCCGACCAGCAGGCTGATCATCTGCGAGGTGGAGAGGCCCGTCAGCGTCGTCAGCCCGAGGATGTCGCCGCGCGGGTCGTCGCGTAAGAATTCGACGAGAAAGCGCGTCAGCCCGTAGAGCACAGCGTAAGCGAGTATGACCTGCCCGCTAAAGCGCTTGCGTTTGTGCAGCCAGACAAGAAAGATAAAGAGCAGGAATGTAGCGAAGGATTCATAAAGCTGCGTCGGGTGGAGCGCGCTATCAACGGGAACGCCCGTTATCTCGTGGCCCAACTCCGTGAAGCGCACGCCCCAGGGCAGCGTCGTCGGCTTGCCCCAGCAGCACCCCGCGGCAAAGCAGCCCTCGCGCCCGATGGCCTGGCCCAGAGCTATCCCGGGCGCGAACGCATCGGCGGTCTTCCACCAGGGCAGCCTGTAATAGCGAATCAGAAAATAACCGATCAGAACCGCGCCGAGAAAGCCTCCGTAAAAGACGCCGCCGGAGCGCAGAAAGTCCAGCGAGAGAAGCTGCATCGGATGCTCTCGATAGACAGGCTCGGTCCAGAACATCAAAACCTTCGAGCCGACGAGCGCCGCCAGCAGCATCCACAACCCCAAATCATAGATACGCTCGCGCGGCAGCCCGTCCCGCGCCGCCAGCTTTGAAGCCGTAATCAGCGCGCAGAGGAAAGCCAGCGCCAGCAACACGCCGTAAGTGTTGATGGGAAAATTGCCGATGCGGAAAAGCTCTGGAAACATAAAGGCAGTTTTCAGTTTTCAGACATCAGTCATCAGCTAAATGTTTTTACTGATTACTGACTACTGGCTTCACTGGTTTTCTTCTTCCTTCAAAGAAGAGGTCGAAAGCGAGGAGAAGTGCGCCGGTGCAGATGCTGGCATCCGCGATGTTGAATGTGGGCCAGTGATACTGGCCCGCGTGCGCGAGTATGAAATCAATCACGTAGCCGAGGCGTGCGCGGTCCGTCAGGTTGCCCAGAATGCCTGCTAGCAGCAGCGCGCATGCGCCGAGCACGCGGTCATCGTTGCGCGGTGTGCGGAAGAAATAAACGAGCACGGCAACGGACGCCGCCGCCGCCAGCGTGACAAAAAACCAGCGCCCGAAATCGCCCCCCTGCTGCAACTGCCCGAAGGCTATGCCAGGATTTTCGGCGTAGACCAGATCGAGCAGCCCCGCGATGACCGTCTGACCCTCGCCATGACGCAGAGCGCGCACGGCCCAGGCTTTACTCGCCTGGTCCACCAAGTAGATGCCAAAGGCCGCGCCCAGATAGGCCATGCGCCAACCTAACTTGCGTTCGCTCAAGCAGCCGTCTCCTCAATCTCGGCCAGCGCCAGCAGGCAACGCTCACAGACCGCCGGATAGCGCGTGGATTCGCCGACGTGCACAGAGTAGTTCCAGCAACGCTCGCACTTCTGGCCCTCTGCGCGCGAGACCCTGACGCTCAAGCCAGTTGGTGCTTCACCTTCGGCGGCCAGCGCCAGGCCAACCTGCGAGACGATGAAGATATAGCGCAGCTCGTCTCTGAAATGTTGGAGCAGTTGAAAATTCTCCTGGCTGACAGTGAGCATGACGCGAGCTTCGAGCGAGCTGCCGATGGTCTTGGCGATACGCTCTTCTTCAAGAGCGCGCAGGACCACATCGCGCATCTCAAAGAGTCTGGACCAGCGAGCCAGCAGCGCCTCGTCTCTCGCCCCGTTTGCTCCGGGAAATTCGACCAGGTGGACCGACGGCGCTCTTTGCGAATCCGCGCCGGACGCGGGCAGGTTCTCCCAGATTTCGTCCGCCGTAAAGGAGAGGATGGGAGCCAGCAGGCGTGCCAGCGCGTCCGCGATGCGATAGAGCGCCGTCTGCGCCGAACGGCGCAGGAGGCTGCGCGGAGCTGCCGTGTACAGCCTGTCCTTGATGATGTCGAAGTAGCGCGCCGAGAGCGTCACGATGCAGAAGTTGTAGAGCGCCTGATAGACGACGTGAAACTGGTAAGCCTCGTAACCTTCGAGCACGCGCGCCGCCATTTCATCAAGCTCCGCGAGCGCCCAGCGGTCAATCTCCAGCATCTCTTCCGCCTGGACCAAATCGCGCGAGGGGTCGAAGCCGTCCAGATTGCCGAGCGCGTAACGCGCAGTATTGCGCAGCTTGCGATAAGCATCCGCGACGCGCTGAAGGATTTCCGGCGAGCAGCGCATGTCCTCCGTAAACTCTATCGAAGCGGTCCAGAGCCGCAGGATTTCCGCGCCCGAAGTCTTCATCACTTCCTCCGGCGCAATCGCATTGCCGGCAGACTTGTGCATCGCCTTGCCCTGCCCGTCGAGCATCCAGCCGTGCGTGATGACAACCTTGTAGGGCGCTTCATCATGGACGGCCAGCCCGACCATCAGCGAAGAGTTAAACCAGCCGCGATACTGGTCGCCGCCTTCGAGGTAGACATCTGCGGGCCAGCGCAGCTCTTCCCGCTTCTCAAGCACGGCGATGCATGAGACGCCGCTATCAAACCAGACATCCAGGATGTCAGTCTCTTTGGTCCAATCCGCGCCGCCGCAAGCCCTGCACCTGTAGCCTTCGGGCAAAAGCTCTCTGGCCCCGAGCGCATACCAGGCATCAGCCGATTCGCGCTCGAAAATATCCGCAACATGACTGACGACCGCGGGGTCTGCGGCAGGCTCATCGCATCCGGCGCAGTAAAAGACTGGAATCGGCACGCCCCACACGCGCTGGCGCGAGACGCACCAATCGGGCCGACCCTTGAGCATGTTACGCATACGCTCAAAACCCCAGGGCGGAATCCATCTTACGCGCTCGACCTCGCGCAGTGCGCCCGCGCGCAAACTCCCTTGAGCATTCTCTTCATCGCTGAAGTTCTCTGTAAAGTTAGTGCTGGCGCGCCCGTCTTCGTCCTCGTCCAGACTGACTTCATCAGCCGGAATCGTCTGGTCCATAGCGATGAACCACTGCGGCGTGGCGCGGAAGATGACAGGATTCTTGCAGCGCCAGCAATGCGGATAGCGGTGCGCATACTCTTCGCTAAAGAGGAGGACGCCCTGCTCTCGGATAAAGTCAACGATCTTCGGGTTAGCTTCAAAGACGCTGAGGCCGGCGAAGTGTTCGACCTCAGGGGTAAAGCGCCCGGCGTGGTCCACAGGGCAATAGATTTCCAGACCGTAACGCTTGCCTATCAGAAAATCGTCGTGGCCGTGTCCGGGTGCTGTATGCACGCAGCCCGTTCCGGCCTTGCCCGTCGCGGATTTATCGCGCGCCTCGCTCACATCAAGCTCCGTCTCGGCGTCCGCCTCGCCGCCGAGCGTGACGTGATGGCCGAGCATGACGAGAGATGTGCGATCAAGCCAGGGGTGACGGCATTCGAGCAGGTCCAGCAAGACGCCAGGAAAACGCGCGAGCACCTTTGGCGCTTGGCGCTCTCCGTCTTCGTTGCATTCGCCCAGCTCGCACTTCGAGGCCACGACGCCGATGAGATCGCTGGCGACAATGTAAACCTCGTCTTCGTGCTCAATCGCCGCGTACTCGAAATCGGGATTAACAGCGATGCCCAGGTTAGCGGGCAGCGTCCAGGGCGTAGTGGTCCAGATGAGAAAGAAGACATTGCGGCCCTTGAGCGCGGGGTCAATCTTTGCGGGGTCGCTCGCCAGCGGAAATTTGACGTAAACGGACGGACTCGTGTGTTCGCGGTATTCGACCTCCGCTTCGGCGAGCGCCGTCTGGTCGAAGATGCACCAGTAGACGGGGCGCGCGCCCTTGTAAACATAACCGCGCTCAAGAAAGCGACCGAAGAGGCGAGCCGTCTCGGCCTCGTATTCGTTCGACATCGTGAGATAAGGATTATTCCATTCACCGAGGATGCCGAGGCGCTGAAAATCGCTCGTCTGTCTTTTGAGCGCATAGGCGGCGTGCTCGCGGCAGGCGCGGCGTATGCTGACGGGCGGCATGTTGGCCTTCTTCGCGCCGAGCTTGCGGTCCACGTAAAGCTCAATCGGCAGCCCGTGGCAATCGTAGCCCGGCACATAGGGCGCATCAAAGCCCATCATCGTGCGCGACTTGACGATGAAGTCCTTGAGAATCTTGTTAAGCGCCGTGCCTAGATGTATGTCCGCGTTGGCGTAGGGCGGCCCGTCATGAAGAATAAACTTTTCGGCCCCCGCGCGTGCGCGTCGAATCATCTCGTAGAGACCCGTTTCGGTCCACTTCTTAAGGCGCGCGGGTTCGCTCTGCGCGAGGTTGGCTTTCTGCGCAAAGCCAGTCTTTGGCAGGTTGACTGTCTTCTTTAATTCTAAGGGCGTCTCTGTTGACATGCTGCTCCGGCTCTCGCTCTGGCACGCGCGCCCCCTTTGAAGGCTTTAATGGAAAGGCGCGCGAGCGTGATAGTTTCAAGAATCAACAATAGTAACGTATAAGCGGCGCACGCGCCAAAGCTTGAAGCGACAGCAAGAGCAGACGGAGACTTTAAAACGGTAGCTTCCGATAAATTATTCGAGCGCGTCGCTGCTGCTCTCAATCGCCGCCTGCGCTGTGAGCGCCTCGCGGCTGCGCTCACGCCGCATCCACTTGTAGATTGAAAACGCGCTGCCAATGATGAAGACGGCGATCATCACGTAAACGACGTATTCGACCACATCCGAATCCATGTAGCGGATAATGCTGCGACCGAAGTAGAGCGCGAGCAGGGCTTCGATGGTGAAGCGCACGAGTCGGCCCAGAAAGATTGCCGAGATGATGCTACGGCGCGAGCATTGGAGCGCGGAGGCGGCTATCACGACAGCCGTGAAGGGAAAGGGCGGCGGCAGAAGTGAGGCCAGAAAAACGGACCAGCCCGTTCGCTTTTCCAGCCTCGCGCGCAGCCGCTCAATCCTTCGCGGCTTCATAAACTTCTCCAGCCCCTTCTCTCCCATCTTGCGCACCACCAGATCGAGCAGCAGCACACCGACCACAGACCCCGCGACTGAGGCCAGCACGTAGACTATCCAGATAAGGCTCTCGCGCCGCGCGCTGACCAGCGCAATCAACAGCAGGTCGTTGCCGAAAGGGAGGAAGAAGAAGGAAGAGTCGCCGATGCCGAGCAGGAAGAGGCCGAACACTCCCATCCCGCGAAAGAATCTGAAGATGGCTCGCCCGGATGAAGCGGCGAGCAAGATGGTCAAATATTTCTGCAAAGTTTCCCCTGGTCCGATCTGTTGCTGGTCCGGATGTCTGTCTCAGACAACCTTTAAGGCCGGTCTGATGC
The DNA here is from genome assembly GCA_036399835.1 of Pyrinomonadaceae bacterium. GTDB lineage: Bacteria > Acidobacteriota > Blastocatellia > Pyrinomonadales > Pyrinomonadaceae > DASYML01. The sequence continues at coordinate 14,469 of DASWMI010000179.1, read as the reverse complement.
AATCTATTTAAGGACGTGTGCCAGACGGGCGATGAATCATCATGTCGGGACAAGCCCTGCCCCGCAATCGCTCAACTGTCAGACTCTTTCTCTCTATCCTGAAGCTCGAAGACGGATAAAGGCAAGCCTACATCACTACTTTTCCCGGCAGCAAGCTGCCGCTCGACCGCGCTATTCAGGATTGACAGCTCGCCTTTCTTTCATCCGGCCCGGATAAATTTCTTCTCGCCGCAAAGAAATCGGAGTAGAATAAAACTATCCTTACTTGTACCCGGCATCTCCCCGGATTTTCTCCGATGGCACGCAAGACGGTTCTCGGTTATCTAGACGACTACACCGCACGGGGCAGCCAGACGGCTGTCGCCCACAGACGCGGGCTGCGCCTTGTGCGCTGGTCCTACGGGCGGATAGCCGCAGCGGCCCACAATCTAGCGCGCGAGCTTGAAGAGCGCGGCGTGAAGAAGGGCGACCGTGCGTTGCTCTGCGGCGAAAACTGTGCCGAATGGGTGGCGGCCTTTTGGGGGTGTCTCTTGCGCGGCGTGATCGTCGTCCCGCTCGACGCGCAAAGCGAGCCTGCTTTCGTCGCGCGCGTCCAGGAGCAGGTTGAGGCGAAGGTGCTGCTCTATGCCAGCGTCAATCCATGTTCTTTCAAATTGAATATCCCCGCGATTAATCTCTTAGAGCCGGAGGCTCTGGCCGCGCGCCATCCTCGCGCCGCCGCCTCGCGCACCGAAATTGATGAAGATGATACTGTCGAGATTATCTTTACTTCGGGGACGACCGCTGAGCCGAAGGGCGTGAGGCTCTCGCACCGCAACCTGCTCGCCAATCTCGGCCCGCTCGAAGAAGAGATTCAAAAATACCTGCGCTGGGAAAGACTGGTCCACCCCGTTCGCTTCCTGAGCCTGCTTCCGCTGAGCCATGTCTTCGGGCAGTTTATGGGCATCTTCCTGCCGCAGCTTCTCGGCGGCGAGGTCTTTTTTCAGGAAGCGCTCAATCCTTCAGAGATTATCTCTACGGTTAAGCGTCAACGCGTCAACGTGCTCGCGGTCGTCCCGCGCCTGCTTGAAGCTCTGCGCGAAAAGATTGAAGCCGACTATCGCTCAAGCGGACGGCCGGACCAGTTTCGCCGCGCTTTCAAGCAGGCCGAAGGCTGGCATTTTCTCCGGCGCTGGTGGGCCTTTCGCGGAGTTCACAAGCGGCTCGGCTGGAGATGCTGGGCCTTTATCTCTGGCGGCGCGACGCTTGATGCCGAGACCGAAAAATTCTGGCAGCGGCTTGGCTTCGCGGTCATACAGGGCTACGGCATGACCGAGACGGCTTCGCTCATCAGCGTCAATCATCCTTTCAAGATGAGTCGCGGTTCGATTGGCAGGGTGCTGCCGGGCCATGAAGTCAAGCTCGACGAGAGCGGAGAGATTCTGGTCCGGGGCGAGAATGTCGCCGCCGGTTACTGGAATACGGACGGCGGGCTGAGAGCCGGCGATGAGGGGTGGTTTCGCACGGGCGATGTCGGCGAGCTGGACACGGAAGGCAATCTCTATTTCAAGGGCCGCAAAAAAGATGTCATTGTCACAGCCGCCGGAATGAACATCTACCCGGAAGACATCGAAGCCGCGCTCAACCGCCAGCAGGAAGTGCGCGCCAGCGCCGTTGTCGCTTTAGACGGACCGCGCGGGCCTGAGCCGCTCGCCGTCTTAATCCTGCGAGATAAAGATGAAGATGCTGCGGGAGTGGTCCAGCGTGCGAATGCTCTGCTGGCCCAGCATCAACAGGTCCGCCGCTGGCTCATCTGGCCCGAAAAGGATTTTCCGCGCACGCCGACGCAGAAGGTGCGCAAGTCCTTAATCGCGGAGTGGGCCAGGGCCGCAGTCTCGGACCAGTTGCCGCAGGTCGAAGCGGCCAGCGCGCTCGCCTCATTAATCACTCGCGTCAGCGGCGAGACGTTAGTCAATCTTCATCCACAGGCCAATCTGACGACAGACCTCAAGCTCGACTCGCTCGGACGCGTGGAGCTTTTGAGCGCGCTTGAAGATGAGTACCAGATAGAGATTGATGAGGGCGCACTGACGACCGCTACCACGCTCGGCGATATTGAAAAGATTATTCAGGGCGGCGCGCCGGAAAACGCGCTGCAATATCCTGAGACGAAATGGTCGCAGCGTTTCCCGGCGACGTGGATTCGCAGCCTCGTCTACAACCTGCTGCTCCTGCCGCTGACGCGCCTGATGGCCCCCTTGCGCGTCGAAGGCACGGAGCACCTGCGCGAATTGAAGGGGCCTCTACTCTTCGTGGCGAATCATGTCTCGATGGTGGACCACGGGTTGATTCTATCTGCTTTGCCTGGACGATTCAGAAGCCGGCTGGCGATTGCGATGGATGGTGAAATCCTGCGCGACTATCGCTATCCGCCGCAAAGCCTGGGATGGTTTCAGAGGCTGCGCTGGCGCGTGCAGTATGCGCTCATCGTGGCGCTCTTTAATGTTTTTCCGCTGCCGCACAGGAGCGGCTTTCGTCGCAGCTTTGCCTTCGCGGGCGAGGCACTGGATCGCGGCTATCACCTGCTGGTCTTTCCGGAAGGCAAGCGCACGGAGGACGGGCGCATGAACCCTTTTATGAAGGGCACAGGGCTGCTCGTAGAGCAACTCGATGTCTCGGTCGTGCCTGTCAGGATTGATGGCCTCTTCGAGCTAAAGCAAGCGCGCAGGCATCTGGCGAGGCGCGGCGAGCTTTGCATTCGCTTCGGCCCGGCGGTTAAATATGGACCACAGGAAGAGGCCGCGCGGATCACAGCGGATTTAGAGAGGCGAGTCGCCGCGCTCTGAAATTCAATCGGGGAGATTTGAAGAGGCACGAGGGAATAGCTCTCGGGGAGGGAATCGAGATGAAGAGATACAAACTCTTTTTGATGCTGCTCTTGACGCTCATGGCAAGCGGGCTGGCACAGGGGCAGGCTGTAGAGCAGGCGAAGCCTGCGGAGGTGGACCAGTCGCAGCTTGATAGCCTGCGCACCGAAGGCTCTGCGGCACTCTTCAGTCTTGATTATGAAGGCGCGCGGCAGAAGTTTCTGGAGATTAGACGGCTCTTTCCGAGCCATCCTGCCGGACCGCTCCTGCTGGCGAGCAGTATGTGGTTGCAGAAGCTCAACGAATCGAGGCGGCTGCAAGCTGCGCTCTACAACTCGAAAACCTTCTATGCCAAAACGGAGGACAAGATTGACCTGCGCGCCTTCGAGCCTTTTAAGGAACTGGTCCGGCAGGCGATTGCGCTCTCGAAGGCGCGTCTCAAGACGACCCCGCGCGATACGGAGGCGCTCTATTACCTGGGCGCGGCTGAAGGCTTGAAGGCTGCCTTCGAGGGGACGGTCGAGCGCAGCTTTATGTCTGCGCTGCGCGACGGCTCAAGCAGCGTCGAGCATCATCGCCAGGTCCTCAAGCTAGACCCTGCTTTCCGCGACGCAGAGTTAACCATAGGTCTCTACGACTACGTGGTCGGAAGCCTGCCGCTGCCGGTCAAGCTGCTGGCGAGCGTGGCCGGCGTGCGCGGCTCGAAAAAGCGCGGCCTGGCGACGCTCGAACGCGTGGCGAAAGAGGGGCGCTGGTCCAAAGAAAACGCGAAGATAATCCTCATCGCGCTCTATAAGCGTGAGAAGCGGTTTGCCGATGCGCTCGCGCTCGTGCGGGATTTGAGCGCGCAATATCCGCGTAACTACCTGCTCAAGCTTGAGACGGCAGATGCGCTCATCTCTCAGGCAGCCGTTGAAAGACAGGCTCACAACTCTTCAGAGCCGAACGTCTCCGAGCGCGAGGCTCTCAGCCTGTTCGAGTCCCTGCTGCGCGACCGCGATAACGCCCGCTCACATGATTTGATACGCTTTCGCTATGCGGAAGCCCTGCTCCTCGTGGGCCAACCCGAAACAGCCGCGCGAGAATTTCTCTCAGCCGCCGCCGCGCCCGGCGCTGAAGCGAGTCTTGCCACGATGGCACACCTGCGCGCGGCACAGTCGCTGGACCTCTCCGGCAAAAGAAAAGAGGCCGTCACGGAATACCAGGCCGTCCTTAATCGCCCGAACGTTTACGACATGCACGAAGAGGCCCGCCGCGGACTGCGCGAACCCTACAAACAATAAAGATGAATCCTCTTGAGGTGATCCGATGGAGAAGGTCAACCTGGCGCAGAAGCTGTCGCTCTTTGATGAGCATTGGAAGCCTAAGATCGTCGGCGAGTTGAACGGCCAGCAGGTCAAGCTGGTCCGGTTTCAAGGTCCGTTTGTCTGGCATCAACACGAGGCCGAAGACGAACTGTTTATGGTCGTCAAGGGCCGCTTTCGGATGGAATTCAGGGATCGTCAGGTGTGGATTGAAGAGGGCGAGTTTATCATCGTCGAGCGCGGCGTAGAGCACAGGCCCGTGGCCGATGAGGAGGCCCAGGTGCTTTTGTTCGAGCCTGCGACGACGCTCAACACGGGCGATGCCGAGAGCGAGTTGACGCAGCCCGTGCTGGAAAAGATTTAATTCTTTATCGAGTTGAAAGAGCGGGCGGCGGATGGCTGCGGAGAAGCCAGAGTGAGTCCAGACAAGAGGCAGCATCGCGGCGCTCATCCGGCGGACAAATCTCTGTTCGGTGTCTCTCATCTTCAAGCCCTGCGCGCATCGGTCGCGGAAATGTCCTGGCTGCTCAGTCGCGGCTATCCCTCGAAAGCCTCTCTCAAAATCGTCGGCGACCGTCACAGGCTGGACGAGCGACAACGCCTCGCAGTCTCGCGCGCGGCCTGCGCCGATGACAGCCTTGCGCGGCGGCGCGCTCATCTTCTGGCCGTCGAAGAAGTGAGCGGCAGGGACATCATCATTGACGGCTTCAATCTGATTATCACTTTGGAAGCTGCGCTCGGCGGCGGCCTTCTCCTCCTGGCCCGCGATGATTGCATACGCGACCTCTCCAGCGTTCACGGCTCTTACAGGTCCGTAGAGGAGACTGAAAAGGCCATCCTTCTCATAGGCAAAGCCCTCGCGCCGCTCGAACCCAAATCCGCGAGGTGGCTGCTGGACCAGCCCATCTCCAACAGCGGTCGCCTGGCCCGAAAGATAAACGAGCTGGCAACCGAAAGGGGCTGGCCCTGGAGCGTCCGCGTCGTCTTTAACCCGGATGCGGAGATTATCGCTGCGGGCGAAATCGCCGTCACTTCGGATTCCATCATCCTTGACAGGGTTGCGGGCTGGATTAACTTTAACGAGTATCTCGTCAAGCGTTATCTGCCCGAATCCTGGCTGGTTGATTTGAGAGTTTGAGATGAGGGTCTTGCCATTCCTTTATTCAAAGTTATAATGGCGGCACCGTTCGTTGCATTACAGGAAAGCCACCACGCGTTCGCAGCTAAAGGACCAAAGTTGAAACTCATGCATAAGCTGTGCGCAGTCATGCGCTGGATTGCCTCTCTCTTTATCCTCTGTGTTGGACAGATGCATGCGCCTCCAGCTTTCGCGCAAGCCCCCGCGCAGCCCTTTGATTCCGGCCTTCTGGCGGAGTTCAACTGGCGGCTGCTTGGACCAGCGAGTCCGGCTGGGCGTGTCTGGCAGGTGGTCGGAGTCGAAAGCGACCCGAAGACCTTTTACGTTTGCACGGCGGGCGGCGGCCTCTGGAAAAGCACTGACAACGGCACGACGCTGAAACCCATCTTCGACCGACAGACTTCGGCCTCGACGGGCGCTGTGGCGATTGCCAGAAGCGACCAGAACCTCGTCTGGGTCGGGACGGGCGAGCCTGCCAACACGCGCGCCAACTCGTGGGGCGATGGTGTTTATAAATCCACGGACGGCGGCCAGAGCTGGACCAACATGGGTCTTCAGGATTCGCGGCAGATTAGCGCCATCGTCATTCATCCGACCAAGCCTGAGACCGTGTATGTCGCGGCGATGGGCTACGAGTGGGGACGCAACGACGAGCGCGGCATCTTCAGGACGATTGACGGAGGCAAGAGCTGGGAAAAAATCCTCTTCGTCAACGACACGACAGGCTTTATTGATTTACAGCAAGACCCGCAGCATCCTGAAGTGCTCTACGCCGCGGCCTGGCAGCGTTTTCGCTTCGGCGCTGGCGACATGGCCGAGTCAGGTCCGGGGAGCGGTATCTACAAGACCACGGACGGCGGCAGGCACTGGACCAAACTCGCAAAGGGTTTGCCCACAGATGAGATGGGCAAGATTACTCTCGCGGTCGCGCGCCATAATCCGAGGATTGTGTATGCTGCCATCTTAACGGGCGAGCCTGCTCCGGGCGGCAAGCGCACGAGCACGACGGGCGGCGTCTTTCGCTCGGAAGATGCAGGCAAAAGCTGGCAGCGCGTCAATCCCTTCACGACCAGTTATTACTACGACCGCATCTACGTTGATCCTTCGGACGATCAGCGCGTCTGGATGCCCGTCTTCGATCTGATGGTTTCGACAGACGGCGCGAGGACACTCGCCAAGGCCAACATGAAGCACGTTCACAACGACCTGCACTCGATCTGGGTCGACCCTTCGGACGCGCAGCACATCATCATCGGCGGCGATGGGGGCGTCAACATCTCCTACAATCGCGGCGCGACCTGGCAGCAGGCCGTGCTCCCCATAGGCCAGTTCTACGAAGTAGATGTTGACAATCAAGACCCTTATTACGTTTACGGAGGGATGCAGGACACGGGGCACTGGGTCGGGCCAAGCCAGACTTATGACAACGAGGGCATCACCAATCACGACTGGATCAAGCTGCGTTTCAACGGCGACGGGATGCCCATTCACACAGACCCTTTAGACCCTAACCTCATCTACATGGTCCAGGAGTTCGGCAACTTCTCTCGGCTGGACCTGCTCACCTGGAGTCGCAGGGAGTTGCAGCCCAATGCGGACGAAGCCAAAAAGCGCGGCCTTCATCCTTTTCGCTACGACTGGACGCCGCCCATGATCCTCTCGCAGCATGACCCCGCTGTGCTCTATCTCGGCAGCAACTACATTTTCAAATATTCTGACCGCGGCGCACGCTGGGAGATTATCAGCCCTGACTTGTCGCGCCAGCAGGCGGCGGAGCTAAAGGGCAACAAGAGCGACTATACGGGCTATCACAGCTACGGCGCGCTCTTTTCCATCGCGGAATCGCCGCTCGATGCTGGCCTCATCTGGGCCGGGGCCGACGATGGTCCAATACATCTGACGCGAGACGGCGGCAAGAATTGGACCGAAGTCACTCAGAACTTCCCGTCAAACGCTCCGACAGAGGGCGTGGTCGCGGAGATAGAGGCTTCGCGTTTTGATAAGGGGACGGCCTACGTCGCCTATGATAATCACACGCGCGAGGACATCAAGCCGTATCTCTACAAGACGACTGACTTTGGCCGGACCTGGACCAGTATCACGGGCGACCTGCCGGATAAAGGCTCGGCTTATGTCATACGCGAAGACCCCGTCAACCCGCGCGTGCTCTTTGCCGGGACGGAGTTCGGCGTTTACGTGACGATTGACGGCGGCGCGCATTGGACCAAACTTCAAAACAACCTGCCGACCGTCGGCGTGCGCGCGATGGTGATTCAGAAACGCGACCGCGACCTCGTCATAGGCACTTTCGGGCGCGCCATCTGGGTCACGGACATCGCGCCTTTTGAAGAGATGGACGCGGAGCTTTTCAAACTGCCGGCGCACCTCTTCGACATCAAGCCGGGCACACTCTTCAAGACGCGTTTTACCTACGGCGCGACTATCGAAGAACTCAACGGCGATATGTTCTTCCGCGCAGAAAACCCGCCCTACGGGACGATGATTACTTATTACCTGCGCGAGAACGCAGGGCAAAGCGTGACGCTCACCATACAGGATGCGGGCGGCAAGATCGTGCGGACTCTGACTGGACCAGCGACCGCCGGGCTGCATCGCGTCAACTGGGATTTGAAACGAGAAGAGAAAACCAGCGCGGAAGAGGCTGCGCGGCGCGGGGCCGAGACCATCTCGGAGCGCGAAGCCCTCGACCGCGTGCCCGCAGGAACATACACAGTCACGCTACGCACGGGCAGCATCAACATGAGCAAGCAGGTGGTGGTGCGCAACGAGCCGCAGGGCGTGCGCCGCGTGGACGTGAGAAAGTAAAAGCTGAAATCAGAACACGGAACGCGTGAACGATGAAGAAAAAGCTATTGGTCCATTGCTTCAATGAGCCAATAAGTCAATCGCATCGTCGGGTTGTTTTGAACAAATGAGGTCAAAGAGGTCAACTATGAGCCGTCACACTTTTATCCAGCGTTTTTTCGCAGCCATCATCCTGCTGACAGCCGTTTCATGCGTCGCCGTCAGCCAGGTTAAGCCTGCTCGTGATCCGAACCAGGCGATTGACGAGGACTACACCAGAAAAATTAAGGAATACACGACGGAAACTTTCTTCAACTCGCCGCTGACGGATTATCTTCCGGCCTCGCCCAATGTGCCGACGCCGAAGGCCGTGCTCGGCGATGTCGCAGGAGCGCCAGGCAAGCTGCCTTACGCCGAGGATGTCTATCGCTATATGCGTCTGCTGGAAAAGGCCAGCCCGCGCGTGCGCGTTTACACCATCGGCACGAGCGAGGAAGGACGCGAGATGATCGCCGTCGCCATCTCTTCGGAGGCCAACATGTCGCGCCTCGAAGAGAATCGAGCGCGGCTGGCGAAACTCGCGGACCCTCGCACCATCAACCTTAATGATGATGAAGCCGAGCGGATTGTCGCAGAATCCTTGCCCGTCTATTACATCACTGGCGCGATTCACTCGCCCGAGACAGGCTCGCCGACGGCCCTCATGGAGTTGGCCTATCGCCTCGTCGTGGACGACGGGCCGCACGTCAAGAACATACGCGACAATCTCATCACGCTGATTACTCCGGTCGTGGAGGTTGATGGGCGCAACCGACAGGTGGATGTCTACAACTGGCATCTGGCCCACCCCAATGAGAACTGGCCGCCGCTGCTTTACTGGGGACACTACGTGGCCCACGACAACAACCGCGACGCGATGGGCCTCACGCTCAACCTGACGCGCAACGTGCTCAAGACCTACACGGGATGGAAAGCGCAGGTGCTGCACGACCTCCACGAGTCAGTCCCTTATCTTTACGACAACACCATCGGCGATGGTCCATACAACGCATGGCTCGACCCCATCCTGACAGACGAATGGCAGATGATCGGCTGGAACAACGTTTCCGAAATGACCAAGTACGGGATGCCGGGTGTCTTTACGCACGGCACATTCGATACCTGGTCGCCAGGCTACCTGATGTTTCTCGCCGCCACTCACAACGGCATCAGCCGCCTCTACGAAACCTTTGGCAACGCGGGTGCGGATACGGTCGAGCGCACGCTGAGCCAATCGCAATACTCTCGCACATGGTATCGCCAGAACCCGCCGCTGCCGAAGGCTCGCTGGTCGCAGCGCAACAACAATAACTACCAGCAGACGGGCCTGCTAACGGCGCTCAACTTTTTCGCCAGCAACGGCAAGCTCTTCCTGCGCAACTTTTACTTGAAGAGCAAACGTTCGATTGAGAAGCCCAGGAACGAAGGGCCTGCCGCCTATGTCTTTCCGGCGGACGACCCGCGACCCGCGGCGCAGGCCGAGCTGCTCCGCACGCTTCAAGCGCAGGGCTGCGAAATCTCTCGCGCCACAGCGCCCTTCACAGTCAACGTCAGCGCCAAAAAGGGAGCCAGGAAACAGCCGGCTCAGCCCGCCAGGAATGATGCCGCGAAGAATAATGATGCGAGGAGTGCTCCCGCTAACGCGAATGCTTCACAGGAGGCGAAGAATACTGGTCCAGCGGCGCAGGACCGTAAAAAGGATGAGCAAGGGGCGGAGACGCGCACGTTTCCGGCAGGCAGCTACATCGTCCGTATGGACCAGCCCTACAGCCGCATCGCTGACATGCTGCTCGATTATCAATACTGGAGTCCGAACGACCCACAGCAGAATGTTTACGACGACACGGCCTGGACCTTTGGCGAACTGGGCAACGTGCAGGTCTCGCGTGTGACCGATACGAAAGTTCTCAACGCGCAGATGGAGCGTGTCGCGGGCGAAGTCCGCGCGCGCGGCGGATTGAATGGGAGCGGCTCGGTCTTCGTCATCAACCACAACGCTGATAATACGCTGATGACGCTGCGTTATCGCTTGAAGAACGCGGCGGTCGAGGTCGCCGAAGAGCCTTTCGAGGCCGCCGGGCAAAGGTTCAATCGCGGCTCCTTCATCATACGCAACGTGCCCGCCGCAGACCTTCAGCGCGCAGCCACAGAGCTTGAGCTGCAAGCCTTTGCCCTGAGCGCCGCGCCGACGGTGCGCAGACACGCCGTCAAAGCTCCGCGCATCGCCATCATGCACACATGGCTGAGCACGCAGGACGAGGGCTGGTGGCGCTTGGCCTTTGACAAGCTACAGATTCCCTACGCCTACATCAGCACGCAGGATGCTGCGCGCGACGAGAATCTCAACGCCAAATATGATGTCATTCTTTTTGCTCCGGTCGGGCGCGACCCTCTGGCAATCATCAACGGGATGCCGATGTGGGGCAACCCGCTACCCTGGAAGACGACTCCGCTCACACCCAACATAGGCAAGATAGACTCGACCGAAGACATACGGCCCGGCCTCGGCTGGACCGGACTTAACAACCTGCAAAGGTTCGTCCGTCGCGGCGGTCTCTTTATCAGCGTCATGGATACGGCTGAGCTGGCGGTCAACCACGGCCTCGCGCCCGGCGTCTCCATACAACGCCCGCAACGCCTCAAGGTGATCGGCAGTATCCTCCGCTCGAAGTTTGTGGACGCAGCGAGTCCGATTGCCTACGGCTATGGCGAGCAGCTCTCAATCTATTGCTTCGATGGACCAATCTTTAACCTCAGCAATATCCTTGGCGGTCGCGGCGGCGGTCGCAGAGCCTCGGATGCGCGTGAGACTGGCCGTGGGACGCTCGAAGACCCTGACGTGCCGCAGGGCCGCCCGCCCGTCGAAGCTCCGTCAGAGCCGACCGCAGAAGTCTGGGAAGCCCTGCCCGTCACGGACGAACAAAGGCGCAACGGCATCAACGTTATCCCTCCGCAGTTCAGGCCGCGCGTCATCCTGCGCTACGCCGACAACAAAGACCTGCTCGTCTCCGGTCTGGTTGACGGCGGCGGCGAGATTGCGCAACACGCTGCGGTGATAGACGTCCCGCTCGAACAGGGCCACGTCGTCCTCTTCTCAATCAACCCCGTCTGGCGCGGCGAGACGCAGGGCAGCTACTTCCTAGTCTTCAACGCCATTCTCAATTTCGACAACCTCAACGCGGGCAGAAAGCTCGACGCGAGATAGTCACTAATGAAAACCGAAAAGAGGCCGCGCGAGTTGATGAGCAATCGCGCGGCCTCTTTTCGGTTTCCGCTTTTGCCTTGACAGCTCCGCAGGCCGCGCCGTCCGCTCATGCTTTGCGCGTCGGGGAGAGTGAAATAGACTGTGCGGGTTAAAAGCTATGGCAGCTTATTTGACAGGGAGGGCCGGGCCTGTGCCGCAAACACCGCATACTGAAAGACACTTTACGGCGAGCGAGGTCGTGCGCGATGTGGTCATCGGAATGAGCGACGGGCTGACCGTGCCTTTCGCCCTGGCCGCGGGTTTGACCGGAGCCGTGAGCGCTTCAAACATCATCATCACGGCGGGGCTGGCGGAGATCGCGGCAGGCTCTATTGCGATGGGTCTCGGCGGCTACCTGGCCGCCAAAAGCGATGCCGAGCATTATCGCAGCGAGCGCGAGCGTGAGCGGCGTGAGGTCGCGGAGATTCCCGAAGAAGAGATGGCGGAGGTGGCCGAAGTCTTTCGCTCATACGGCCTCTCGGAAGATGAGATCAAGCCTATCGTGCTCAGTCTGCAATCGCGTCCCGGGAAGTGGATAGATTTTATGATGCGCTTTGAGCTGGGATTGGAAAAGCCTGAGCCGGGCCGCGCCTTCATCTCAGCTTTGACCATCGGCGGCGCGTATATCGCCGGAGGCTTAATCCCGCTCTCGCCCTATATCTTTGTCGCCAGCGCGCCGAGAGCCTTGCTGTTTTCCATTGCGGCCACGCTGCTGGCCCTTGTCGTCTTCGGATTTATCAAGGGCCGCTTCACGGGCACTAGGCCTTTGCGCAGCGCGCTCCAGACGACGCTCATCGGCAGCCTCGCGGCGGGCGCAGCCTTTGCTATCGCCAGCGCTATCTCTTGAGAGACGCCCGCCTTTGAAGTGCGAGCTATTGGCCGGCTCATCAAGCGCGAAGAAACTTCTCTTTACTGGTCCAACTCCGTGTTAGTCCTCATGGGAAACGCCTGAGAGATGGCCTGCGACCATCTGCCAGCGGTCCTGTCGCTTGACGAAGACGACTGTGAAACGAATCTCCGGCTGGTGGCCCTCGACGCGAGGTACGCCGCGCCCTATGGCGACCGCCGTCTAGCCGTAGACACGCACGCTGATGTCCCTGCCTGTGACAGAGAGGCCGCCCGCGCGCGCTCCTTCGCGCGGCAGGACATCCTGTTTAATCAAGGTGTTGCCCATCGGGCCTGTGCCTATAAAATCATCGGCGACAATGCGCGCCAAAGCTGCGCGGTCGTGGCGCCCTTCGGCCTCAAACCATTCCTCTATGGTTTTCAACACGGCCTGCTCCGCGTTGTTGCTCTGGTCCGTTTTCTGCACGCTGTTCTGGCCCGGAACGAGAGACGAAATAATCGCGAGCAGCGCGAGGACGATAAGCATTCTTCGCATGTTGGTCTCCTTCATATCTGCCTGGTCAAGCTGAAAAGATTTTTTTTGAGCATGCCTGTTAACAGATAAAACTCTTCAGGCGCGGGCCTTCCGGTTTAGCTTTCCCTGCTTAGACACTCTTCGGGTAGAAAAGTTCCCCCTTGGCTGATTCAGCTTGACGCGCTCGTCTGTTTATTCGCGCATGTCGCCCTCAAGCGCTCTTTCTGGTCCAGTCGCAAACTTCAATAGTTTTGTCAAAACGTACAGACTATCGCCTCATCAGCGCGATAATTTCGTGTTTTAAGAGACTATCTTAAAAATCCTGTTGGCAGACCTGGCTCGCCTTTGCAAAGCAATTCAGAGGGGCGTATCTGCCTGTTGCAGATGAGAGAGCTTTGGACCGGGAGGGATAAATGGCGACGAGCAGGAAGGGCGGTAAGTCAGCGAAAGCGCGGAAGGGCGCGCGCAAAGGGAAACAAAGAGAGCCGAAATCTCCCATGCCCGCGCAGCATCAGGAGAAGCCCGGTCTTGAATCCAGGCTGAACCCTAAGCCCGAATATCAAGCTCCTCTCTACAAAGGCTCCGGCAAGCTGAAAGATAAGATCGCACTCATCACGGGCGGCGATTCCGGCATCGGTCGCGCCGTCGCCGTGCTCTACGCGCGCGAGGGGGCGGACGTGGCGATTATCTATCTTCCTTCGGAAGAGTCGGACGCGGAAGAGACGCGCCGCGGTGTGAAAGCCGAAGGGCGCGAGTGCCTCTTGATTCCAGGCGATGTGCGTGAGCCTGTCTTCTGCCGCAGGGCCGTGGACCGCACCGTGCAGGAGTATGGCAAGCTGGACCTGCTCGTCAACAACGCTGCCTTTCAGCAGCACCAGAAGAGCCTCGAAGATGTTTCCGAAGAGCAGTGGGACCGCACTTTCAAGACGAACATTTACGGCTACTTTTACATGACGAAGGCTGCCCTGCGTTATCTTCCGGAAGGCAGCGCCATCGTCAACACAGGCTCGATTACGGGACTCGAAGGCAGCAAGGAGCTGCTCGATTACTCCGCGACCAAGGGAGCGATTCATGCTTTTACCAAATCGCTCGCGCAGAATCTGGTCGAGAAGGGAATCCGCGTCAACTGCGTCTCGCCTGGTCCAGTCTGGACACCTCTTAATCCTTCGGATAAGTCTGCCGAAGAAGTACCCGGATTCGGAGCAGACACGCCCATGAAGCGGCCCGCGCAGCCCGAAGAGATTGCCCCGGCTTTCGTCTACTTCGCATCCGAAGCGGATTCAAGCTATGTCACGGGCGAGATACTGACGCTGCTCGGCGGCGAGACAAGGGCCGGATAAGATGTCTTGATTTAAAGCTCGCAAGAGGGAAGGGACGCGCAAGTTATGTCAGATAAAGACCGGCAGAAAAAAGATGGTCAGCGTAAGGACAAGAAGAACAAGGCCACGCGAGAGGGACGCAACGAGCAAGAGCAGGGCGCGAGCGCGCCGGACCAGAGAATGGACCAGCCAAACTTAAAGGACAAGCAGGGCGGCCAGGGCTAAAGCTCATTGATTCATAAAGCACTCGGAGCGCGGCTTGATATGCCGCGCTCCGGTAAAAGATTTCTGTCAGGCTTGAGCTTAAAGGGCGAGCTATTCGGCGGTCTTTTGTTTTGTCAGCAGTCCGCGCAGTTTCATACGCGCCTTGTGAAGCTGCGATTTTGATGTCCCCACTGAACAGCCCAGGATACG